>NZ_BCQR01000040.1 GCF_001552175.1 Actinomadura kijaniata NBRC 14229
GCGCCGCCGTCGGGCCGGAGGGTGACGGCCGTGACGCCCGCGGCCGCCACCGCGGCCCCGGCGGCCAGCGCGATCGGCAGCTTCGGGAGGCGCCGCCGCGACCGCTCCCGCGAGGCGGCGGTGAGCGCGGGGATGCGCGACTCGTCCGCCGGGGTGTTCTCCACGGCGTCGAGCACGGCGGGCTTGAGCGAGGCGACGGTGCGGTCGACGGTGTTCATCCGCGCTGTCCTTCCAGGGCCGGGTGCGGAAAAGAGGCGTGGTCGGAGGTCGAGAGCAGGCGGGCGAGCCGCTTGCGCGCCCGGTGCAGGCGGACGAAGTACGTCGCCGTGGAACAGCCGAGCACCCGCGCGGCCTGCCCGGCCGAGAAGCCGTACCAGGCGCTCAGGACCAGCGCCTCGGCGTCGCGTTCGGGAAGCGCCGCGAACGCGGCCAGTCCCGCCTCCCGCTCGGCGACCACCTCGCCGGTGTCGGCGCCGTGCTCGGACCTCATCCGCCGGGCCCGCTCGGCGATCGTCGCGTGCCGCCGTCCGGCGTCGCGCTGTTTCAGCCGGTGCCGCCGCGCCACGCCGAACAACCAGGGCAACGGGTCGTCGTCCGGCACCTGGTCGAGCTTGCGCCAGGCGGTCAGGAACGTCTCGTTGGCCACGTCCTCGGCGACCGCCCGCGCGTCATGGGCGAGCGCGTAGCTAAGGACCTTGGGATAGTGCTTCCGGTAGATGGCCGTGAAGCGCTCGACGTCGGCGTCCACGTCACCACCTCCTCTCGGGTGTCACCCGGTACCCCCGAGATCACCTCGCTTTCTTACAGGCGGTCCTCCTTCCGGTCGACGCGGGGAACCGGGGAAGAAAAAGTGCGGCGCCCGCCAGGCCGCAAGGAAAGGTTCTGAGCACGATCCCGGCCTGGTGGGCGCCGCACGTCCTTCGGCGCCGGCTCGCTTACGCGTTGCGCGCCTTGTCGAAGCGGGCCTTCACGTCGTCCCAGTTGACGAGGTCCCAGAGCTTCTGGACGTAGTCGGGGCGCACGTTGCGGTACTGGAGGTAGTACGCGTGCTCCCAGGCGTCGAACACCAGCAGCGGGGTGGTGTTCATGCCGACGTTGCCGTGGTGGTCGTACACCTGCTCGACCACCAGGCGCCTGCCGAGCGGCTCCCACGCCAGGACGCCCCAGCCGGAGCCCTGCACGGTGGCGGTGGCGGTCGAAAGCTGCTTCCGGAACGCCTCGAACGAGCCGAAGTGCTCGTCGATGGCGGCCTCCAGTTCCCCGTCGGGGCGGTCGCCGCCGTCCGGGGACAGGTTCTCCCAGAAGATCGAGTGGAGCACATGGCCGGAGAGGTTGAACGCGAAGGTCTTCTCCAGGCCGACCAGACCGCCGAACTGCTCCTTCTCGCGCGCTTCGGCGAGCTTCTCCAACGTGTCGTTGGCGCCCTTGACGTAGGCCGCGTGGTGCTTGGCGTGGTGCAGCTCCAGGATCTCGCCGGTGATGGCGGGTTCGAGGGCCGCGTAGTCGTAAGGGAGGTCGGGCAGCGTGTAGTTCGACATGATCTCTACTATTGCAAGTCATTCGCAGGTAAGTCCAGTTCGCAGGTGCGTGTGGGCATGAGAAGGCCCGCCCCGCTCCGGGGAGCGGGACGGGCCGGTGGGTTCGCGGGTGGCGGTTCTCTCAGTAGCGGCGTCCGTGGCCGCCGCCGCCCTTGCCGCGGAAGCGGGCCAGGAGACTGCGGGCCTTGGCCTGGTTGCGCGGGTCGCGGGCGATCTGCCCGGCCCGGTTGCGCGCGCGTTGGCCCTGCGGGCTGCGCAGGAAGCGTCTGATTCGGTCGGCGAGAGGCATTCCGTTCCTCCTCAGCGAGGTGCTCGCCCGTTCAACGAACGGCACCCCGGCGAAGGTTGCTGGACGTTGCTCCTACCCGGAGGGACGCTTCTCTCACCTGGCGGATCAGAAAGCCTCGTCGAACGCCACCGCCCCTTCGACGCCGATCTGGTAGGCCGACACGCGGCGTTCGAAGAAGTTCGACAGCTCCTGGACGTCCTGGAGCTCCATGAACGCGAACGGGTTCTCGGTGCCGTAGCGGACCGGCAGGCCGAGGCGGGCGAGGCGCTGGTCGGCGACGTACTCCAGGTAGCGGCGCATGTCGTCGGCGCTCATGCCGGGCAGGCCGTCGCCGCACAGGTCGCGGGCGAACGCCAGCTCCGCCTCGACGGCCTCGTCGATCATCTCGGTGACCTGGCGCGTCATCGCGGCGTCGAAGAGCTCGGGCTCCTCGGCGCGGACGGTGTCCACGACGGAGAACGCGAACTCCATGTGCATGCTCTCGTCGCGGAACACCCAGTTGGTGCCCGAGGCCAGGCCGTTGAGCAGGCCGCGCGAGCGCAGCCAGTACACGTAGGCGAAGGCCCCGTAGAAGAACAGGCCCTCGATGCACGCGGCGAAGCAGATCAGGTTGAGCAGGAACGCACGCCGGTCGGCGGCGGTGCGCAGCTCGTCCAGGCGGTTGATCGAGTCGATCCACTTGAAGCAGAACTCGGCCTTGGCGCGGATCGAGGGGATGTGCTCGATCGCGGCGAACGCCCGGACGCGCTCGTCGTGGTCGGGCAGGTAGGTGTCCAGCAGGGTCAGGTAGAACTGGACGTGGACGGCCTCCTCGAACAGCTGCCGGGACAGGTAGAGGCGGGCCTCGGGCGCGTTGACGTGCTTGTAGAGGTTGAGCACCAGGTTGTTGGCGACGATCGAGTCGCCGGTGGCGAAGAACGCGACCAGCCGGTTGACCAGGTGCAGCTCCTCGGGGGTGAGGCGCGCCAGGTCGGCCAGGTCGGAGGCCAGGTCGACCTCCTCGACCGTCCAGGTGTTGCGGATCGCCGCGCGGTAGCGCTCGTAGAAGTCGGGGTAGCGCATGGGCCGCAGGGTCAGGTCCATGCCCGGGTCGAGCAGCATCACTGGCAGGCCTCGCAGGTCTCGGGGTTCTCAAGGGAGCAGGCGACCGCCTCGGCATCCGGGGCGGTGCGCGCGCCGGTGGTGTGGGCGCCGGTGGCCTGGGTGATGGTGGTCTGGGCGATGCGGGTCGCCGGGCGGGAGCGCAGGTAGTAGGTGGTCTTCAGGCCGCTGCGCCAGGCGTAGGCGTACATCGAGGAGAGCTTGCCGATGGTCGGCGTCTCCATGAACAGGTTGAGCGACTGGCTCTGGTCGATGAACGGGGTCCGCGCCGCCGCCAGGTCGATCAGCGCCTTCTGCGGCAGCTCCCAGGCGGTGCGGTACAGCTCGCGCAGGTCGGCGGGCAGGTCGGCCAGGCCCTGGAGGGAGCCGTTGGCGCGCTTGATGGCGTCGCGGGTGGCGGCGTCCCACAGGCCGAGGCGCTTGAGGTCGGCGACCAGGTAGTTGTTGATCTGGAGGAACTCGCCGGACAGGGTCTCGCGCTTGAACAGGTTGGACACCTGCGGCTCGACGCACTCGTAGCAGCCCGCGATCGACGCGATGGTGGCGGTCGGCGCGATGGCGATCAGCAGGGAGTTGCGCAGGCCGTGCTCGGCGACCTTGGCGCGCAGGGCGTCCCACGCGTCGGGACGGGTGATCGCCGCGTCCGGGAAGTGGTCGACGTGGAGCTCACCGCGCGCGGTGCGGGTGGCGGCGTAGTTGGGCAGCGCGCCGAGTTCGGCGGCCAGGTCGGCGGAGGCGTCGTAGGCGGCGAGGGCGATCTCCTCGGCGATGCGCGTGGACAGCGCCCTGGCCTCGGCCGAGTCGAACGGCAGCCGCAGCTTGAAGAACACGTCGGCCAGGCCCATCACGCCGAGACCGACCGGCCGCCATTTGCGGTTGGCGCCCTCGGCCTCGGCGGTCGGGTAGAAGCCGCGGTCGATGGTGCGGTCCAGGAAGCGGACGGCGGTGCGGACGGTGGAGCGGAGGCGTTCCCAGTCCAGGTCGTCGCCGGAGACGTGCGCGCCGAGGTTGACCGAGCCGAGGTTGCACACGGCGGTCTCGCCGTCGCTGGTGACCTCCAGGATCTCGGTGCACAGGTTGGACAGGTGGACGACGTTGCCGGGCTCGGCGGTCTGGTTGCAGGCGCGGTTGGCGGCGTCCTTGAACGTCATCCACCCGTTGCCGGTCTCGGCGAGGGTGCGCATCATCCTGCCGAACAGGCGGCGGGCGGGGACCTGGCGGACGTACCGGCCCTCGGCCTCGGCGCGGCGGTAGGCGGCGTCGAACTCCTCGCCCCACAGGTCGACGAGCTCGGGCGTCTCCTTGGGGTCGAACAGCGACCACCGCGCGTCGGCCTCGACGCGGCGCATGAACTCGTCGGGGATCCAGTTGGCGAGGTTGAGGTTGTGGGTGCGGCGGGCCTCCTCGCCGGTGTTGTCGCGCAGTTCGAGGAACTCCTCGACGTCGGCGTGCCACGGCTCCAGGTAGACGCAGGCCGCGCCCTTGCGGCGTCCGCCCTGGTTGACGGCGGCGACCGAGGAGTCGAGGGTGCGCAGCCACGGGACGATGCCGTTGGAGTGGCCGTTGGTGCCCCGGATGAGGGAGCCCCGGGACCGGATCCGGCTCCAGGAGACGCCGATGCCGCCCGCGTACTTGCTGAGCCGCGCGACCTGCGCGTACCGCTCGTAGATCGACTCCAGTTCGTCCCTCGGGGAGTCGAGCAGGAAGCACGACGACAGCTGGGGGCGGCGGGCCGCCGAGTTGAACAGGGTGGGCGAGCTCGGCAGGTAGGACAGGGTGCTGAGCAGCGCGTACAGCTCGCGGACGTCCTCGACGGTGTCGGACAGGCCGACCGCGACGCGCATCAGGAAGTACTGGGGGCGCTCCACGACGCGCCGGGTCCTCGGGTGGCGCAGCAGGTAGCGGTCGTAGACGGTGCGCAGGCCGAAGTACTCGAACCGGTCGTCGGCGGCCTCGTCCACCAGGGCGTTCAGCGCGTCGGCGTGGGCGGCGACGAACGCGGCGGGCGCGTCCGACAGCAGGCCCTCGCGGTGCGCGACGGCGACCGAGCCGGCGAACGAGCGGACGCCCTCCGCCGCCGCCTCGTCGGCGATCTTCGCGCCGAGCAGCCGGGCGGCGACCCGGGAGTAGGCGGGCTCGACGCCGACCAGCGCGGCCGCCTCGCCGATGGCCAGGTCGCGCAGGCCGGCGGCGTCCACTCCCCCGTTCGCGCGCACCGCCGCCAGCACCCGGGCCGGGTCGGCGTCCGGCAGCCCGGCGCAGGCGCGTTCCACCTGCTCGGCCAGGCGCTCGACCGGCGTGGCCTGGGCGGGTGCGACGCTGACGGCCTCGGCGGTCCCGGTGAGGACACCGGCCGGTGGCGCGATCAGTTCCTGGGTCACGTGCTCTTTCCCCTCGCGAGCTCGTCCCGCGAGGGCATGCGAACGACGCGCGGACCGCCGGTCTCCGGCATGCCGCGCACCGCCCCCGGTCCTCCCGCGAGACCTGGACGTACGAGAGCCCTCCGGGCTCCCTTCGCCGTGGACCGCGTCCACGGCGGAGCTGGCAGGTCTTCGGACTCGCGGGCGCACTGCGCGCTCCTACTGGCCGTCGCTTCCCGCCCCCGTGCCCGGGGTCAGTGCATGTGACGGCGGTCGTTCCCGCTCACCGCTGCGGGGCAGTCCCGGACTCGCACCGGGTTCCCTCTTGCGACGCCCGTGCCGTCTGGGACGGCTGGGGCGAACCAGCACGGGCATGACCCTACATCTTGATGACGGGTGACGCACAACCCCAACATGTAGGGCGTGTCACAGCCCCAGGGCGGGGGTCGGGTGGTGCCTTTCGTCCGGAGGTGGGACCATGGGGCCGCCATGTCCCCGCAGCCGTTCTTCCGTGCCTCCCGGGCGGTGCTGTTCGCCACCGTCGTGGTCGCGTTGGCGACCCTCGGGCACGGGCTGGCGTCGTCGCACGCGGTGCCCGCGTGGGCGGTGCTGGCGGGGTTCGCGGGAACGCTCGGGGTCACCTGGGCGCTGGCCGGGCACGAGCGGTCCCTCCCGACGATCTTCGGGGGGCTGCTGGGCGGGCAGTTCGCGCTGCACACGCTGTACGCGGACGCCGCCCTGGGGTCCGGGCATCACGGCGGCTCCCTGATGCCCGGGCGGGACTCCGGCTGGACGATGACGTTCGCGCACGTCGCGGCCGCCGCGCTGGCGGCGTGGTGGCTGCGGCGCGGCGAACGGGCCCTGTGGTCGCTGGCGCGCCGGCTGACGTTCCGGCCGGCGCCGCCGCTCGTCGTCGAACCCCCGGCGCCTCCCGCCCGTATCCCCGTGATGCCGGTGACGGACGTGCCCGTGCCCGTGGGGCGGGCGCTGCGGCACCAGGTCGTCCGGCGGGGGCCGCCGCTCCGTTCGAGGGCGCTCTGAGGGAGCGCCGTACGTCACCGGGCGCGCCGCCGGCGCGTTCGGGTTCTTCACGTGCTTCTCGAACGGAGTTTCACCATGTCATCACGGTTCTCTTCGGGCATGTCCAGGTTCGCCGCGGTGGCGGCGCTGGCGTCGGTGTCGGTGGTCGGGCTGGCGGGCGTCGCGTCCGCGCACGTCACCGTCAACCCCGGCACCGCCGAGCAGGGCGGCTTCACCAAGGTCGCGTTCCGGGTGCCGAACGAGCGCGACGACGCCGGGACCACCAAGGTCCAGGTCGACCTGCCGGTGGACCACCCGATCGCGTTCGTGTCGGTGCGGCCGGTGCCGGGCTGGTCGGTGAAGGTGGAGAAGAGCAGGCTCAAGACGCCGATCAACGTGCACGGCGCGAACCTCACCGAGGCGGTCTCCCGGATCACCTGGTCCGGCGGGAAGATCGACAAGGGGCAGTTCCAGGAGTTCGACGTGTCGATGGGGCCGCTGCCGACCGACGTGGACCAGCTGGCGTTCAAGGCCGAGCAGACCTATGAGGGCGGCGAGGTCGTCAGGTGGGACCAGCCGGCCGAGCCGGGCAAGGAGGAGCCCGAGCACCCCGCGCCGGTGCTGAAGCTCGCGGCGAAGGGGTCCACGGAGCCCGCCCGGGGACTGGCCGCCGCCGCCAGGCCGGTGGCCGCCTCCTCCGCCGACGACGGCACCGCCCGGATGCTGGGCGGGATCGGCATCGCGATCGGCGTGCTCGGCCTGATCGTCGGGGCGTTCGGCCTGGTGCGGGGGCGTCGGGCATGAGGCACCGCAGGCTGGCGGCGCTGACCGCCGGGGCCGCGCTGGCGCTGGCCCTGCCCGCCGCGCCCGCCTCGGCTCACACCGCGCTGCGCTCCTCGAACCCGGCCGCCAGGTCCACCGTCGAGGCGCCGAAGGAGATCGTGCTGACCTACACGCAGGCGATCTCGCTGCCGAAGGTCATCCTCACCGGCGAGGCCGGGGTCCAGTACGGCGCGGGCGCGGCCGAGGCCACCGACAACAAGGTGACGCTGCCGGTGAAGCCCGGCCTGCCGAACGGCCGGTACACCGTGGGGTGGCGGGTCGTGTCGCTGGACGGGCACCCGGTGTCGGGCAGCTTCACGTTCACCGTGAAGGGGGCCGCGGCCGCGTCGCCGACGGCCTCGGGTTCGTCCGCTCCCGCCCCGTCCCCGGCGAGCACGTCGACGGCGGTCGCCGGGAAGAAGGAGTCGTCGTCCGGGTCGGGCGGCTGGCTGTGGATCGGGCTGGGCGCCGTGCTGGTGGCGGCCGTGGCGGGCGGTGTCGCCTGGGCGCGGCGGTCGCCGCGCGGCTGATCCGCGGAACGGGTCCGACGGACGCCCGGCGGGGGTTCCCGCCGGGCGTCCCGCCTTTTTCGCAGAGATGATCTCTCTTGCGTTGATTACATGATTACATGAGGCTCCCGGCCATCGACCGAGAGCGTGAGCGCATGATCGTCGAATACATCCGGTACCGGATCGCGGAGGCCGACGCCGCCGCCTTCGAGGAGGCGTACGGGCGGGCCGCCCGCGCGCTGACCGCCGCGCCGCAGTGCGTGGACTACGAGCTGACCCGCTGCGTGGACGAGCCCGGACGGTACGTCCTGCGGATCACCTGGACGTCGGCGGCCGACCATCTGGAGGGCTTCCGGAAGGGCGAGCACTTCCCGGCGTTCTTCGCCGAGATCAGGCCGTACGTGGAGAGCATCGAGGAGATGCGGCACTACGAGCCGACCGCCGTGCGCGGGACGGGCGGGTCCGTCCCGACGATGTACGCGTGGGCCGGGGGGAGCGCGGCGTTCGAGCGGCTGACCGAGACGTTCTACGGCAAGGTCCTGAAGGACGACCTGATCGGACCGCTGTTCGCGGGCATGGACCCCGGGCACCCCCGGTACGTGGCGATGTGGCTGTCGGAGGTGTTCGGCGGCCCGGAGCGGTACAGCGCCGAGCGCGGCGGCTACGCCCACATGGTCCGCCGGCACCTGGGCAAGGCGATCACCGAGCCGCAGCGCCGCCGCTGGGTGAACCTGCTGATGGACGCCGCCGACGAGGTCGGCCTGCCCGACGACCCGGAGTTCCGCGCGGCGTTCGCGAGCTACGTCGAGTGGGGCACGCGCCTGGCCCGCGGCAACTCCCGGCCCGACGCGACCCCGGCATTGGAGGCCCCGATGCCGCACTGGGGCTGGGGCGTGGCCCCGCCCTACATCCCGAACTCCTGACCTCCGGCCCCACGGGACGCGGAACCCCCGGGAATGTGGGAACCCGGGGGTCGGTGCGGGTGAGTACCGGGTGAGGGTGCGTGGGCGCCCCGGAACGGAGCTTGCACCGAAATGAACGGGAACGGCGCGTGGTGAGCGCCGCCGCAGTGGGCGGGATGAGGGTCGTCGCGGGGGACGCCGCGGTCATCCGGGAGTCGTGGGAGGTGCCGGAGCGGTTCTCCGTGCTGTTCGACCGGTACTCCAGGGAGATCCACCGGTACGCGGCGCGGCGGCTGGGAGCGGACGCGGTGGCGCTCGCCGACGATGTGACGGCCGAGACCTTCCTGGTGGCCTTCCGCAAGCGCGGACGCTACGACCTGCGGCGGGAGGACGCCCGGCCGTGGCTGTACGGGATCGCCGCCAACCTCATCGCCAAGCACCGGCGGACCGAGACGCGGCGGTTGAGGGCGTTGGCGCGGGTGACCGGACCGGACGGGGAGGCGTTCGAGGAACGCAGCGTCGCGCGGATCGACGCACGGGAACTCCAGCCGAGGCTGGCGGCGGCGCTGGCCGGGTTGAAGGCCCGGGAACGGGAACTGTTCCTGCTGGTCGCCTGGGCCGAGCTGTCGTACGAGGACGCGGCGGTCGCGCTGGGGATCCCGGTGGGCACCGTCCGGTCGCGCCTGTCCCGCACCCGAGCCAAGATCCGCCGAGCCCTGGGGGAGTCCCGATGAACGAGATCGAACTGTTCCGTGAGGCCCGGCCCGAGGCCGCCCCCTACTCGGCGGAGGCCATGGCCGAGGCGCGGCGGAGGCTGGAACGGCGGGCGACGCCGCGTTCGGTGCGGCGGCGGCGCGCCGGGTTCGCCGCCGGAGGGGCGCTGCTGGCGGCCGGTGCCGCGTCGGTGGCGCTGGTGGTCGCCGTGCCCGGCGGACCGGAGCGGGGACGGCTCGCCGCCGCGCACGAGGGCGCCGACCCGGTGGTCACGCTGGCGGGGGCCGCGCCGATGTCGGCGACGCAGGTCCTGGGGCGTGCCGCCCGTGCGGGGGACGAACTGGCGCCGCGTCCCGGGCAGTACGTCAAGGTCGTCTCGCAGACCATGTTCAGCGCCGAGAGCAACGACGGCGACACGGGGAGGCAGGGACGCTACCTGTACCGGACCGACCGGGTGATCTGGCGGCCCGTGCGGGCCGGGAGCCCGGACGTACTGAAGATCACTCATCTGCCGCCCAAGGCGTACCCGGGGTGGCCGGTGCCGCGCGCGGCGTTCGCCGACAAGGGCACCGACTGGGTCCACCTCCAGTACTGCAGGAACGCCGACCTCGGCACCGACTACACGGCGCTGTCCCGGCTGCCGGCCGATGTCAGGGGGATGCGCGCCCATCTGTACGCCGCTCCGGGCGACGGGTCCCCGGACACGCGGGCCTGGGAGCGGGCCGGTGACCTGCTGCGCGAGACGTACCTGCCGCGCGCGCAGCGGGCCGCGCTGTTCCGGGCGATCGCCACGATCCCGGGCGTCGACGCGGTGGGCGGGGCGCAGGACGCCGCGCGGCGCACCGGGCTGGGCGTGGGCCGGGTCGACCGGGGGATCCGCAAGGACCTGATCTTCGACCGGAGGACCTACGCGCTGCTGGGCGAGCGCGAGGTCGTCGTGGACGCGGCGCAGGCGAAGGCCCCGGTCGGCAGCCTCATCGGGTCGACCGCGCAACTGTCGGTGACCGTGACCGACACCGTTCCGCGGGTCGAGCGGCCCCGGGACGACCGCTGCTAGGCCGTGTTTCCAAGCCCTGGCCCACGGCGCTCGCCCGGGGGCTCGCGCCTCACCAGGCCTTGGCGAGCGCGACATCGCTTCGCGATCTGACCCGCGGGTCCTCGCCTCCGGCCTCGGACCCGCAGGTCAGGTAACGCGCTCGCGTGCGTGGCCCAGGCCCCCTTCGAAACAGGCTCTAGTCTCCGAGACGGACGTCGCGGTCGGTGGCCCCGGCGAAGTCGAGGAGGCGGTGCGCCTCGGCGGTCAGGGCCTCCTCGTCCTCGCCGGTGAACGAGGTGTGGGGCCGGAGCGTCAGGGTCTCGTCCGTGAGGTTCCACTCCCCCGCCGTCACGCCGTCGAGCAGGATCGTGCCGGGGACGAGGTTGGGGCGTCTCCTCGCCGCGGCGAGGTGCTCCCCGGTGACGAAGCGGGAGCGGTCGGCGTGTGACAGCAGCAGGTTGTCGAAGTCGTACAGCAGGCGGGCGGGGGCGGGCGTGTCCTCGTCGGGGCGGGGCGCGTCGGGGAGGTCGAACAGCTCGCGGCCGTCCTCGCTCCGGAACGTCACCAGCCGGGGGCGGAGGCGCTCCACCACCTCCTTGAGGCGGGTCAGGCCGGACCACGCCTGCACGTCCATCACCGACGCCGGGCCGAACGCCGCCAGGTAGCGCAGCACCATGCGGTCCAGGGTGGCGCCGGCGTCGAGGGGCGCGCCGAGCCAGTGCTCGGCGGTGGTGTGGGCGATCGGGCCGCTGGCCCCCCACACGCCCCGCGGCGGGACCTGGACCAGGGCCATCCGGTTGCGGGCGGCGTAGGCGAGGGAGGCGGGCGCGCGGTCGGGCCAGCGTTCGCCCAGCAGCGCGCCCAGCTCCTTGGCGGTGCGGGGCCTCTCCTCCAGGATCGGGCGGGCGGCGGTGACCAGCTCGTCCATGTCGAGGCCCTGGACCGGCTTGCCGTGCAGGCTGTTGTGGAACAGGTCGCGGTCCAGGACCGGCTGGACCAGCGGGCGCAGCCACCGGCAGTCGTCGGCGCTGACCAGGTGGATCGTGGAGCGCATCAGCGCGATGCGCACCAGGCGGCGGTCCACCAGCAGCGCCGCGACCTCCTCGGGCCGGATCCCGTCGAGCCGGGCGGCGAGCCCGTGGTACCAGGTGTGCGGGGTCTGCGCCTGGAGGCCGACCAGGTGCTCGACGGTCTCGACGACCGGCTTCCGCACGCGTTCCAGGAGGAGCTGGCGGGCGAGCGTCGCACGGTTGAGGGCACGGCGGGACAGGATCACGGGCGTTCCTTCTCCAGGGCGGTGCGGAAGGCCAGCGTAGGGCTCGGCCCCGGGCGTGCGGGCCCGGCGGGCGGCGTCCACCCGGCGCACAGCACAATGACCCGGGATCCTCCGCCTCTCCGGAAAGGGCCGCCGTGGACACGCGCCATCTCCTCGACCCGCAGATCGCCTCGCTGATCGACCTCGTCCCGACGATCGAGCTGAGCGCCGGGAACCTCCCGGCGGTCCGGGAGGCCCGGCGGCGGTTCCAGGAGGAGCAGCCCGTGCCCCCGCCGCCGGACGGGCTGGTCGTCGGGGAGCGCCGGGTCCCCGGCCGGGCGGGCGATCCGGACGTCCGGGTCCTGGTCACCCGGCCCGCCGGGGCCGGGGAGCCGCTGCCCGCGCTGCTGTGGATCCACGGCGGCGGGTACGTGCTGGGCAGCGCGGACTGGGACCAGGCCGCCGTCGTGCCCCTCGCCGCCGAGATCGGCTGCGTCGTGGTGTCGGTGGACTACCGGCTCGCCCCGGAGACCCCGCACCCCGGCCCGGTGAACGACTGCCACGCGGCACTGTCCTGGCTGCACGGCAACGCCGCCGACCTGGGCGTCGACCCGGCGCGGATCGCCGTGGCGGGGGTGAGCGCGGGCGGCGGGCTGGCCGCGACGCTGGCGCAGAAGGTCCGGGACGAGGGGCGGATCCCGCTGGTGTTGCAGGCGCTGTTCGTGCCGATGCTCGACGACCGCACCGTCACCGAGAGCGACCCGCACCCCCACACCGGGGAGTTCCGGTGGACGCGGGCGTCCAACGCGTTCGGCTGGTCCAGCCTGCTGGGCCACGAGCCCGGCCGCGACGGCGTGGCCCCGTACGCGGTCGCCGCCCGGTGCGAGGACCTGGGCGGGCTGCCCCCGGCGTTCGTGAGCGTCGGCGCGCTGGACCTGTTCCTGGAGGAGGACATCGAGTACGCGCGGCGGCTGACGCGGGCCGGGGTCCCGGTCGAGCTCCACGTCCACCCGGGCGTCCCGCACGGCATCTTCGAGGGCGCGGAGGTCAGCGCCCGGATGCGGCGGGAGATGCTGGCGGCGGTCCGGCGGGCGTTCGCCGTGTGACGTCACACGGGGGCGGAGGCCGTCCGGTCCTCCAGGAACCGGACGGCCTCGCGCCAGGCCTCGTCCCCGGCGAACCGGTCGGCGTGCCAGGTCGTCGCCCGTACCCGCCCGCGGTCCCGGAACCGCCGCACGATCGCCACGTGCGGCGCCCAGGAGACGAAGCGGCGCAGCGCCGCCTCGTCCTCCCACACCGACACCGAGCCGCTGGCCCGCCCGAGCGGGCGGGCCCACAGCCACGTCCCGACCGCGCCGTCCAGCCGCGGCCAGGCGCGGCTCAGCTCCAGGCCCGCGCGGTAGATCGCCGGGACGTCCCGGAACGCGTCGCCGGTGAACTCGGTGACGCTGACCAGCACGGGTCCCTCGGTGTCCGCGGCGGGGCCGGGGATCCATCGCGTTCGCATCATGCCGCCACCCTAGGGACGGACAGCGGCCCACCCGAAGAGCCGATCAAGGCCGATCCAACTGGGCCGCTTCACCGCCGCAGGGCGTTCCAGACGCGGTCGGGCAGGAGTTCGGCGGCCGTCTCCAGGTCCACGGCCGGGTCCCCGGCCAGCCAGCGGCGGGACGTCTCGGCGACCGGGCCGACGACCAGCATCTCCGTGAGGGGGTCAGGGAGCGCCACCAGCTCGCCGGACTCCACGAACGGGCGCAGCCACGCGGCGATCCGCTCCATGCGGGGCCGCTTCTCCGCCGCGATCCGCTCGGCGTGGGCGGGCAGGTAGCCCGCGTGGGAGGAGGCGTGGATGAAGTACGCCTCGGAACGGCGGTCGCGGGTGAACGCCAGGTAGGCGCGCACGAACGCGCCGACCCCCTCCCGCGCCGTCGCCTCGGGCTCCAGCGCCTCGACGAGGGAGTCCAGCAGGTTCGCCATGCAGCGGGCGTAGAGCGCGGCGGCCAGGCCGTCGACGCTGCCGAAGTGGTGGTAGAGGCTGCCGCTGCTCACGCCCGTCCGGCTGATCAGGGCGGTCATCGTGAGGGCTCCGGGTCCCTCGGCCGCCGCGAGGTCCAGTGCCGCGTTCAGGACCTTCTGGACGGTCGCCGCGCCCCGCTGCTGCTTAGGTGGCACTCCCGTACTTTAGGGCCTGGTCCCACAGGCGCCGGGCGAGCGCGGCGTCGGTGGCGGGCGGGTCGAGGGACGTCTGCTCGTCCAGGTGGAAGTAGCGGCCGGTGCCCCTGTCCTCGACCGCCAGGCGGACGATCGGCCGCGCCCCGGTGGCCGGGGGTCTCCACAGGAGCTTGACCGCCCGAAGGAGCGCGCCGGGCACGCCGGCGCGGTCGCCGAGGCCGGTGCGGACGACGCCGGGGTGGACGGCGTCGATCGTCACGCCGGTGCCGCGCCAGCGGTCGGCCCACAGCGGCAGCATCATGACGTTGCACAGCTTGGTGTCGGCGTAGGTCCGCATCGGGTGGAAGTCCTCGCCGGTCGGCGTGCGGTCCGGGTCGGCGCGGCCCTTCACGTACAGGCCGGCGCTGACCTGGACGACGCGGGTCCCCGAGGCGCGCAGCAGCGGTTCCAGTTCGAGGTTGAGGACGAACGGCGCGAGGTGGTTGGTCGCGAACGCCTGCTCCAGGCCGTCGCCGTTCAGGACGCGGCGGCCCGGCCAGACGCCCGCGTTGTGGACCAGCACGTCGAGGCGGGGGCACGCCTCGCGCAGCGCCCCGGCCGTCGCGCGGACGGCGCGCAGGTCGGACAGGTCGCCGACGACCAGGCGGCCGCCGCCCAGCTCCGCCACGGCCCGCTCCCCCGCGGCGCGGTCGCGCGCGACCAGCACCACGTCGTGGCCGGTCGCGAGCAGCCCGGCGGCGACGGCTCGGCCGATCCCCCGGTTGGCCCCGGTGACGACGGCGGTCATGTCTCCCATGGGGCCGAAGCGTAACCCGGAACAGAGAAAGTCTCTAGAGAATCTCTCTAGAAAAGGAAGTACCCCCGTTCGGGGGTGGCGTGGGTCACACGGGGGGATGAGCATCCTCTTGAACGGTGCGTGACGAGGAGGTTCCCATGTCCGCGGTCGGGTTTCGGGCGGCGCGCGATTTTCTGCTGGAGCACCGCGAGGACTACGCGGGGGCGCGGGAGAAGTTCCGGTGGCCGGAGCTGGACGCGTTCAACTGGGCGATCGACTGGTTCGACCGGATCGCCGAGGGCAACGACCGGCCCGCCCTGTGGATCGTCGAGGAGGACGGGTCCGAGGCGCGGTACTCGTTCGCCGACCTGGCGCGGCGGTCGAACCAGGTCGCCGGCTGGCTGCGCGGCGCGGGCGTGCGCCGCGGCGACCGGCTCGTCCTCATGCTCGGCAACCAGGTCGAGCTGTGGGAGACGATCCTCGCCGCGATGAAGCTCGGCGCGGTGCTGATCCCGTGCACGCCGCTGCTGGGCACCTCCGACCTGCGGGACCGGATCGAGCGGGGGAACGCCGCGCACGTCGTCACCGGGTCCGGGGACACCGGCAAGTTCGACGGGATCGACGGCGCGTTCACGCGGATCGCGGTCGGTGAGCCCGTGGACGGATGGCTGCGGTACGACGAGGCGTACGCGGGCGACGCGGCGTTCGAGCCCGACGGCGTCACGCGGGCGTCGGACACGCTGCTGCTGTACTTCACCTCGGGCACCACGGCGCGGCCCAAGCTGGTGGAGCACACCCACGCGTCCTACCCGGCCGGGCACCTGTCCACGATGTACTGGATCGGGCTGCGCCCCGGCGACGTCCACCTCAACATCTCCTCGCCCGGCTGGGCCAAGCACGCCTGGAGCAACGTCTTCGCGCCCTGGAACGCCGAGGCGTGCGTCTTCATCTTCAACTACACCCGCTTCGACGCCGCGCGGCTGCTGCGGGAGATGGACCGGTGCGGCGTGACCAGCTTCTGCGCGCCGCCGACCGTGTGGCGGATGCTGATCCAGGCCGACCTCGGGGCGCTCACGTCGCCGCCGCGCGAGGTCGTCGCCGCCGGGGAGCCCCTCAACCCCGAGGTCATCGAGCGCGTGCGGGATGCCTGGGACGTCGTGATCCGCGACGGGTTCGGCCAGACCGAGACGACCGTGCAGATCGCCAACACCCCGGGCCAGCCGGTCCGGCCGGGCTCGATGGGCCGCCCGGTGCCCGGCTACGAGGTCGTGCTCGTCGACCCGGTGACCGGCGAGCCCGGCGACGAGGGCGAGATCTGCCTCGACCTGCGCGACCGCCCCCTCGGCCTGATGGTCGGCTACCACGGCGACGAAGGGCGCACCGCGGAGGCGACGGCCGGGGGCCGCTACCACACCGGCGACATCGGCTCCCGCGACGCCGACGGGTACATCACCTACGTGGGCCGCGCCGACGACGTGTTCAAGGCGTCCGACTACAAGATCTCGCCGTTCGAGCTGGAGAGCGTGCTGATCGAGCACGAGGCGGTCGCGGAGGCGGCGGTCGTGCCGTCGCCGGACCCGGTGCGGCTGGCGGTGCCGAAGGCGTACGTGACGCTCGCGCCGGGCTGGAAGCCCGACGCCGAGACCGCCCGCTCGATCTTCGCGCACAGCCGGGCGCAGCTCTCGCCGTACAAGCGGGTACGGCTGCTGGAGTTCGCCGAACTGCCCAAGACGATCTCCGGGAAGATCCGCCGCGTCGAGCTGCGCGCCAGCGAGCTGGACAAGCACCCGAACGCCGACGCCCGTCCGATGGGCGAGTTCCGGGAGGAAGACCTGCGATGACTGAGCGAAGCGAAGGAAGAGCGGAGCACTTGCCGGGGGGTGTGGGGGGTCGTCCCTCCACGAGCAACGCGATGACCGAGCTCTCCTACGCCTCGGGGACGTCCGCCAAGCCGCTGCTCGGCGACACCATCGGGGCGAACTTCGACCGCACCGCGGCGGCGTTCGCCGACCGGGAGGCCCTCGTCGAACGCGCGACCGGCCGCCGCTGGACCTACGACCAGCTCGGCGCCGAGGTGGACACGGTCGCGCTCGGCCTGCTGGACCTCGGCGTCGGCAAGGGCGACCGGGTCGGGATCTGGGCCCCCAACTGCGCGGAGTGGGTGTTCGTCCAGTACGCCACCGCGAAGATCGGCGCGATCCTCGTCAACATCAACCCCGCCTACCGGGTCCACGAGCTGGAGTTCGTGCTGAACCAGGCGGGGATCCGCACCCTCGTCGCCGCGCCCGCGTTCAAGACCTCCGACTACGCCGCGATGATCGAGCAGGTGCGGCCCCGGTGCGCGGCGCTGGAGGACGTCGTGCTGCTCGGCCGCGAGTCCTGGGACGCGCTGCTGGCGGCGGGCCGCGCCGGGGACCCCGGCCGCCTGGCCGGGATCGGCGCGACGCTCACCGCCGACGACCCGATCAACATCCAGTACACCAGCGGCACGACCGGGTTCCCCAAGGGCGCGACGCTGTCGCACCACAACATCCTCAACAACGGCTTCTTCGTCGGCGAGGGCTGCGGCTACGACCAGGAGGACCGGATCTGCGTCCCGGTGCCCTTCTACCACTGCTTCGGCATGGTCATGGGGAACCTGGCCGCCACCAGCCACGGCGCGTGCGTGGTGATCCCGGCCCCGGCGTTCGACCCGCGCGCCACCCTGGAGGCCGTCGCCGCCGAACGCTGCACGTCGCTGTACGGCGTCCCGACGATGTTCATCGCCGAGCTGAACGACCCGTCGTTCGCCGAGCACGACCTGTCGTCGCTGCGCACCGGGATCATGGCCGGATCGCCGTGCCCGGTGGAGGTGATGAAGCAGGTCATCGAGCGGATGGGGATGGCCGAGGTGACGATCTGCTACGGCATGACCGAGACCTCGCCGGTGTCCACCCAGACCCGCGCCGACGACTCGCTGGACCGCCGCGTGTCCACCGTCGGGACCGTCCACCCGCACCTCGAAGTCAAGATCGTCGATCCGGAGACCGGGGTGACGGTGCCGCGCGGGACGCCCGGCGAGTTCTGCACGCGCGGCTACTCGGTGATGCTCGGCTACTGGGAGCAGCCCGACAAGACCGCCGAGGTCATCGACGCGGCGCGGTGGATGCACACCGGCGACCTGGCCGTCATGGACGCCGACGGCTACGTCAACATCACCGGCCGGATCAAGGACATGGTCATCCGGGGTGGCGAGAACATCTACCCGCGCGAGATCGAGGAGTTCCTCTACACCCATCCCGACATCGTGGACGCGCAGGTCATCGGCGTTCCGGACGCCAAGTACGGCGAGGAGCTGATGGCGTGGGTGCGGCTGCGCGAGGGCGCCGAGCCCCTCACGGCCGAGGGGCTGCGGGAGTTCTGCGCCGGGAGGCTCGCGCACTACAAGATCCCGCGTTACGTCCATGTGGTGGACGAGTTCCCGATGACGGTCACCGGAAAGATCCGCAAGGTGCAGATGCGCGCCGAGGCGGTGGACATCCTCGGGCTGCACGATGCGGCGAAGCAACGGCACGCGTGACGTCTTCCCCGGTGGAGGGCGTTCGGGGCATCCTGGCGACATGAGCGACGACGCCGGAGCGGTACGGGCGGCGGTGCTGGCGCTGCACCGCCGTACCGGCCTGCCCGTGGTGTTCGGCGGGGTCGTGTGCGGGGCGGACCGGATCCGGATCTCCGAGCTGGTCGGCAACACCACCGACTCCCTGCACGGCCTGGCGGTGCGGCAGGGCAGCGGCCTCGGCGGCAAGGCGATGGCGCTGGGCCGCCCGGTGTGGGTCAGCGACTACCCGAGGGCGTCCACGATCAGCCACGACTACGACGGCCCGGTCGGCCGCGAGGGCCTGCTGTCGGTCGTCGCGGTCCCGGTCGTGGTCCGGCGGAACGTGCGCGGCGTGCTGTACGGGGCGCTGCGCGAGCCGTTGTCGCTGGCCGACCGGGTGGTGGCCGCCGCCGTGGACGCCGCCCGCGACCTGGAGCAGGACCTCGCCGTCCGCGACGAGGCCGACCGCGCCCTCACCCGGCCCCCGTCGGTCGCCCCCGGCGCGGCCGACTGGGAGGAGGTCCGCGCCGTGCACGCCGAGCTGCGCGGCCTGGCCGAGAAGACCAGCGACCCCGAGGTCCGGGAGCGCCTGCTGGCGGCCTCCAGCCGCCTGGCCGCCGCCGGTCTCGGCGAGCGCCGCCCGGCCGGCCCCCTCCTGTCGCCGCGCGAGCTGGACGTCCTCGCGCAGGTGGCGGTGGGCTGCACCAACGCGGAGGCCGCGCGGCGCCTGGGCCTGCTGCCGGAGACGGTGAAGAGCTACCTGCGCTCGGCGATGCGGAAGCTCGACAGCCACACGCGCCTGGAGGCGGTCACGGCGGCACGCCGCGCGGGCCTGCTGCCCTGAGGGTCAGCGCGCCGGAGACGACGGCTCGGCGGGCCGGGCGGCGGATCGGCCCGGATCCCCACCGAAGATCATGCGATGCCCGCGGGCCGTGTCCATGTACTCGCGGACCCGGTGCACCAGGCCGTCGCGGACCTCGAAGACGAAGCAGTAGTCGTTGACGTAGCGGTTGCCGTTGGCCAGCGTCGCCGTCATGGTCTCCTCCACGGTCACGCGGTCGCCGTCGGCGTGGAACCCGTGGAAGACGACCTCGACGTCACGCACGAAGAAGCGGGGGAAGTCCTCGGCGAGGAAGCGCACGATCGCCTCCCGGCCGACCAGGTGGCTGGGGCACCCCAGCGCGACGGCGGTCGCGTTCCCCTCGGGCGCCCGCCACTCGGCGTCCTCGGTGAGGACCGCGGCGATCCGGCCGGAGTCGTGGCTGGCGAACGCCTTCCAGGCGTTCCGGACGATGGTGCGGGAGTCGTTCGGCATGTGGTGATCGTAGGAAGCGGGCGCAGCGGCGTCCGGCGGGTTCGCGACATCATCGCCCGGCCCCGCCCGGCCCCGCGGGGCCGACCGGCTCCGGTGGGGTCGGTCCCGCTCGTTCCCGCCGCACGGCCCCCGCCGTCGCGCCGCCGACCGAACGGACCCGCCGGGCACCACCGGAGACCGGCCAGGACCGCCACCACGAACAACCATGTTCGTGGTGTACAGAAGTGTTTATTTTAGCCTCTCGGGAGCGGTTGGTACGTTGCCTTCTGTGGATTCCCTCGGCTATGACGTGCTGCCACGGGGGCGGCACCATCTGACGCGCGAGCAGGTGGTCGCGTCGCAGCGGGAGCGGCTGTTGCAGGGCGTGATCGACGCGGTGGCCGAGAAGGGGTACGCGCGGGTCTCCGTCGCCGACGTGATCAAGCGGGCCCGGGTGTCGCGGGAGACGTTCTACGAGCACTTCACCGACAAGCAGGCGTGCTTCCTGGCCGCCTACGACATGGCGGCCGGGCTGATGATGGCGGTCGTCGCGGAGGCCGCGGGGACCGACGGCGCGGCGATGGAGCGGTTCGACCGGGCCGTCGCCGGTTACCTGCGGGCGCTGGCGGCGGATCCGGCGCGGGCGCGGACGTTCCTGCTGGAGATCTACGCGGCGGGGCCGGACGCGGCGGTGCGGCGGTTCGAGGTGCAGCGGGCGTTCGTGGAGCTGGTGGACGGGCTGCTGCGGGACGACGGGCGGTGGGCGGCGCTGCCGGACCCCGCGTTCGCCACGCGCATGCTGGTGGGCGGGGTCGCGAGCCTGGTCAGCGCGAAGATCGCGGCAGGCGAGCACACCTCGCTGCCGGCCCTCCGCGCCCCGATCATGGCCCACGCCGACCTGCTGCTGAACGCCGCCCGCTGAGACGTCCCGGGCGGCCCGGCCCGCCCGGACGGCACGGTCAGCCGTCGAAGCGACGGCGGGCGGCCTCGATGTGCCCGAGGTACCGGTGCGTCCAGCCGCACATCCCGTCGACCGTGGCCCGCAGGGCCTGGCCCGGCTCGGTGAGGGTGTACTCCACGCGCGGCGGCACGGTGGGGTGCACCTCCCGTTCGACCAGGCCGTAGCGCTCCAGCATGCGCAGGTTCTGGGTGAGCATCTTGTGGCTGACGCCCTCGACCTCGTTCCGCAGCTCGCTGAAGCGCAGGGTGCGCTCGCCGAGCGCCTCGATGATCAGGAACGCCCACTTGTTGGCGACGTCCGAGAAGATCTCCCGCGCCAGGGAGTCCGCGCGCCTCAGGTCCGCGTTCTCGGGCAGGCCCTTGAGCTGCTTGGTCACCATCAGGTTCCTCGGTTCCGGAAAAGTTCGTTCTTCCAGGTCACCGGACACTCTCCTACAGTTCCCGAGTAACCACAAGAGAGCACACGGCTCTCGCGACCAGAAGGCAGGAACCGTGACCACCATCGACGTCTTCGACCACGGCATCCCGGCCGAGGGGCACTTCGGCTACTCACAGGCGATCAGGTCCGGCGACCTGATCCACGTCTCCGGGCAGCTCTCCTTCGACGAGACGGGCGAGTTCGTCCACGCCGGCGACTTCGCCGCCCAGCTCGGGCGGACCCACGCCAACATCGACAAGGTCCTGGCCCACTACGGCGCCACCCGCGAGCAGGTCGTCTCGCAGACCCTGTACGCGGTGGGCCTCCAGCGGAACGCCGACACGGTGGTGGAGGCCAACCGGGCGTACTTCGGCGACCACCGCCCGGTCGCCACGGCCCTCGGCGTCACCGAACTGACCTTCCCCGGCCAGCTCGTCGAGATCAGCCTCGTCGTCGACACCAGGCTCCCCGCCTGAGCCACCGGCGGGGCGCGGCCCGGCCCCCCGAGCCGAGTACGGGAGGGCCGGGCGGGAGGCGGTAAGGAATCGGTAACCGGCCGCGGGCAAGGTGGAACCACGCAGGCAGCCGGTGGGGCGGCCGATTCCGAGGGGAAGAACGATGGCGCGGGAACTGGTCTACACGGGGTTCATGTCGCTCGACGGTGTGGTGGACTCGCCGGGAGGCAAGTCCGAGGGCCACCGCAGCGGCGGATGGGTGGCGCAGACCCCCTTCGTGCCGGAGGCGTTCTCGCTCAAGGCCGAGGAGCTGACCGAGACGACGGCCCTGATGTTCGGTCGCCGCAGCTACGACGCCTTCGCGGCGTTCTGGCCGGGATCCGAGGACCACGCGGCCTACAAGGACCTCCCGAAGTACGTGGTGTCCTCGACGCTCACCGACGACGAGCTGGTCGACGGCTGGGGGCCGATCACGGTCCTGCGTTCGGTCGAGGACGTCGCGGCGCTCAAGCGGGAGGAGGGCGGGGCGATCTTCATCCACGGGAGCGCGGAGCTGGCCCGGCGCCTGGCCGAGGCGGACCTGATCGACCGGTACAACCTGCTCGTCTTCCCCGTGCTGCTGGGAGCCGGAAAGAGCCTCTTCAGCCGCGAGGACATGGACAAGCGGAACCTGAAGCTCCGGGACTCCGCCACCTACTCCAACGGCGTCGCGAAGCTCGTCTACGACGTGGAGCGGTGACGGCGGCCCGATCGCTTATCGCGCTCTTACGTCCGCCGTGCCTGACTGGGAGCCTGGCGTGGCGAACGCCCGGCAGCGGGCCGGAACGACCCTGGAGCGCACGTGTCGGACATCCACCCCAGCGCGGTGGTCTCCGCCGACGCCGAACTCGATCCGTCGGTCTCGGTCGGCCCGTTCGCGGTCATCGAGGGGCCCGCCGTTCTGGGACCGCGGGTCCACGTCCACGCCCACGCCGTGGTGCGGGGACCGGTCCTGCTGGAGACCGGCGTGCGCATCTGGCCCATGGCCGTGGTGGGCGGGGATCCGCAGGACCTGGCGTACGGCGGTGAGCCGACCGGCCTGGAGATCGGGGCGCGCACGGTCGTCCGGGAGGGGGCGACCGTCCACCGCGCGACGGGCGACCGGCCGACGCGGATCGGCTCCGACTGCCTGATCATGGGAAACGCCCATGTGGCCCACGACTGCCGGCTCGGCGACCGGATCGTGGTCTCCCAGGGCGCCGGGCTGGCCGGACACGTCGAGATCGCCGACGGCGCGGTGATCGGCGGCATGGCCGGCGTCCACCAGCACGTGCGGATCGGGGCGTACGCGTTCGTCGGCGGCGCCGCGGCGGTGGCCCGGGACGTGCTGCCGTTCAGCATGGTCGACGGCCATCCCGCCCGGCACCGGCGCGTCAACACCCCGGGGCTGCGGCGCGCCGGGATCCCCGAGCACCGGGACCGCGCCGTACGGGCCGCCCTGCGGGCCGCGCGCGACGGCACGTTGACCGGCGACGAGAGCGAGGCCGCGAAGATCATGTTCGACTTCCTCCAGGGCCCGTCCAGACGCGGCCTCACGGACTTCGCCCACCCGCGCCGCGGGTAGACACCCTGCGCGCTTCGGCGACCATCGCCCGGTCACCGCTCCCTCGGCGCCACCCGGCAGAGAACGCTGACGGCAGCCGGGCGCGGCGGTCGACGATAGTGCCCAGGGACCTGGCGCCGGTCCACCCCAGGGTGCATGATCACCACGCCCGCGAATTGATCTTCAACACCGTGACGGCGGGCCCACCCGGGATCGAGGACATGATCATGCGCAAGCTCACCGTCGTGACCGTCGCGGCGGCCGTCGCCGCCGGGGCGATCACGCCCGCGGCCAACGCCGCCACGCCTCCCGCGCACACCGCGGAGATCGGGGTCGCCGCGGCCAAGCACAAGTGGAACCTGAACTCGATCGCGCCCAGGCAGGCGCAGGTCAACGGCTACTGGAAGGTGGCCGGCACGCGCACCGTCGAGCTCTACGCGATCGGGAAGGCGCCGGCCCTGACCAGGGTATCGGTGAGGTACTTCTTCGGCTCCCCGAAGGGCAAGGCCGGCACGCGCACCGTCCGGGTCGCGCCGTACTCGCGCACCGACAAGCCCAAGCCGATCACGGTCAAGGGCGCTCAGGCCACCGGGGACATCTGGGTGCAGAAGATCGTCCGCAAGCAGAGAATGACCACCTACAGCGTCAAGGCCCGCATCAAGCGCGGCTACTGAGGGCCGGAGCCCACGCCGGGGTAAGGAGGCGGCGTGGGCTCCGGAGGGCGTCAGATGAAGATGCTGAGCGTTCCCGCGGCGGCGAAGCCGACGATCGACAAGATCGTCTCCAGGACGGTCCAGGTCTTCAGGGTGTCGCGGACGCTCATGTTGAAGTAGCGGGACACGATCCAGAATCCGCCGTCGTTGACGTGCGAGGCGATGATCGAGCCCGCGGAGATGGCGACGGCGATCAGGGCGATGTGGGCCTGGGAGTGGTCCTGGCCCTGGAGCAGGGGCGCGACGATGCCGCCGGTGGTGACGATCGCGACGGTCGCCGAGCCCTGGGCGAGGCGGAGGCCGCAGCTGATCAGGTAGGCGAGGACGATGACCGGCAGGCCCGCGTCGGAGAGGGTCCCGGCCAGGGCCTTGCCGACGCCGGTGGCGGAGATGACCGCGCCGAAGAACGCGCCCGCGCCGACCACCAGCAGGATCATGCCGACCGGCCGCAGCGACTTGGTGGCGAGGTCGGACAGCTCGGCGGCGGGCACGCCGCGGCGGATGCCGAGCAGGTAGAACGCCATCAGCACCGCGATCGTCAGCGCGACGGCCGGGTTGCCGAGGAAGGTGAGGACGGGCAGCGCGGCGCTGTCCTTCCACCAGACGGTGCCGAAGGTGGCCAGCAGGATCAGGACGAGCGGGACGGCGATGATGAGCAGGACGAGGGTGAGCGACGGGTCGGGACGCTCGGGGGTCTGCTCGCCGTTCTCGGCGCGCTCGCGTTCGGCGACGATGTAGTCCTCGGGGACTCCGACGTTGACGCGCTTGCCGATCCACGCGCCCCAGGCGACGCCCGCGACCAGGAACGCCGGGATGCCGCAGACCAGCCCCATGATGATCAGCCAGCCGAGGGAGACCTGGAGCAGCCCGGCGGCGGCGACCGGGCCGGGGTGCGGCGGCAGGAACGCGTGCGTCATCGACAGGCCCGCCAGCAGCGGCATCGCGTACAGCACGAGCGAGCGTCCACCGCGCCGGGCGGTGATGTAGACCAGCGGCGCCAGCACGAAGATGCCGATGTCGAAGAAGACGGGGATGCCGAAGATGAGGCCCGCCAGGCCCATCGCGAACGGCGCGCCGCGCTCCCCGAAGATCCCCAGCAGGCGGCGGGTGAGGACGTCGGCCCCGCCGGACGCCTCCAGGATCGCGCCGAGGATCGTGCCGAGCCCGATGATCGGGGCGATGTGGCCGAGGATGCCGCCGAACCCGGTCTCCAGGATCGAGTTCTTGGCGCTGAGGGCGGTGCCGACGATCTGGTTGACGCTGAGCCCGGCGGCCAGCGCCAGCAGCAGGCCGGAGACCAGCAGGGAGATGAACGGTTCCAGCTTGACCTTGATGATGAGGAACAGCAGCACCGCGATGGCGGCGGCGCAGAGCACCAGCAGCCCGCCCGTCTCGTGCTGCAACCAGTTGATCATGGGCGTCCTTCGGGGGTGGGGTTTCAGCGGGTGGTGCCGTCCGGGGCGCGGCGCAGCGCGCGGCCGGGGAGCGCTCCGGTGTGTCGTCCGTCCGCGATGACGGCGGTGCCGCCCACGAACACATGCGGGATGCCGTCGGGGGTGCGGCGCGGGTCGTCGAACGTCGCGGTGTCGCGGACGCCCGCCGGGTCGAACAGGACCAGGTCGGCGTGGTACCCGGGCCGGACCAGGCCGCGGTCGCGCAGCCTCAGGCGGCGCGCGGGGCGGCCGGTGAGGTGCGCGACGCACTCCTCCAGTGACAGGACGCCCAGGTCGCGGGTGTAGTGGCCGAGGTAGCGCGGGAACGTCCCGAACGCGCGCGGGTGCGGCTTGGCGGGGGCGAGCAGGCCGTCGCTGCCGCCGGTGTGCGCCGGATGCCGCATGATCGCCTGGACGTTCTCCTCGTGCCCGACGTGCTGGAGGATCGTGGTGGCGAGGGCGTCGGCGACGAGGCGGTCGCAGTAGACGTCGAACGGCGGGCGGCCCGACGCGGCGGCCAGCTCGGCGATCGTGCGGCCGACGACGGCGGGGTCCGGGGAGCCCGCGATCTCGATGGTCTCCCACTCGGCGGGGACGCCGTGGCAGCCGTCGGAGCCCTCGACCTCCATGACGTGGCGGATGCGTTCGCGGGCCACGGGGTCGGTGAGGCGGCGCAGGGTCGCGGCGGGGCCGCCCTCGGACGCCCAGCTCGGCAGCAGCGCGGCGAGCGTCGTCGCGCCCGGCAGGTAGGGGTAGGTGTCGAGGGTGATGTCGCAGCCCTCGTCGAGGGCCCGGTCGAGGAGGGCGAGGAGCTCGGGGGCGCGGCCCTTGTTGACGCCGAAGTTCATGGTGGCGTGGGCCAGGTGGAGGGGGCAGCCGGAGCGCCGGGACACCTCGACCATCTCGGCGTAGGCCTCCAGCGCCCCGGCCCCGTAGGAGCGGTGGTGGGGGGCGTGGAAGCCGCCGAGGGAGGCGACGACGCGGCACAGCTCGACCAGTTCGGCGTCGTCCGCGTACATGCCGGGGACGTAGGTGAGGCCGCTGGACATGCCGACCGCGCCCTCGCGCATGCCGGTGGCGACTAGGTCGCGCTGGCGGTCCAGCTCGGCCTCGGTGGGCGGGCGGTCCTCCCAGCCCATGACGAGCATGCGGACGGTGCCCTGCGGGACGAGGTAGCAGGCGTTGACGGCGATGCCCTCGTCGAGGCGGTCGAGGTACTCGCCGACGCCGCGCCAGTTCCAGTCGAAGCCGGGCGGGTCGCCGTTCCAGCCCGCGATGGTCTGGCGGACGGCGGCGAGGGTGTCGTCGTCCACGGGCGCGTAGGACAGGCCGTCCTGCCCGATGACCTCGCAGGTGACGCCCTGGGCGACCTTGGCGAGGTGGTCGGGCTCGGCCAGCAGCGCCAGGTCGGAGTGGGCGTGCATGTCGACGAATCCGGGGGCGAGGGCGAGTCCGGCGGCGTCGAGGACGCGGCGGCCGGACAGGCCGGAACCGACCTCCGCGATCCGGCCGCCGGTGACGGCGACGTCGGCGACGTGCCCGGGGGCGCCGGTGCCGTCGAGGACGAGGGCGTTCCGGATCACCAGGTCGGTCATCAGAACCACGTCCTGACCAGGTCGACGACGACCGGTTCCGGGGAGTCGGCGTCGTCGAGGACCGGCAGCAGCGACCACTTGTCGAGCGCGGTGCAGGGGTGGGACAGGCCGAGGCGCAGCACGTCGCCGACCTCGACGCCCTCGCCTTCGAGGAAGGTGTGCTGGTCGTTCATCGCGGTCACGCGCAGGCCGTCCGGCAGGTCCCGGCCGCGCACCGCCTGCGGGACGGGCATGTCCTCGTCGAACGGCAGGTCGCGCTTGCCCGCGTCCAGCAGCGCCAGGCGCGGTTCGGGGCGGGAGACCACGCGGGCCCAGCCGTGCATGGCCGAGGCGAGCGCGACGCCCGCGCCCCGCCCGAGCGGGGAGATCTGCTTGTAGAAGCCGTCGTCGTGGATGACGTACGCGCCCGACCGCAGCACCACCCGGCCGCCGGTGTCCTTCAGGACGTGCGCGACCTGGTCGAAGAAGGACGAGCCGCCCGCGGTGACGATCGGCTCGTCGGTGTCGTAGTCGAGCCGGGCGAACAGCGCGGCCAGCCGGTGCAGGTAGGCGTCCACGGTCTTCAGGGAGCCGGCGGTGGCGTCGTGGGCGAACGCGCCCTCGTAGCCCGCGACACCGACCAGGTTGAGGGTCGGGGCCCTGCGGACGGCCTCGGCGACGGCCAGCGCCTCGTCCTCGGTGCGGGCCCCGGTGCGGCCGTGCTCGCCGCCGAGCTCGACGCAGACGTCCAGGACGCGCTGGGCGCGGGCGGTGCGCAGGGCCCGGTCCATGAGCTCGACGGTGCGGACCGAGTCCGCCCAGGACACGAACGAGAAGTCGGGGTCGTGGTCCAGCTCCCCGGCGATCCAGGCGAGCCCGGCCTCGTCGACGGCGGCGTTGGCGAGCATCAGCCGCCGGACGCCGAACGCGCGGGCGACGCGCAGCTGCGGCAGGTTCGCCAGGGTGATGCCCCAGGCCCCGGCGTCGAGCTGCCGCTTCCACAGGGCTGGGGCCATCGTGGTCTTGCCGTGCGGGGCGAGCAGGACGCCGGCCCGGTCCGCCCAGTCGGCCATGACGGCCAGGTTGTGGTGGAGCGCGCCCGCGTCGAGCGTCAGCAGCGGGGTGCCGAGGTCGGCGAGCGCGGGCCGCCGCTCCAGGTACTCGGCGACCGTCGCGCCGTGCCCGTTCGGCGGGATCGCCTTGAACCGCCAGTCGAGCGTCTCGCCGCGGAGCGCCTCGACCGCGTCGGCGTTGATACCCGTCACCACTCCACCTCCTCCGTTGCACACACTGCAACGCTCATTGCGCTATGCGCTTAGGTGGTTGTAACATCTCGCTTACCCGCCGGTCAATGGGCGGAAGCGTTCCCGGCGGGAGGGGTCGTGAACATGGAAGGCACGCCACGGGCGGTCTGCGTGGGCGAGACGATGGCCGCGCTGCTGCCCGACCGGCCCGGCCCGCTGGAGGACGTGCCGGGGTTCCGGTCGTCGGTCGGCGGCGCGGAGGCGAACGTGGCGCGCGGCCTGGCGGCGCTCGGCGTCCCGGCGGCGTGGCTGGGACGCGTCGGCGACGACGGCTTCGGGCGGCGGATCGTCCGGGAGCTGGCCGCCGGCGGCGTCGACACCTCGCACGTGGTCGTGGACCCGGAGCGGCCGACGGGGCTGTACGTGAAGGAGACCGGGCCGGACGGCAGCGTCCTGCACTACTACCGCGACGGCTCGGCCGGGTCGGCGCTCGACCCCGGGATGCTGGAGGCCGCGGCGCTGCGGGACGCGGCCCTGGTCCACCTGTCGGGGATCACCCCGGCGCTGTCGGACGACGCGATGGCGTTCGTGACCGAGCTGGTGCGGCGGCCCCGGACCGGGCTGCTGAGCTTCGACCTCAACTGGCGCCCGGCGCTGTGGCGGGGCCGCGACCCCGGCGTGCTGGGCGACCTGCTGAACGCCGCCGACCTCGTGCTGCTGGGCGCGGACGAGGCCGCCGAGGTGTTCGGCACCGGCGCCCCGCGCAAGTTGCGGAAGCTGCTGCCCGGACCGCGCGCGCTGGTGGTCAAGGACGCCGGGCACCAGGTCACCGTGGTGACCCCGGAGGGGGCGCACACCGAGCCCGCGTTGCGCGTGGAGATCGTCGACCACGTGGGGGCGGGGGACGCGTTCGCCGCCGGGTACCTGGCCGGTACGCTGCGCGGATACGACCAGCGGCGACGGCTGCGCCTGGGCCACCTGATGGCGGCCTCGACCCTGGCGGTCCCCGGCGACCACGGGGCGCCGCCGCCTCCCGGCCGCGTCGCCGCGCTGCTGGACGCCCCGCCCGCGGAGTGGGCGGCGACGGTGATCGGGGGGACGCCATGAGCCAGAGCCTGGCGCGCGGGCTCGGCATCCTGGCCGAGCTCGGCGAGGGGCCGCGGTCGCTGGACGAGCTGGCCGCCGCGCTCGGCGTGCACAAGACGACCGTGCTGCGGCTGCTGCGCACGCTGGAGTCCGAGCGCTTCGTGCGCCGCGACGACGCCCACCGCTTCCACCTCGGGTCGCGGCTGTTCGCGCTGTCGGGCGCGGCGCTGGACCAGCACGGGATCCGCGGCATCGCCGCCCCGCACCTGGCCCGGCTCAACGAGACGACCGGCCAGACCGTGCACCTCGGCGTGCTCGACGGTGGCGACGTCGTCTACCTGGACAAGTACGACTCGCGGCACTCGATCCGCATGTACTCGCGGATCGGCCTGGCGATGCCGCTGCACGCCACCGCCATCGCCAAGGTGCTGCTGGCGGACCTGCCGCCCGAACGCCGCCGCGCCGTCGCCGCCGGGATCGACTACGTCCGCTTCACCGAGCACACGCTGGCCACCCCGCAGGCCCTGCTGGCCGAGCTCGACCGCGTCGCCGAGCAGGGGTACGCGATGGACGACGCCGAGCACGAGACGTTCATCCGCTGCGTCGCCGCGCCGGTCCGCGACGCCTCCGGCCGCGTGGTGGCGGCGGCGTCGAT
This sequence comes from Actinomadura kijaniata NBRC 14229, assembly GCF_001552175.1. Lineage (GTDB taxonomy): Bacteria > Actinomycetota > Actinomycetes > Streptosporangiales > Streptosporangiaceae > Spirillospora > Spirillospora kijaniata. The sequence continues at coordinate 29,485 of NZ_BCQR01000040.1, forward strand.
CTCGGTTCCGGACGTGGTGCTCAACCGCGAGCAGGTCCTCGGCCTGCTCCCCGAACTGCGGGCCACGACCCGCGCCATCTCCGCCGACTGCGGCCACATCCCCCGGGAGGACTCCGAATGAGCGACAAGACCCAGATCCGCACCGACGGCGCGCCCACCCCCGCCTGGGCGTTCTCGCAGGGCGTCCGCAAGGGCCCCCTGTTGCAGGTGTCCGGGCAGGGCCCTCAGGACCCGGCGACCGGCGAGTTCCTGTACCCCGGCGACGTGAAGGCGCAGACCACCCGCACCCTCGCCAACGTCAAGGCGGTGGTGCTGGCGGGCGGCGCGTCCTTCGAGGACGTGCTGATGCTGCGGGTGTACCTCACCAAGCGGGAGGACTTCCCGGCGATGAACGAGGCGTACGAGGAGTTCGTGAAGGAGAACTGCCCGAGCGGCGTGTTCCCGAGCCGCACCACGGTCTTCGTGGAGCTGCCGCACGAGTCGATGCTCGTCGAGATCGACGCGCTGGCCGCCGTCGGCTGACGCCCACCGGGTCCGGGGCGCGCGTCCCGGACCCGGGGCCGGTCAGGCCTCCAGGGACTCGTGGGCCTTGACGAAGTCCTCGAAGGAGATCCGGCCGTCGCCGTCGGTGTCGGCCCGCGCGATGCGCTCGTCCAGCTGGGCCAGGGTCAGCTCCCTGCCCTGGATGAGAAGGTGGCGACGCAGCTCGTCGCGGCTGATGTAGCCGTCGCGGTTGAGGTCGCGCTCGTCGAACGCCTCGCGAAGTTCCGCTTCGGTGAGGGCGCTGTCCTGGCTCATGGGCAGGGGGTTCCTTCGCTTCGCCTGTTGACGGACCGGTGACGATCGCAGCCTAAGGGGTCCGGCGGTCGGCCAGCCTGCCGGTGGCGACGAGCCACAGCGTGAGCAGCGCGGCGATCGGCTCGGCCACCAGCAGGCCGATCAGGACGAGCAGCTGGGTCGCGCCCGCCTGGAGGGGGTCCGCGCCGCCCAGCAGCACCCCCACGAACGCGCCCGGCAGCGTCACCAGGCCGACCGTCCGCGTCTGGTCCAGGGCCGGGACCAGCGCCAGCCGCGCCGAGTCGCGGCACACCTCCAGCGCCGCGTCGCGCGGCGGCAGCCCGAGCGCCAGGCCGCCCTCGTACTCCCCCCTGCGCTTGCGCAGCTCGTCCAGGCCGTGGCGGCCGGTCAGCGCCGTCGCGGTCATCGCGCCGCCGATCAGGATGCCCGCCAGCGGCAGGATCGCGACCGGCCGCGGCGGCACCAGCGTCGAGACCAGCAGCAGCGCCAGGACCGGGGCCGCGCCGACGGCGATCGGGACCGCCGTCCACGGGGCCGCGCGGGACGTCCCGGTGACGCGCCGGGCCGAGGTCGCGGCGGCGACCGTCACCATCCCGACGACGAACAGCGCCGTCCAGCCCGCGTGCCGCAGCACCGCCGCGATCAGCAGCGAGACCACCGCGAGCTGCGCCGTGGCGCGCGCCGAGGCGACGGCGATCTCGCGGGACAGCCGCAGCCCGCCGAGCCGCACCAGGACGGCTCCCGCCGCCGTCAGCAGGACCAACACCACCGCCAGCGGGGGCCCGATGGCCGGTGCCGCGTTCATGAGACTCCCTTTGATACCAAGATCGCCCGATTTGGACCTCTATAAAAGCCGTAGATCGCCTGAAAGCCCGCTAACGTGTCCCCTGTGGCGGAAGCGGAACTGGAGGCGCGCGGGCCGTCCCGCCGCACAGCATTGTGGTTGATGGGTGCCGCCGGGCTGGTCGCGCTGGGCGCGGACGGCGCACGGCACTCGTCGTCGGCGGCGGTGCGGACACCGCCGAACCCCGGCACCCCCGGCGCGGCGCCGGTCCCCACCCCGACGCCGACACCGAAACCCGTGCCCAAGCCCCGGCCGTCGCCCTGGACGACCGAGAAGCTGACGGCGACGAAGACCCCGATCCGCAACCTGACGGAACTGGTCCCCCCGCCGCCGCCCAGGACGATCGCGCTGACCATCGACGACGGGCCGCACCCGCTGTGGACGCCGCGGGTGCTGGACATCCTGGACGAGCACGACGTCAAGGCCACGTTCTTCATCATCGGCCAGCAGGTCGACGAGTTCCCCAGGATCGCGCGGCGTATCGCCGACCACGGCCACCAGGTGTGCAACCACACCATGACCCACCCGATCCTGTCGGGCGTGTCGGCCAGGGTGGTGAAGAAGGAGATCGTCCAGGCGCACCACAAGATCGCCGACGTGACGGGGGTCGTGCCGACGTTCTTCCGCGCGCCCGGCGGCGGCTGGTCCAAGCGCGTCTACGAGACGATCGCCGAGCACGGGATGCTGCCGATCGACTGGGCGGTCGACCCGCGCGACTGGGAGCGGCCGGGCGTCGGGGCGATCCGCCGCACGCTCGTCGGCAGCCAGGCGGGCAACATCCTGCTGTGCCACGACGGGGGCGGCGAACGCTCCCAGACGCTCGCCGCGCTGGACCAGGCCATCCCCCGCCTGAAGCGCAAGGGCCTGGTGTTCACCGCGCTCTAGGGGCGCACGCCCGCGAACAGGTCGTCCTCCGGGAGGGACGTGGGGACCGCGGTGCGGGCCAGGTGGTAGTCCTCGGTCGGCCAGACCTCGCGTTCCACGTCGCGGGGGTGCGCCATGAACCCGGCGTCCGGATCGACCTGGGTGGCGTGCGCGAGCAGTGCCCGGTCGCGGACCTCGAAGTACTCAGCGCACGGGACGCGGGTCGTGACCTCCGGGGCGGGCGCCGTGTCGGGCCACCCGGCGAGGACGGGCCCCATCCGCGAGTCGATGCCGCGTTCGGTCATCGCGTCGTGCATCGCCTGGAACCACGCGCGGGACAGCGCCGCCTGGTAGTAGAGCTTGAGCGGCCGCCATGGCTCGCCCGTTCCGGGGTAGCGGGCGGGGTCGGGGGCCGCGCCGAACGCCTCCACCGTCACCTCGTGCGTCCGGACGTGGTCGGGGTGCGGGTAGCCGCCGGTCTCGTCGTAGGTGACGACGACGTGCGGGCGGAACCCGCGGATCAGCGCGACCAGCGGGCGGGCGGCCTCGCCGAGGGGCCGGACCGCGAAGCAGCCGTCCGGGAGCGGCTCGCCGGGGCCCGGCAGGCCGGAGTCGGCGAAGCCGAGGAAGCGCTGCCGGACGCCGAGGACCGCGCGGGCCGCCTCCATCTCCGCGCGGCGGACGGCGGCCAGGTCCGCGCGGACTTCCGGCCGGTCCATGGCGGGGTTGAGGATGTCGCCGCGCTCGCCGCCGGTGCAGGTCGCGACCATGACGTCCACGCCCTCGGCGGCGTACCGGGCGAGCGTCGCCGCGCCCTTGCTGGACTCGTCGTCGGGGTGGGCGTGCACGCTGAGCAGGCGCAACGTCATGAGTTTCCCTTCGGGTAGAGGAACGCGGGGAGCAGGGTGAGCGCGGACAGCCCGACGGCCCACCAGAAGGCGCCGGCGAACGCGGCCGGGGCGGGCCGGGCGTTCAGGCGCTCCTGGAGGACGACCGCCAGCACGGCCGTGCCGAGGGAGCCGCCGACGCGGTTGAGGGCGTTGACCGCGCCCGCCGCGCGCGGGACCAGGGCGCGGTCGACGGACGCGTAGACCGCGGCCATGCCGGGCACGGTCGCGACGCCGAGCCCGACGCCCCGCACGACCAGCGCGGCGACCAGCAGCCAGGACGGCGCGTCCCGGGTGAACACGACCGTTCCGGCGAGGGTGAGCACGACGCCGGTGAGGACCAGCGCGCGCGGCCCGGTCCGGTCGGCGAGCCGTCCCGCGGCGAGCGTGGCGACGGCCGTGCCGAGCGCCTGCGGAGCGAGCAGCAGCCCGGCGTCGAACGCGTCCGCGTGGTGAACGTGCTGGTAGTAGAGCGGAAGCAGCAGCATGGAGCTGTAGAGCGTCGCGCCCTGGAGGAACGAGTTGGCGGTCGCGACCGCGAACTCGCGCCGCGCGAACAGCCGCAGATCGATCAGCGGCGTCGCGGTGCGCGACGCGTGCGCCGCGTACCCGGCGAGCAGCGCGGCCCCGGCCGCCAGCGCGACGGTCACGCGTCCGCCGGACCCCGCCGTCCCGGCCTCGGAGAGGCCGTAGACGAGCGCGGCCAGTCCCGGCGACAGCAGGGCCAGCCCCCGCGCGTCGAGGCGGGCGCCGTTCCCGGTGCGGTCGTCGCGGGGCAGGTGGCGGACGGCCAGCAGCAGCGTGGCCGCGCCGATCGGGACGTTCACCAGGAACATCCAGCGCCAGTCGAGGTGCTCCACCAGCACGCCGCCGGCGACGGGCCCCAGCACGGGCGCGAACGTGATCGGCAGCAGCGTGACGGCGATGGTCCGGCCGAGGCGTTCCGGCCCGGCGGCCCGGACCAGGATCGACTGCCCGAGCGGCTGGATCAGCCCGCCGCCGAGCCCCTGGAGCACCCGGAACGCGACCAGGCTCTCCACCGACCAGGCCAGCCCGCACAGCGCCGACCCGGTGACGAACAGCGCGACCGAGGCGATCCAGGCGCGGCGCGCGCCGAAGCGTTCAGCGGCCCAGCCGGACAGGGGCATCACGACGGCGATGGCGAGAAGGTATCCGGCGGACACCCACCGGACCCCGGCGAGCGGGGCGTTCAGGTCGCGGGCGATCGCGCCGGTCCCCACCCCGACGATCGTGGTGTCGAGCAGCGCCAGCACCGGCCCCAGGACCAGCACGAACGCCGTCCGCAGCAGGGGCGCGTCCAGTTTCGCGGTGACGGTCACCCGACCTCCCTTCTTAGGTCGGGCCCAAATTTATGATCGTTCAATGTAATATGTCAAACATAAATTTATGCTCGACACATCGTGGCGGGCGTGTGACCGCCCGCGCCGCCCGCCGTCACGGCTCCGTAAGGACTTTTCGCAGTTGGGGCTGGTGGACTGGCGGTAGTCGGCCGGAGCTGAGGAGGACGTGATGGGCAGGTTGCTGCGCAGGACCTGGGTGCGGGTCGGACTGGTGGCGTTCGTGCTGGCCGGAGCCGTGGGGCTGTACCTCACGCAGCCGTGGCGGCTGTTCTTCGACCGGACCGTGCACGAGGGCGCGCCCGCCGCCGTCGCGACCGCGAGCGGCGCGCCCCAGGTGGTGGCGAGCGGGACGTTCGTCTCCCACGAGCACGCCACCAGGGGCCGGGCCAGCGTCGTGCGGCTGCCGGACGGCGGGCGCGTGCTGCGGATCGAGGGGCTGGACACCTCCGACGGGCCCGACCTGCGCGTGTGGCTGTCGGACCAGCCGGTCAGGGAGGGGCGCGCCGGATGGTTCGCGTTCGCCGAGGGCAGGCACGTCGAGCTCGGCAGGCTCAAGGGCAACAAGGGCGACCAGAACTACGCCGTCCCCGCCGGCGCCGACCTGGCGAGGCTGACCAGCGTGAGCATCTGGTGCAAGCGGTTCGGCGTGTCGTTCGGCGCGGCGGCGCTGCGCGCCTAGGGCCTGTTTCAAAGTGAGCCTCAGCCACGCACGCGAGCGCGTTACCTGACCTGCGGGCCCGACGCCGAAGGCAAGGGCCCGCAGGTCAGATCGCGAAGCGATGCCGCGCTCGCCAAGGCCTGGTAAGGCGCGAGCCCCCGGGGCGAGCGCCGTGGGCCAGGGCTTTGAAACACGGCCTAGACGCGGCGGGGGCGCAGGGCGAGGACCAGCAGGAGCGTTCCGGCGGCCAGGGCCCCGGCGCCGACCGGGAGCAGGAAGCCGAAGCGCAGGCCGATCGACGTGCGGACGTCCACGCCGGGGCCGCCGTCCAGGCGCATCACCACGACGGACCAGGCCCCCGAGGTCTTGTCCCACTCCAGCACCCGCGTGCCGGGCCCGGCCGAGGTCGCGACCCAGAAGCCACGGCCGGCCGGCGCGGGGAGGCGGGGCGCGCCGGCCGCCTTCCGGAACGTCGTCCGGAACGGCCGCAGCCTCGCCGACACGAACTCCTCGTGCGCTCCGCCGCGCAGGTACTCCTCGACCTCCGCCCTGGGCCCGACGCCGACGAACACCGGCACGTCGGCGGCGGGCCGCACCGTGATCCGCACGCGCGCGACCTCTCCCACGTCGGGCCTGGGGTCGGCCGCGTGCGCCTCGTCCGCGCCGACCTGGATCTCGTCGGTCTTCAACGCGGCGGTGGGCGTGGCGAAGCGGTACTCGGGGGTGGCGAACCAGCCGTCCGATCCGGCCTGCGCGGCCGCCGCCACGGCGGAGCCGGAGCCGGCGAGCAGCAGCGGGACCGCCGCCGCGAACCGTAGGACGCGCATCCCGTCCTCCTTATTTAGTACGACTGTGCTACAAAAGGAACGTAACACGACCGTGCTATAAAAAGCCATGCCCAAGGTCGTGGATCCCGAGGAACGCCGCCGCGAGCTGGCAGAGGCCGTCTGGCGCGTGGTGCGGCGCGACGGCCTCGACCAGGCGTCGGTCCGCAACGTCGCCCGCGAGGCCGGCCTGTCGATGGGCTCGCTGCGGCACTACTTCACCAGCCAGGCCGAGCTGCTGGCGTTCACCCTGCGCACCGTCACCGAACGGATCGAGGCGCGCATCGCCGCCCTCCCCGACGAGCCCGACCCGCGCCGCCGCGCCGAGGCGGTGCTGGCCGAGCTGCTGCCCCTGGACGCCGAGCGCGCCGCCGAGAACGAGGTGTGGATCGCGTTCACCGCCCGCTCCCTGGTGGACCCGGAGCTGCGCGCGCTGCGCGACGAGGGCTACCGCGCGCTGCGCGACGGCTGCCGCGCGCTGGTCGCCGCGCTCGCCCCGGACCGCGACGTCGAACGCGAGACCGAACGCCTGCACGCGCTCGTCGACGGCCTGGCGATCCACGCCGCCACGCGCCCGGACGAGACCACCCCGCAACGGATGCGCGAGGTCGTCCGCGCCCATGTGGCCGAGCTGACACTGGACCGACCCGGTGCGTCAACTTCTCGTTAGCAGGGCTTTTCACAAAGGGTCAAGTCTCCTTGAACTCTCAACCTAATTCCTTGTGAAAAGTGTTCACTTTGGGGTTGTGAGGCGACTTAGGGTCTCCTAAAGTCAAGACCGCGGAAGTCCCCGCGCCGAAACCCGGGCGGGAATGGAACCGCGTTCTCCATCGCGGGGCCGGCCGTCGCACATCGGCGGCACCCCCGCGCCGAAAGCCGCTGCACCGCGGCAGGCGAAACAGGAGGTCATATGTCTGTGTCACGCGCCGTTCGGTGGGCCGTCACGGCCGCCGCACTCGTTCCCCTCACGGCCGTCCCGGCCGCCGCCGACCCGCGCCCGGCCGGGCCGGAGGGGGCCTACCTGCTCATGGTCACCCCGGTCGGCGAGGCGGCCCCCGAACGCTCCGCCACCTTGTGGTGCGGGCCGGACGGCGGCGCGCACCCCGTCGCCGAGAACGCCTGTGACCAGCTAAGAAAGGTCTCCGGCCGGATCGGCGACCTCGCCGAGCAGCCCGGTCCCTGCACGCTGGAGTACCGGCCGGTCCGGGTCACCGCCGACGGCCACTGGCGCGGCGCGCCCCGCCACTTCGACCGGGTCTACCCCAACCGGTGCGCCGCCGTGCGCGGCACCGGGGGCGCGCTGTTCGCGTTCTGACGACCGCGTCCGGCCGTTTCCCCGCCCGGCCGCGCGTCGCCGCTGCACAACGCGCGACGGCGGCCGATGAAATCGCTTTCCAATTTCCCAAGCGGCCGACGCATGCCCAAAAACACCCCGCAAAAGGAAGACGAATTTCGGCATGCATCTCAGCAGCACGATAGTCGCGAGTTTCGTCGCGGCCGTCTCCACGACCGGAGCGACCGTTCCGGGAACCATCCCGACAATGGTCGTCTACGAGAGGACCGGCGGTTTCGCCGGGGTGAGCGACCGGGTCACCGTGGACCACACGGGCACGGTCGTCACGCGCGGCGGGACGTTCGAGCTCGCCCCGGTCGAGGTCGGCGAGCTGCGGCGGGCGCTCGACCGCATCACCACGACCGCCTCGTCCGCCGAGGGATGCGACATCCCCGACCATTTCACCTACACGCTCTCCTATGACGGATGGCGTGCGACGCGCTGCCACCGGGTGCCGCGGGACTGGATGCCCGCGGTGATGCGGCTCGCCGCGCTGGCCGAGCGGCCGGGCTGACCGACCGCGCGCCGGGGGTGTACCCAGGTGCACCCCCGGCCGCGTTCCAGGCCCCGTGCGCGCGTCCGGTCCGCCCGCGAGACTGGACCTCGTCGGTCGGGCGAGGTACGGAGAAGACGGTGAACGGTGAGGTCGCGGACAAGGGCACCTGGTGGCGGGAGCGCGTCAGGGCGCCATGGCGGGGATTCCAGATCGGGCTGCTGGCGACGCCCACGATCCTGCTGCTGTGCGCCCTGTCGCTCTCCCTGTCGCTCGTCGGCGTCGGGCTCGGCATCCTGCTGGTCCCGGTGGTGGTCGGGGTGGCGCGCGGACTGCTCGACACCTACCGCGACCTGGCCTTCCGGTGGTCCGGTCAGCGCGTCGAACGCCCCTACCTGCCCGCGCCCGACGGCGCGGAGGGGCGGTGGAACCGGTTCGCGCGGCTGATGGCCGACCCCGCCACCTGGCGCGACCTCGTGTGGATGCTCGCCGAGCCCGTCGTGGTGCTGTTCACCGCCCAGCTCCCGGCGCTGCTCATCCTGTACGGGCTGTGGGGCTGGATCCTCGCGAACGGGCTCGCCCAGGAGCTCGTGCAGCACGGCTTCAACGACTGGTACACGTTCGTCCACATCGAGTCCGGCTACGGCAGCCCCTTCCAGGTGGCCCAGACGCTCGCGGTGGCGACGGCGTTCCTCGTTGCCGGGTTCCTGTCGGGGCCGTCCCTGCTGCGCGTCCACGGGCGGTGGGTCGCCACGCTGCTCGGCCCCACCGAGAGGTCGCGGCTGGCGCTGCGCGTCGCGCACCTGACCGAGACCCGCGCCGAGGCGGTGGACACCTCGGCCGCCGAGCTGCGCCGCATCGAACGCGACCTGCACGACGGCGCGCAGGCCCGGCTGGTCGCGGTGGGCATGAGCCTCGGCGCGATCGAGCACCTGCTGGAGAAGGACCCGGCCCGCGCCCGCGCCCTGCTCGCCCAGACCCGCGAGTCGTCGGCGCGGGCGCTGAGCGAGCTGCGCGACCTGGTGCGCGGCATCCACCCGCCGGTGCTGGCCGACCGGGGCCTCGGCGACGCGGTCCGGGCGCTCGCGCTGGACCACCCGCTGGACGTCGAGGTGTCGGCCGACCTGCCCGGACGGCTGCCCGCCCCGGTCGAGTCGGCCGCCTACTTCGCCGTCGCGGAGCTGCTCACCAACGCCGCCAAGCACTCCGGCGCCCGCCGCGTCTGGATCGACCTGCGGCACGCCGACGGGACGCTGCGGGCCACCGTGACCGACGACGGGCACGGCGGCGCGACGCCCGAAGGCGGCACCGGGCTGCGCGGCGTCGAACGCCGGATCGCTACATTCGACGGCGTGCTCGCCCTCACCTCCCCCATCGGCGGGCCGACCGTCGTCACCCTGGAGCTGCCGTGCGCGTCGTCCTCGCCGAAGATCTAGCGCTGCTGCGCGAGGGCCTGGTCAGCCTGCTGGAGTCGCACGACTTCACGATCGCCGCCGCCGTCGACAACGGCCCGTCCCTGCTGCGGGCGCTGGTCGAGCACCGCCCGGACGTGGCGGTGGTCGACGTGCGGCTGCCGCCGTCGTTCACCGACGAGGGGTTGCAGGCCGCGCTGGAGGCGCGCCGCCGCGTCCCGGGCCTGCCGGTGCTGGTGCTGTCGCAGTACGTCGAGCAGCTCTACGCCCGCGAGCTGCTGGCCGACGGCACCGGCGGCGTCGGCTACCTGCTGAAGGACCGGGTCTTCGACGCCGCGCAGTTCGTGGACGCGGTCCGGCGGGTCGCGGCGGGCGGCACCGCCATGGACCCCGAGGTGATCTCGCGGCTGGTGGCGCGGGGCGCCCGCGACGAGCCGCTCGGCCGCCTCACCCCGCGCGAGACCGAGGTGCTGGAGCTGATGGCGCAGGGCCGGTCCAACGCCGCCATCGCCCAGCAGCTCGTCATCACCGAACGCGCCGTCACCAAGCACACCGCGAACATCTTCGCCAAGCTGGACCTGGCGGTCTCCGACGACGACAACCGCCGCGTCCTGGCGGTCCTGGCCCACCTCAACGCCCGCTGAGCCCCCAGAACGGCCCCGCCAGCCCGACCTCGCGGAAGTAGGCGGCGGCCGCGGCCGGTTCGCGGCGGGTGTAGCCGCGGTCGAGACGCCCGTCGTACCAGCGCCGGGCCAGCCGCCACAGGGTCGGCAGGTCCATCACATACCCCCGGTCGTCGCCGGTGCGGTCCAGCCAGGCCGTCACGCACGCCTCGCCGCAGAAGAGGCGCTGGTTGCCGCAGGTGCGGACGACGTCGTCCCACATGCGCGCGACCGGGACGAGGAAGTGCGCGACCTGGTCGCCGGGCGGCGGCGCGTCGCGGGTGACGTTCCAGGCGTGCGGGGCGCCGCAGGCGGGGCAGCGGGTGGAGACCAGCACCTCGGGTTCGTCGGGCAGCAGGTGCGGGAGCGCGAACGAGTCCCACGCGCAGCCGCCCCACCACAGCGTGCGGGCGCCCATCACGGCGAAGCCGAGCGGAATCGTGGCGAACGGGTGCGCCATGAGGACGTCGTCGTCGGCGTCGAGCACCAGGTGGCGGGCGTCGTGCAGCGCGCGCAGGGCCGCGCGGGCGCCGGGGCCGAAGCGGGCCGTCAGCTCCTCCGGCGACGGCGCTCGGCCGGTGCTGGCCAGCGAACGGTAGACGAACAGGCGGAGGGATTCGTGATCGCTGGTCACGCTCTTCTCACTTCTTCGGAGTTTCGGGCTATCGGGGCCGCCAGATGTTGAATTATCGTCACGGCGAGAGCCCGTTGGAGGGCGCTATGACGGTGATCCTCGTGGTGTTGTGCCTGGTGGTCGTCGGCCTGGAACTGTATCTGGGGTTCGGCGGACGGCGGCGGACGGCGGACGCCCCGGACGAGGCGGCGCGGCTGGACGAGCGCGTCGACTCCCTGGTCGCGCAGATCAACGAGCGGATGGTCCCCGAGGTCAACCGGCGGCTGGCCGGGCACCGGGAGGCGATCGCGCGGCTGGAGGCCGAGCTCGCCGAGGTGCGGGCGCACCTGGCCGGGCGGCTCGCGCAGGCCGCCGCCGAGTCGCTCGGGGCCGACCCCGTGGACGTGGTGACGGGCACGGTGACCGGGGGAGCCGAGGTCGAGCGCGCCTACCGGCGGTTCGCCGGGAACCTCGGGCTGCGCGTGGAGCTGGCCGTTCCCGAGGACGGGCGGACGCGGTTCTTCCTGTCGGGACGCAGCCCGCGCGCGCTGGAACGCGACTTCTTCGAGCTGGTGCGCGCCCTGCGGAACGGGCCGGACGCCGGACCCGACGCCGGGTGCGAGGACGCGCGGGCGCTGCTGGCGGCGCTGCGGACGGCGGAGGCGGGCGGCGCGCGGCTCGGCCCGCTGGTCCTCGTCCGCACGCCCGGCTCGCTGGCGTGCGGGGTGCTCACGCTCGCCGAGCTGCGCCAGCACGGCGACGACGAGCCCGGCCCGGAGCGGCTGCGCGGGCTCCCCGACGGCCGCTACTGCGAGGTCAGGGAGACGTCCAGGTGAACGTCGGCCGGCGGCGTTCCAGGAACGCCGCCACGCCCTCCGGCAGGTCCGGGCCCGCCGCCATCTCCGCCACCCAGCGGGCCGCCTTCTCCTCCGCCGGGACGCCCGCCGCCAGCGCGTCCACCAGCTCCTTCGTCGCCCGCTGGGTCAGCAGCGAACGCGTCGTGAGCGTCGCGGCGAACTCCGCGACCCGCGCGTGCAGGCGGCCGGCGGGCAGCAGCTCGTCGAGCAGGCCGATGCGCAGCGCGTGCGCGGCGTCGACCAGGTCGGCCGAGTACAGCAGGTACTTGGCGGCGGACGGGCCGACGAGCCGGACGATCCGGGCCGTCGCCGACAGCGGGTAGACGATCCCGAGCCGCGCCGGGGTGATCCCGAACCGGGCGTCGTCGGCGGCGAACCGCAGGTCGCAGGCGGCCGCGAGCTGGCAGCCGCCACCCACGCAGAACCCCTCGATCGCCGCGATCGTCGGCTTGGGGAACGCGGCCAGGGCCTCCTCGGCGGCCGTGGACAGGTGCCCGTCGCCCGGCCGGTTGATGTCGGCGAGCTCGCCGATGTCGGCCCCGGCGCAGAAGTTGCCGCCCGCGCCGGTCAGCACCACGACCCGCACGGCCGGGTCGGCGGCGAACCCCGCCAGGATCTCCGGCAGCGCCCGCCACATGGCCGCGGTCATCGCGTTGCGCTTGGCGGGCCGGTCGATGGTGATCGTTCCGACCCCGTCGGCGACGGTCCGGCGCAGCTCGACGGTCATCTCTCCCCCTTCGACGGCCCCTCCGGCGGCCTGCCGGCGGCCCCTCCCACCGGGCGTCGCAATCGTACGGAGCGGCATTCCCCGGACGAATCGCCAGGGTGCGGGGAATGCTTTTCGGCGGTCGTGTGCTGTACTGTCGTGGTAGCGCCTTCGTTCTCCGTCGGGAGAGACGGCGAAGACGTGCATCTTTCCCCGCACGGGCCATCTGAGCGCCCGGTGATCCGCGTGTTCCCCATTCGTCCGCGCCCGAAGCGACCGACCGTCGTTCCGGGCCTCGCACCAAGGGAGCCGACGACAGCCCGGTGAACCGAGCTGCTTTCTTCTCATTCCCCTCGCGCACACGCCGTGAAGCCGTTCCGGCGTACGCCAGAAAGGACTCCCCTTGACCGCACCCACCGTCGAACGACCGGTCGCCTCCACCGGGCAGACCCTTCCCGCGCAGGTGCCCAGGCAGAACCGCACCGAGCGCCGCACGCGCAAGGCCGCCCCGGCCCAGCCGCCGGTCGACGAGGTCGTGCTCCCGTTCTCGGGGGTGCTGACCATCCAGGACAAGCACGCGTTCGTGCGGACCCAGGGCTACCTGCCCGGCCCCGACGACGTGTACGTGTCCCTGTCGCAGGTGAAGAGCCACCACCTGCGCCCCGGCGACGTCGTCGTCGGGACCTACCGCGCGCCCCACTCCGGACGGGAGAAGTTCGGCGCGCTGCAGTCCGTCGAGACCGTCAACGGCCTCCCGCCCGCGCAGGCCGCCGGCCGTCCCGAGTTCGGCAAGCTCACCCCGCTGTTCCCGGACGAGCGGCTGCGGCTGGACACCGGGCCGCTGGCCACCCGCGTGATCGACCTGGTCGCCCCGATCGGCAAGGGCCAGCGCGGGCTGATCGTGTCGCCGCCCAAGGTCGGCAAGACCATGGTGCTCCAGGCCCTGGCCAACGCGATCTCCCTGAACAACCCCGAGGTCCACCTCATGGTCGTGCTCATCGACGAGCGGCCCGAGGAGGTCACCGACATGCAGCGGACCATCCGCGGCGAGGTGATCCACTCGACGTTCGACCGGCCCGCCGAGGAGCACACCCAGCTCGCCGAGCTGGCCGTCGAGCGTGCCAAGCGCCTGGTCGAGCAGGGCCACGACGTGGTCATCCTGCTGGACTCCATCACCCGGCTGGGCCGCGCCTACAACCTGGCCGCGCCGTCCAACAGCCGCATCCTGGCCGGCGGTGTCGCCACCACCGCGATCTACCCGCCCAAGAAGTTCTTCGGCGCCGCCCGCAACATCGAGAACGGCGGCTCCCTCACGATCCTCGCCACCGCGCTGGTGGACACCGGCTCCCGCATGGACGACGTCTTCTTCGAGGAGTTCAAGGGCACCGGCAACATGGAGCTCAAGCTCGACCGGGGCCTGGCCGACCGGCGTGTGTTCCCCGCCGTCGACATCGAGCAGTCCGGCACCCGCCGCGAGGAGCTCATGATGGCCCCCGAGGAGCTCGCCCTGAACTGGCGGCTGCGCCGCGCCCTGTCGGGCATGGAGAGGCAGCAGGCCGTGGAGCAGCTCCTGGAGCGGATGAAGGGGACCTCCTCCAACGCCGAGTTCCTGCTCAAGGTGCAGCAGACCGCCGCGAACGACTAGGACCGCCGCCCCGCGGGGCGCGGACCAGGACAGGCGCGGACTAGGAGTCGTGCTCCGGCCGGAGCGTGCTGAGTACCCGGTCGTAGAGCCGCTGACCCGGCGTCCACCGCTCGTCCGGCGCGTGGAAGGTGATCTCGTAGCCCGCGGTGCGGCTGCGCAGCCCGTGCGCGCCGTCGCGCTCGCCGCGCGGGCCGGTCCAGACGTACTCCCACTCCGCGGCGCCCGGGGCGAGATGCGGCGCGGCCTCCAGCCGCAGCCGGCGGTAGCCCGGATAGGTCCGGTCGCGCCCGGCCTCGCGCTCGGCGGCCTCCAGCCCGGCCAGCGCGTCCCCCGTGACGCGGGCGATGCGCAGCTCCCGGATGGAGTCCGGGTCGTCCCAGACGACGACGCCGCCGTGGTGCGAACGCCGCCAGTCCGCCGGGACGTCGACGCGGTAGCCCGGCCCGTGGTAGGTCACCGTCCGGTCCGTCGCGTCCGGCGCGGGCGTCAGCAGCAGCGCGTCGCTCTGCCCGACCGAGTTCCAGCGCGCCGACCACATGCCCAGCACGACCACCAGCCCGGCGAGCGCGGTCACCCCCGTCACCGCGCCGGCCCGCGTCGCCCGCGGGCGACGTCTCCGCAGCAGGCCCCGCCGCGCGTACGGGACCATCGCCCGCGACACGAAGCGCGACGCTCCGGTCCCCGCGATCCGCTCCAGGGTCGCGGTGAGGACGGCGGGATGCGGCCGTTCGGCGGGATCCTCGCGCAGCAGCGCCGTGATGACGGGGCCGAGCGCCCCGGCGCGGCGCGGCGGCCGGTAGTCCCCCAGCAGCACCGCCAGCATCGACGCGAGCGCGTGGCAGCGCAGGAAGGGTGGGACGCCCTCCACGGCCGCGTACAGCGTGGCGCCCAGCGACCACAGGTCGGAGGCGGGCACGCCGGGATCGCCGCGGACGCGTTCGGGCGGCAGGTACGCCGGGGACCCCTCGACGCCCGCGACGATCGTGTCGACGACCTCCCGTCCCCGGTGCAGGGGGACGGCCAGGCCGAAGTCGGTGAGCAGGACCCGGCCGTCGTCGCACAGCAGCACGTTGCTGGGCTTGACGTCGCGGTGCAGGATCCCGGCGGCGTGCGCGGCGCGCAGCACCGACAGCACGGCCGCGCCGATCTCGGCGGCGCGGGCGGACGGGACGGGGCCGTCCTCGCTCAGCAGCCGGTGCAGCGAACGCGCCTTCAGGTACTCCATGACGACCCACGGGCGGCCGTCCTCCACCACCACGTCGTGGACGGCGACGACGCCGGGATGGCGCAGCGCGGCGGTCGCGCGGGCCTCGTCGATCAGGCGGCGGCACAGCATCCGGCGTTCGCGCGGGGTGAGGCTCGCGGGCAGCCGCACCTCCTTGATCGCCACCTCCCGGTCCAGCGTCTCGTCGTAGGCGTGCCACACCGTGCCCGTGCCGCCCCTGCCGACCGGCACGAGAAGGCGGTACCGCCGCGCGAGCGGCGCCCGCCGTTCGACCCTCATGGGGTGGTTATGCGGGGAAGCGGGTCAACTCATGTCCCGGCCGCCCCCATCATTTCTTGACCAGGAGGCAGCGCGGCCGCCCGGAGGAGGCGTGGCGGCGCCGGCGCAGCGTCCAGCCGATCCAGCCGACGCCGCCGGCCGGGATCTCGACCGCGTAGGTGTAGAACGAGTACAGGATCGTCGCGGCGGCGGCCTGGCCCGCCGGAACGCCGAAGTGCACCAGCAGCGCGGCGGTGCCGGTCTCGCTGATGCCCGCGCCGCTCGGGGTGACGACGGCGGTGGTGAGCATCCGGTTGATCGCGAACACGGCGACCACCTCGGCCAGCTCGACGTCCGCGCCGACCGCGACCAGGCAGGCGTGCAGCAGCACCGCCTGGAGCAGCAGGTAGGCGACCATCCCGGCGGTCAGGCCGCGCCAGCCGGTCCGCAGCACCCCGATCGTCTTGCCGCGCACGTCCAGCAGCACCCCGTCGGCGCGCAGCAGCAGGGCGCGGGGGCGGCGCGGCAGCCGCAGCGCGACCCGGCGGACGCCCCGGT
Source organism: Actinomadura kijaniata NBRC 14229 (assembly GCF_001552175.1). Classification (GTDB taxonomy): domain Bacteria; phylum Actinomycetota; class Actinomycetes; order Streptosporangiales; family Streptosporangiaceae; genus Spirillospora; species Spirillospora kijaniata. The sequence continues at coordinate 45,483 of NZ_BCQR01000040.1, forward strand.
CCACGGCGTGGGCGGCCTTCTCCGAGCGCAGCGCGAGCGCCAGCAGCCCCACGATGCCGAGCAGCGCGGCGGCGGCCAGCAGCGCCATCACGGCGGTGCGGCGGTCGGGGACCTCCCCGGCCACCAGCAGCGCGATGATGCCGACGGCCGGCAGCAGCAGCCGCGACAGGACGTTCCACACCCCGGTGACCAGGGTGGACACGGCGATGGCGGCGTTGCGGTGGCCCCAGCCGCGCGCCATCGCGAACGTGACCGCCACGCCGACCGCGCCGCCGAACGGCAGCAGGTTGCTGACCGCGCTGCCGACGGCGTTGAGCATGAACGCGTGCGGGTGCGTCAGGCCCGGCAGCGACGCGGTCAGCACGTAGGTGTAGGCCCACAGGCCCGCCAGCCACAGCGCGGTCAGGCCGACCAGCCATCCCACGTCCAGCTCGCCCAGCTCCCGGAAGATCTGCTCCCAGTCCACGCCCACGACGTAGGGCATCGCGGCCAGCAGGGCCACCGCGCCGGCCAGGGACAGGGCCGACAGGGCGACGCGGGCGCTCCGGTTCAAGAACCCGCCGTATCGACGAGCGTCCCGCGGGCGCCGGGGTGCCCGGTGTCGGCGGGCCAGCGGTCGAGCGGGTGCGTCAGGGTCGTTCCGGGCGGCAGGTCGCGCCGCACGTAGTACTCGGTCCCGAGGACCCTGCGGAACAGCGGGCGCGGCAGGCGCAGCAGCGCCGCGAGGGTCCGGACCGAGTCGCCGCCGGTCGCCTGGGTGGCGTGCGCGGCCATGCTGGCGCGCTTGGCGTCGGCGAACCTTCCGACGCGCACCCGGTGGGTGATCTCGTCGCGGCCCGCGTAGGCGGTCGCGAACCGCCCCAGGTCCAGGGTCCTCGGCGCGAGCCGCAGCCGCACGATCGGGCGCAGCGCGCGCAGCAGCAGGTCGCGGTCCACGGTGGCCTCCAGCACGACGGGCGTCCCGGCCAGCCGCGCGGCCTCGGTGCCGACGCGGTGGACCTGGACGTGGTCGGGGTGGCCGTAGCCGCCGGCCGGGTCGTAGACGACGAGCAGGTCGGCGTCCTCCCGGCGCAGGAGCCCGGCCAGCCCGGCGGCGGCCTCGGCGACGTCGGCGGACGCGAACCCGCCGGGCGCGGCGCCGTCCAGCCCGGAGTCGGCGTGGCCGAGCACGACGACGCGGGCGACGCCGAGCACCGCGGCGGAGGCGTGCAGCTCGGCGGTGCGGACCTCGCCCAGCGGGCGCTCCCCCTCGGCGGCGAGCCCGCGCTCCCCGGCGGTCGCCACCACGAGCACCACCCGGTGGCCCTCCGCCGCCAGCAGGGCCATGGTGCCCGCCGTCAGCAGCGCCTCGTCGTCGGGGTGGGCGTGGAAGAAGACACAGGTCCGTCGCACGGGAACTAGATTCCCGTACCGACGTGAAGTTCAGGTCTGGCCCGCGTCAAAACCGGGCCATTCCATGGTGGCAGGACGGGCCCGGGGCGCGCGGCTCCACAGACTGCCAAGCGATGAGAATTCTCCACGTCAGCGACTCCTACCTGCCGCGGCTGGGCGGGATCGAGGTGCAGGTCGACGGGATCGCGCGGGCGCAGCGCGCCGCCGGTCACGACGTCGCCGTCGCCACCGCCACCCCGGGGCACGCGGGCGGGCCGCCGCCGTCCTCGCCGTACCCGGTGGACCGGCTGGTGCTGCCGATGCCCTGGGAGCTGCCGGTCGGGCGTTCGGTGGGGGCGCTGCTGACGCACCGCAAGCCCGACGTGCTGCACGTCCACGCGGGCGCGGCGTCGCCGTTCGCGTGGCGGGCGGTGGGGCGGGGGCTGGACGTGGGGCTGCCGGTCGTGCTCACCGTCCACAGCCTGTGGGGGCCGCTCAGCCGGACGGCGTACCGGGCGCTGTTCACGTCGTGGTCGCGGCGGCACGGGCTGGTGGTGACGGCGGTGAGCGAGGCGGCGGCGCACCCGGTCCGGCGGGTGGTGGACGACCGGGTGCCGGTGCGGGTGGTCTCCAACGGCGTGGACCTGGAGCGCTGGCACGCGTCCGGGGGGCCGGTCCCGCCCGGCGGCGGGCCGATGCACGTGGTGGCGGTGGGCCGGCTGGCCCCGCGCAAGGAGCCGATCACCCTGCTGCGGGTGCTGCGCGACGTGGCGGCGGCCGTGCCGATCCGCGCGACGATCGTCGGCGAGGGCCCGGCCCGCGCCCGGATGGAACGCTTCCTGCGCCGCCACGGCATGGAGTCCTGGGTCCGCCTGACCGGGCGGCTGGACCAGCCGGGGGTGCGGGAGGTGCTGGCGGGGGCGGACGTGTTCCTGGCCCCGGCGGCGCGGGAGTCGTTCGGGCTGGCGGCGCTGGAGGCGCGGCTGGCGGGCGTCCCGGTGGTGGCGCAGGCGGGCAGCGGGGTGGCGGACTTCGTCCGCTCGGGCCGGGAGGGGCTGCTGGGCCGCACCTACGCCGACCTGTCGGCGGCGCTGGTGACGCTGGCCCGCGACCCGTCGCTGCGCCACCGGATGGCGGCCCACAACCGCGCGACCGAGCCGCTGCGGGTGACCTGGCCGAGGGTGCTGGAGGAGTTCGCCGACTGCTACGAGCAGGCGGCCGGCGTCCCCCTGACCCCGGCCCGCTGGACGTGAGCGCGGGCCGGGCGGGCGGGGCTCAGGCGAACTGGGACCTCGCCCACTTGTAGTCGGACTTCCCGACCGCCGTGCGCTGCACCTCGTCCACCAGCTTCAGGGTGCGGGGGAGCTTGTAGCCCGCCAGGCGGTCGCGGCAGTGGCCGGTCAGCTCCTCCAGGGTCGGGGTCCGGCCGGGGACCGGGGCGACCACGGCGGCCACGCGCTGGCCGTAGCGTTCGTCGGGGAGGCCGATCACCACCGCGTCGTAGACGTCGGGGTGGTCCTTGAGGGCGACCTCGACCTCCTCGGGGTAGACCTTCTCGCCACCGGTGTTGATCACCAGGGAGCCGCGGCCGAGCAGGACGATCGTGCCGTCCTCCTCCAGGGACGCGAAGTCGCCGGGGATCGACCAGCGGACGCCGTCGGCGTCGGTGAAGAACGTCGAGGCGGTCTTGCCCGGGTCGTTGTAGTAGCCGAGGGGGATGTGGCCGCTGCGGGCGAGCCGGCCGATCTCGCCGGGACGGACGGGCCTCAGGCCGTCGTCCAGGACGGTGATGCCGGGCTTCATCTGGAAGCGGGCGGTGCCCTCCTTGCCGCCGACCGACGGGCCGCACGCGCCGGTCTCGGACGCGCCGTAGTTGTCGAGGAACATCACGTTCGGCAGGTGGGCGCGCAGCTCCTCCTTGGCGGCCTCGGTGAGGGGCGCGCCGCCGGAGGCGATGGCGAACAGGGAGGACGTGTCGTGGTCGCCCTCCGCCAGGGCCCTGGCGACCGGGCGGGCCATGACGTCGCCGACGAGCATGAGGACGTTGGCCTGCTCCTCGGCGAGCAGGCGCAGGGCCTTGTCCGCGTCGAACGCGTGGTCGGTGTACAGGACGACCTTCGCGCCGCTGAACAGGCCCATGAACGCCACCCACTGGCCCGCGCCGTGCATCACCGGGGCGCAGTCGAGCACGGCCATCGGGGGCTGGTCGGCGTTGGCGGCGATCGCCTCGGGGCTGGTGATGGGGTCGCCGAGGACGTTCCCGCCGCCGAGCGCGCCGAAGAAGATGTCCTCGCACCGCCACTCGACGCCCTTGGGATATCCCGTGGTGCCGCCGGTGTACATGATGTAGCGGTCGTCGCTGGACCGCTCGGGGAAGTCGGCGTCGGGGGACGCCGCGGCCAGGGCCTTCTCGTACTCGACGGCGCCGGGGACGTCGGCGTCGTCGCCGTCCTCGATGACGATGACGTGCCGGAGCCCCGGCAGGTCGCCGCGGATCTCCTGGACCCGGCGGAGCAGGGAGCGCTCGGCGACGAGGGCGACCGCGTCGGAGTCGGACAGCACGTGGTGGAGTTCGGCGGCGACGTAGCGGAAGTTCACCGGGATCGGCACGGCGCGGATCTTGAAGATGCCGAACATGGCCTCGATCCACTCGACCCGGTTGTGGGCGAGGATCGCGACGTGCTGGTGCGGCCCCACCCCGGCGGCGGCCAGGTGGTGGCCGACGCGGCCGGCGCGTTCGTCCAGCTCCCGGTAGGTGCGGCGGTCGTCGCCCGCGACGAGGGCGGGGCGGTCCGGGCCCGCCGCGGCCAGGATCTCCAGAAGGTCGGCCAGGTTGTAGCTGCGCGCCATCGCCGTGTCCTCGCTGTCGGGGTGGGAGGGACCCTCCCGATCATCCCCGGCGGACGGCGCGCGTTCAATTCCTCTGTTGACGTTCAGTCCAATGACTTGGGTCACACGGCGCGGGGGCGGGGGCCCGCACCGTGCCTCCTCGCGTCCGCGTCAGGTCAGCCCCGGGTCCCGGTCGCCCAGAGCGCGCGGTTCGCGCGGTCGTAGATGACGACGTTGCCGTCGTTCTGGACCGACAGCGCCGCGCCCGCGTGACCGTGGGTGCGGCTGTTCCACAGCGGGGTGCGGCCCTTGTAGACGACCAGGTTGCCGTCCCGCTGCATGAGCGTGAACGCGCCCTTGTGGCCGGTGGTGCGGCTGCTCCACAGCGCGGTGCGGCCCTTGTACAGGACCAGGTTGCCGTCCCGCTGCTGGACGAACATGAACTTGCGGTTCGGCGAGACCACGTACTGGTCGGACTTGAGCACGTGGCCCGGCCTGAGGCGGCCGATGTGCATGTGCCGCGACCACAGCGCGGTGCGGCCCTTGTAGATCACGAGGTTGCCGTCGTTCTGCACGGCCAGGAACGCGCCCCGGCCCTGGGTGCCGCTGTCCCACAGCGCCTTGCGGCCCTTGTAGACGACGAGGTTGCCGTCGGTCTGCATGGCGGCGAACGCGCCCTTGTGCCCGGCGGTGATGGTGTTCCACAGCGGGGTGCGGCCCTTGTAGAGCACCAGGTTGCCGTCCTTCTGCATGAGCAGCAGGTAGCGGCCGTTACGGGACTTGCGGTACTGGCCCGGCTTGAGGAGCTGGCCGGGCTTGAGCAGGTCGCGGGCGGCAGCGGCGGCGGCCTGCGGGGCGGCCGCCTGGGGCGCCTGCGGGGCGGCCTGGGCGGGAACGCTCACCGCGACCGACGCCATGGCCGCGCCGAGAGCCACGAACCCGAGCTTCTTCAACATGCGGTTCCTCTCCGGTGTCTCATCCGTCACCGACGCCCCGGGGGGCGTCGCCTGTCATCAGATGACGCCCCCTGTGCGGCGGTTCCACCGGATGCGCAAAGGTTTCGGCGGCACGCCCCGGCGCGCGGAGGAGGGGATCATCGGTCACGGCGGATCGTTGAGGGGAGGGAGCACTCCCGGGCGGGGCCCGGGGTTACCCCGCCCTGTGACGCAGATCACCGGCATTGGCCCGCCGCATCCGGCCAAAACGAACCGTTCTTACACGCCTCTTATCTGGGTAACGGCATGCTTGGCCGTAACGATTTAGCAACAGACGGGGGTAGTGGTGAGCGCAGGCGCAATGGCGTGGACACCTCCGACGTGGGAGGAGATCGTCACCGAGCACTCCACGCGAGTGTTCCGGCTGGCATACCGGCTGACGGGCAACCGGCACGACGCCGAGGACCTGACCCAGGACGTGTTCATCCGGGTCTTCCGCTCGCTGTCCTCCTACAGTCCGGGGACGTTCGAGGGCTGGCTGCACCGCATCACGACGAACCTGTTCCTGGACCGCGCCCGCCGCAAGCAGCGCATCCGCTTCGACGCGCTGGCCGACGACGCCGCCGAGCGCCTCCAGGGGCGCGAGCCGAGCCCGGCGCAGGTCTACGACGAGCGGCACCTGGACGCCGACATCCAGCGGGCGCTGGACTCGCTGGCCCCCGAGTACCGGGCCGCCGTGGTGCTGTGCGACATCGAGGGGCTGACCTACGAGGAGATCGCGGCGACGCTGGGCGTCAAGCTCGGCACCGTGCGGTCCCGCATCCACCGGGGCCGCGCCCAGCTGCGCGCCGCCCTGGAGCACCGCCGCCCGGTCGAGTCCCCGGTGACGACCCTGACCTGACACCCCGAACACGACGCCCGGAACGTGACGCCCCGAACGTGACGATCGTCACGCGTGACCGGTAAGTGAACGCTGTCTACCCTCCCTCTCGTGGACATCGTCTTCGAGCGACGCGGATCGGGCGCGCCGCTGGTGCTGCTGCACGGCATCGGTCACCGGTGGCAGGCGTGGGAACCGGTCCTGGACCTCCTCGCCGCCGAGCGCGACGTCATCGCCGTCGACCTGCCCGGCTTCGGCGCCTCCCCGCCGCTGCCCGCGGGCACGCCCTACACGCTCGACACGGCCATGGCGAACCTGGCCGCGACGTTCGAGCTGCTCGGCCTCGACCGGCCGCACATCGCGGGCAACTCGCTGGGCGGGCTGTTCTCGCTGGAGGCCGCCGACCGGGGCCTGGTCAGCTCCGCGACGGTGCTGTCCCCGGCGGGCTTCTTCAACGCGGCGGAGCACCGCTACGCGAAGGCGGTGCTGCGCGCCTCCCGGCTCGGGGCCAACGTGCCGGGCCCGGTGCTGGACCGGCTGGCGCGCTCCCCGCGCCGCCGCGCGGCCCTGTTCGGGATGATCTACGGCCGCCCGGACCGGCTGACCGTGGACGCGCTGCTGGCCGACGCCCGCGCGCTCCGCGACGCCCCGGGCTTCGAGGCGACCCTGCGGGCGAGCCGGAAGGTGCGCTTCGCGGGCGCGTGCGCGGACGTCCCGGTGACGATCGCCTGGGGCACCAAGGACCGGCTGCTGCGCGCGGGCCAGGCGGTCCGCGCCCAGCGCCGCCTGCCGCACGCGCGCTTCGTCTGGCTGGAGGGCTGCGGCCACGTCCCGATGGGCGACGACCCGGAGCTGGTGGCGAAGGTGCTCCTGGAGGGCAGCGACCACCCGCTGCTGAGCGCCACCGGGGAGCAGGCGACCGCCTAGGCTCGGCGGGGTGAGCGAGACGGACGCCGAGCTGGCCCGACGCTGGCTGGCGGGGAACGGGGTCGTCCGGACCCGTCCCGGGGAGTGGAACGACAACGGCGTCCTCCGGGACGCCGGTGCCATGGCGCACGCCTGGGCCGAGGAGACGGCGACCGTGACCGCGCCGGGTGGCGGCTGGGATCCGGCGTTCGCGCTGCGGTTGACGTTCGGGCTGCTGGACCTGCTCGACCACTACTGGGTGACGCACGAGCTGAGCCATCTCGTGCTGACCGAGCCGTCGGTGGCCGGGGCCTTCTGGGCGGGGTGCCGGCGGCGGCTGGAGGCGCCGGAGGAGCCGGAGGCGCTCACGTACTCGCTGTGGGTGGACTGGTTCGAGGACGTGCGGACGGTCGGGACCGCGTTCGGGGAGACCCTGGGCCGGGACGTGGAGGCGTTGCGCGCCCCGGCGCCCGGCCTCCTGCACCGGGCGCGGCACGTGCTGGACAACTCCGGCCCGGTGCCGTGGGAGCTGAAACGCCCCGTCTACGGGACGGCGGTGGACGTGCCGGAGCTGCGCCAGGCGCTGTTCCGCGGCCTGCTGCACGGCTACCACGACGTCTACGGAAAGCTGGAGCCGTCCGAGGCGCTGGCCCTGCTGCGCCGCCTGCGCCTGCCGGAGGGCACCGAGCACCTGGCGGCGCTGGAGAGCGTTCTGGCCGCGGGCCACCGGAACCACCACACCTCCCCCGGGGCATGGCCCCGGGCTGGGCGGAATCTCCCAAGGGAACCTCACGGCTAGTAGTCGATCTTCGACTGTGGGTTAGATGTGGCGGCGTTCCCACAGCGTGGGCGCGTTCACGACAGCGTCGGCCGGCGGCGTCCGGGGCAGGCCTCCCATGGCGGCGCGCCCCCGTGGCGCCGGTCCCGGCCGACCCTCCATCTCTGGAAGGAGCGATCCGATGCTGGCAACGACTCTGGGTGGCGTCGCCGCACTGGCCGCGATGCTGACCTCCGCCGCCCCCAGCACCGCCGTGGAGGCGTGCGAGAAGATGATCCGCAAGCATCCGGCGCACGTCCGGGTGGACTCCGCCACCATCGGCGGCGACAAGCGGACGCTGCGGGTGAAGGTGACCTACCAGTGCAGGGAGGCCACCCACCTGGCGGTGGCGGCCGGGCAGCCGCCCGCCTCCAGCGGAGGCACCCCCCGCTACCAGCGCATCGGCGCCGCCACCACCCCCGCCAAGTGCGACGGCAGGCGGCACACCCGCACCCTGACCGCCAAGCCGCAGGGCGACTTCGCCAAGGTCTGGCAGCGCGGCGCGCCCGCCACCGTCGGCGCCACCCTGCAGACCGCCAAGGCCAACTGCCTGTACACCCTGGCCAAGACCAGCAGGAACCTGCGCCTCAGGTGACCTGACCGGCCCCGCCGGGACGCACCGGGCCGGGCGGACGCGGGCGCGGCTCTCCCGCGGCCGCCCGGCCGTGCGCCGAGGCCGCGACCAAAGTCGCGGCCCGCTAGACCATCGACCGACGAAAGGGCCCACCGCCCCTTCCCAGACTCGGGGGCGTGAAGCCGCAGAACAACGCCGACCCGTCGGCGCACAAGGCCACCGTGCTCGCCGAGCCGGCCTGGGCCGTGACGCTCGTCTGCGTCGCGGGCGGAACCGGGCTCGGCCTGCTGGTCCCCCTCCTCGCGGACTGGCTCGTGACCCTGCCCTGGGCGCCGTTGCAAGGACCGGCCGAGCTGCTGGCCTCGGTCCCGGAGCCCGGTCTCACCATCGGCGCCGTCGCGGTGGGCGCGCTCCTGGGTCTGGTGGCCGCCCTCGTCGCGATGCACGAGTCACTGTCGGTCGGCGTCTCCGGCGGCCGCGTGGTCCTCACCGTCCGGGACACGCCCCGGGAGTTCGCGCGCGCCGAGGTCGCCCTGGCGTTCCGGGACGGCAAGCAGCTCGTGCTGCTCGGCCCGGACGGCATGGAGCTCGCGCGGGAGGACTGCGGCCTGTCCTGGCAGCGCCTCACCGACGCCTTCGCCGAACACGGGTACCCGTGGGCGGACGAGGATCCGTACCGGAACGAGTTCCGCCGCTGGGTCCCCGGCGCGCCCGGCCTGCCCGAGGGGGCGGACGCCCTGCTGAGGGCCCGCGCGGCGGCGCGCAAGCGGGACGACGCCGAGGACGCCCGGGAGCTGCGCCGGGAGCTGGCGGGCCTCGGCGTGGTCGTGCGCGACGAGAACGGGCGGCAGTACTGGCGCACGCCTCAGCGGTGACCGGCCCACCCGGCGGGGTCCCGGAACGCGTGCAGCAGGTGCGCGAGGGCGGCGCGGAGCCCGGCGGGGTCCAGGTCCAGGGCCCCGGCCCCGGCCAGGTGGTCGAAGATCAGGCCGTCGAGGTACGCCACCAGCAGCGGGGCCTGCGCCCCGGGATCGGGGGCCCCGGCCGCCGTCAGCATGGCCTCGGTCATCGCGCGGGAGCGGCGGCCCGCCCGGACGAAGACCGCACGGACCTCGGGGCGGCGGTTGGCCTCCAGCGCCAGTTCGTAGCGGGCCAGCATGCGGGAGCGGCCGGTGGTGGTCCAGCGTTCGACCAGGCGCGCGACGGACTCCACGACGTCCGCGTCGTCCGCGCCGCCCGCGGCGGCGAGCGGGGCGGCCATCTCGGCGGCGTCCACGGCCTCCAAGCGCTCGATCACCGCCTGGAGCAGGGCCTGGCGGGTGCGGAAGTAGTACGAGCAGGAGCCCTCGGGCAGGCCCGCCTCCCGGTCCACCGCGCGGTGCGTCAGGCCGCGCGTGCCCTCGCGGGCGAGCGTCTCGATCGCCGCGTCGGCCAGACGGTCCCGGCGGGAGCCGTCGGCGTTCATCTGCCACCCCTTTCCCGGCCCCTCTGCCGGCCGCGCTCTCTACAAGTGTAGAGTCAGTGGTGTCCACTACAGATGTAGAGGTGATGGACATGAGCGAGCGGACCGCCGTCGTGGCCGGCGGCGGGATCGGCGGGCTGGCGGCCGCCCTGGCCCTGCACCGGCGCGGATGGGACGTCGAGGTGCTGGAGCGGGCTCCCGCGTTCGGGGAGGTCGGGGCCGGGATCTCCCTCTGGGCCAACGGGGTCCGGGCCCTGGAGGCGCTGGGGGTCGGGCGGGCCGTCAGGGATCGTTCGATGCCCGAGCGCGAGGCGGGCATCCGGGAGCCGGGCGGGCGGTGGCTGTCGCGCGCCGACACCGGCGCGCTCGAACGCCGGCACGGCTCCGTCGTGGTCCTGCACCGGGCGCACCTGCTGGACCTCCTGCGGGAGGCGCTGCCCGAGCGGATGCTGCGGACCGGCGCCGAGGTGAGGGCGGTCCGGCGGGCCGGGGAGCGCGTCGAGGTCGAGCACACGGGCGGGGTCTCGCGCGCCGACCTCGTGGTGGGGGCGGACGGCATCGGCAGCGCCGTGCGGCGGTCGGTGTGGCCGGACGCGCCCGGACCCCGGTACGCGGGCTACACCGTCTGGCGGGCGGTCATCGACCCCGGACGGCCGTTGCGGGCGGGCGGCGAGACCTGGGGGCGCGGCCGGAGGGTCGGGCTCGTCAGCCTCCCGGACGGGCGGGTCTACATGTTCTGCGTCGCCGACGCCCCGGCCGGGGGACGGGCGCCGGACGGCGAGCCGGCCGAGCTCGGGCGGCTTTTCTCGGGGTGGCACGCGCCGATCCCCGAGCTGCTGGCCGCCGCCCCGGAGGACGCGTTCGTCCGGCACGACATCCACGAGCTGCCGCCGTTGCGGACGTACGTGTCGGGGCGGGTCGCGCTGCTGGGCGACGCCGCCCACGCCATGACCCCCAACCTGGGGCAGGGCGGCAACCAGGCCCTGGAGGACGCCGTCACGCTCGCCGCGCTGCTCGACCGGCATCCGGCCGTCGAACGCGCGCTGGCCGCCTACGACCGCGAGCGGCGGCCCCGCACCCAGATGATCGCCCGGCGGTCGCGGTGGATCGGGGAGGCCACACGGTGGTCGTCGCCGCTCGCCGTCGCGGCGCGCAACACCCTGATCCGCCTCACCCCGGCGAGCGCCATGCCCCGCGCGCTCGCCCCGGTGCTCGACTGGCGCCCACCCACCTGAGACCCGCCGCGTCACGGCCGGTCGGCTTCACCGACCGGTGGCCGGAAACGCCACGCACCCCACGCGACGAGCACCACCACGCCCGCGAGGAACACCGCGATGCCCATGGCGAGCACCGCTCCCCGGCCACCGCGACGACGCGCCGCCCGTCCCAGCGGGCCGACCGCGCTGCCGTGAGGGCCACTCCCTCGGCCACGCCCGCCCGGCCGAACGTCAGGGAGCGGAGCCGGGCAGGCGTGGCCGGGTGGCTATTCGGCGGTTTTCCGCCACACCGATATGTGCTCGGGGCTCTCGTGGGTGAAGGGTTCGCGGGTCCAGGACTGCCAGCGCTCGACCAGGCGCATCCCCGCGATGCGGGCCATCAGGTCCAGCTCGGACGGCCACACGTAGCGGAACGGGATGGACCGGAACGAGCCCCTGCCCCCGGTCACGTCGACGTAGTTCGAGCTGAGCGACTGCGTCGCGCAGTCGTACACGTCGTAGGCCCAGCCGGTGGGGCTCGTGCGGAACGGCACGACGGTCTGCCCCGGTGGCAGCTTGCGGAGTTCGGGGACGCCGACCTCGATGACGAAGCGGCCGCCGGGTTCGAGGTGGGCGGCGGCGTTCTCGAAGCAGGCGAGCTGGGCGTCCTGGCTGGTCAGGTTGTTGATGGTGTTGTAGACGAGATAGGCGAGGGCGAACGCGCCGTCGACGCGGGTGGTGGCGAAGTCCCCGATCGTCACGCCGACCGCGTCGCCGCCGGGCTTGGCGCGCAGGCGCTCGACCATCGCCCGCGACAGGTCAACGCCGTGGACGGGAACGCCGCGCCGCGCGAGCGGGAGCGCGATGCGGCCCGTTCCGACGCCGAACTCCAGGGCGCGCCCGTCCCCGGCCAGGTCGGCCAGGAAGTCGACGGCGGGCTCCACCGCCTCCGGCGCGAACATGTCCGCCGAGTCCTCGTCGTAGGTCGCGGCGACGTCCTCACCGAAACAACCGTCCGGATCTTCCATGCCGGGACCGTAACCCCCGGCCCGTCCACCGGACCAACGGTTTTCCCGCGCGGATCGGGGACGCCGTCCGTCCCGTGGCCGGAATCGGCCACATTTGCGAGGGGAACCCCGGAGCGCCGCCATCCGACGAAAGAGTCAGCCGCGGAGGGGAGACGCCCGATGTCCCATGGATACGACACGCACCGGTACCCGGCGGAGCCGGGGGCGGCCGTCGCCCGGCCGTCCTCGCTGGACACCGCGTTCGTCCTGATGCTGCTGGGCGCGGGCATCACCCTTGTCGGCGCCCTGTTCACGCTGGTCGTCGGGGTGGGCATCGGGATGGCGCTCGCCTCCCCCTCCGGCGACCCGGATACCAGCGGGTTCGCGGTGGACATGGGCATCGGCGTGGGGATCGTGATCCTCATCGCCGTGGTCCAGGTCGGCCTGTGGCTGTGGATGGCGTTCGCCAACCGGGCCGGACGGCCCTACGCGCGCGTCGTGTCCGCCGTCCTGTTCGGGATCTACTCCCTGCTCGTCCTCCTCCACGTGGCCACGGTGCTCATGGCGCCCGGCGCCTCGCTGTCCATCGCGTTGTACTCGCTCGGCCTGGTGCTCTCGCTGGTCATCTGGGGCGTCGGGCTGGGAGCGACCCTCCTGCTGTGGCGGTCGGACGTGTCCGCCTACATCGCGGCGCGATCCGGCCACCCCGGCCCGTCGTTCCAGGACCAGTGACCGCCGCACCACCGGTCGCGTGACGGATTCGCTCCACGGCGGCCGCGCCTAGCGTCCCCGGCATGGACACGGTGGAGTGGATCAGAAGGACGGCGCACCCGCTGGCGACGGTGGATCCGGCGGACCCGCTGGACGACCTGCGGCCCCTGGCGGGGATGGTCGGGGACGCCTCGGTGGTGGGGTACGGGGCCGGGACGCGCGGGGCGCACGAGGTGTTCGCGTTGCAGGACCGGATCGCCCGGCTACTGGTCGGGGAGGCGGGGTTCCGGGTGGTCGCGTTCGACCTGGACTGGACGCTCGGGGCACGGCTCGACGCGGCCGTTCGCGGGGAGGGCGACCCGGCGGGGATCCTCGCGGGCGCCGAGGCGTTCGCCGACACCGAGGAGGTGCTGGCGCTGCTGCGGTGGGTGCGCGGCTTCAACCGCGCCCACCCGGACGACCCGGTCGGGATCGTGGGGGTGAGCCCGCACGCGGTCGGGCCGGAGGCGTACGACACGGTCGTCGCCCACGTGCCCGAGGCGGCGGAGGTGTACGACGGGCTGCGCCCGGACGGGGACGTCGCCGCGCACGCCCGGCGGCTGCGGGCGGCGGCGGACCGGCGGTCCCGGGTGGAACGCGCGCGGGCGGCGCACGACCTGGTGGCCGCGCGCGGGGCCGGCCCGCTCGTGCTGCGGTCCGCGCGGGTGATCGTCCAGTTCCACGAGCTGCACGACCACGACGGGCGGCCCGAGGACCCGATGAACATGGCCTACTACGAGAAGGCGTTCGCCGAGAACGTCGAGTGGTGGCACCGGCACACCGGCCGGAGGGTGCTGTTCTGGTCCTCCAGCTCGCACACCTGCAACGGCCTGCGGCGCGGGTTCCCGCCGTTCCCCTCGCACGTCTCCCGTAACGCGGGCAGCCACCTGCGGGAACGGATGGGCGACGGCTACCTCTCGCTCGGGATCACGTTCCACGAGGGCGAGCTGGCCACCTACGGGGAACCGGCGACCGGGCGCGTTCCGGAGAGCGGCCCGGAGCTGGCGGAGGCGACGCTGGACGCGGCCGGAGACGGCTACCTGCTGGACCTGCGGGCCGGGCCCCCGCCGCCGGCCGGAGGGTGGCTGGACCGCGAGGCCCGGTTCCGGGTGATCGGGAGGCCCACCGACGACGGCTCCCACTACATGACGGGCGGATCGCCGCGGGAGTGGTTCGACGTCCTGGCGCACTGGCGGCGCGTCACCCCCGCCCGGCGGATCCGGCGGGGGTGACGCGGGGGCTCACTTCCAGCGGTCGCCGGTGAGGCGCTCGTAGACCTCGACGTAGCGGGCGCGGGTGGCGTCCACGACCTCCTGCGGGATCTCCGGGCCGGGCGCGGTGCGGTCCCAGTCCAGGGTGCTGCTCCAGTCGCGGACGTACTGCTTGTCCAGCGAGTGCGGCAGACGGCCCGGCGTCCAGTCGTCGGCGGGCCAGAAGCGGGAGGAGTCGGGGGTCAGGACCTCGTCGCCGAGGACCAGGGTGCCGTCGGCGGCGCGGCCGAACTCCAGCTTGGTGTCGGCGATGATGATGCCGCGCTCGGCGGCGACGGCCGCGCCCCGCCGGTAGATCTCCAGGGTCTTGGCGCGGAGCTCGGCGGCGGTGTCCGCGCCGATCTCGTCCACCACGTCGTCGTAGGTGATGAACTCGTCGTGGCCCTCGGTGGCCTTGGTGGTCGGCGTGAAGATCGGCTCGGGCAGCCGGGACGCCTCCACCAGGCCGGGCGGGAGGGCGACGCCGGAGACGGTCCCGCCCTTCCGGTACTCCTTCAGGCCCAGCCCGGCGAGGTAGCCGCGGGCGATCCACTCGACCGGGAGCATGGTCAGCCGCTTGCAGCGGATCGCGCGGCCCGCCCACTGCTCCGGGACGTCGGTCGCGGAGATCACGTGGTGGGGGACGACGTCGGCGAGCCGGTCGAACCACCACAGCGAGATCTGGGTGAGGATCCGGCCCTTGTCGGGGATCTCGGTGGGCAGCACCACGTCGTAGACGCTCACCCGGTCGGAGGCGACCAGGATCAGGTCGTCACCGTCGGCGTACACGTCCCGGACCTTGCCGGAGTGGACCAGTTCCATATCGCTCCTCAGCTTGGGATCTCGTATTCGTAGGTGGCCCAGCGGCCCGCGACCGAGACGAACTCGCCGTACTCGATCACGTTGCCGTCGGCGTCGCGCATCCAGTTGCGGCCGCGCAGCACGGGCGCGCCCGGCGCGACGCCGAGCGCCGCCGCGTCCTGCTCGGTGGCGGACGACGCGGTGAACTGGTCGGTCTGCGGACCGGCGACGCGGCGGCCGGTCGCGGCCCGGACGACGCCGAGGGTGCCGCCCTGCCCCAGGCTGCCGGGGCGCAGCAGGGCGGGCGCGATCCGGGCCAGCTCGCCGTCCAGCCAGGACGTCGAGGTCGAGACCGGGACGCCGTCCTTGTGGGTGACGCGGCGGCGGCAGACCACCTTCGCGCCCTGGTAGAGGCCGAGGGCGTCGGCGACGTGCGGCGGCGCGGCGACCAGCTCGGCGGAGACGATCTCGGCGTGCTCGTCGGCCGGGTAGATCCGGCCGGTGAGGGCGGCGACGATGCGGTCCTTGGGGGCGTTGAGCGCGCTGCGGGTCGTCACGACGGTCCCGACGCCGGTCACGCCCACCGCCAGGCCCTCGGAGCGGAGCGCGGCCAGGACCTTGGTGGCGGTGGCGAGGGACACGTCCCACCGCTGCGCGATCTGCCGGGCGGACGGCACGTGGTCGCCCTCGCGCAGCGCCCCGGACTCGATCTCGGCGCGGATGTGCTTGACGATCTGCAGGTAGGGCGGGTCGGGGCGGTGGATCGCGGGGGCCATCGGACGGTCCTCTCGGGGGCGGACGGTCCGCAGTGTACTAGTACACCGTGGACTGACCGTCGCGACGCCTGCGAATGGGCCCGGTCACCGCCTGACCCGGTCCCGCGCGCCGGGGCGTTCGACGCCGTTGACGGCGACGCAGATCCCGAAGACGCGGGAGTGGCCGGTCCAGCCGTTGACATGGCCCCGGTTGTTGCCGATCTGGACGCGCCCCTTCGCGCGGTCCACGGCGGTGACCAGGTGCAGGTAGGTCGTGCCCGCGACCCGCGCCAGCGCGATGTCGCCGACCTCCAGCAGCGCGGGGTCGACGGGAGCGACGGTGACCAGGTCACGGTCGGCGATCAGCGGCACCATGGAGGTGCCGGACGGGCGGAAGCTCACCGTCCCGCCCGCCGCGACGCGCGCGGCGACGGCGTCCATCTTTCCCATCGGGTCATGGTCGGTCGCCGCGCGCCGTCCGGTCCACCGGTTTTCAGGCGATCTCGGCCAGGCCGTCCTTGATGACCACGTCGCCGGTGTCGGAGGTCGTCTCGAAGACGTACCTCCCGCCGCCCGCGTCGTGGAGGCGCGTCGTGATGTCCTGGCCGGGCAGGACCGGCTTGGAGAAGCGGACCGCCAGGCGCCGCAGCCGGGCCGGGTCTCCCCCGGCCGCGTGCTCGACCACCGCGCGGGACGTGAACGCCATCGTGCACAGCCCGTGCGCGATGATCCCCGGCAGCCCGGCCGACCGCGCGAACTCCTCGTCCAGGTGGATCGGCATCGGGTCGCCGGACGCCTCGCTGTAGCGGAACGTCTGGTCGTCGTCCACGTGCTGGGTGACCTCGGCCAGCGGCGCGGCGGAGCGCAGTTCCGCGGGGAAGCCGTGCGGCGGGGCCAGCTCGCCGACGGTCTCGCCCGCCTGGAAGCCGCGGAAGAACGACACCATCCACTGCTCGTTGACCGGCTCGCCGTCGGCGGTGCGGGTCTCCAGCTTCACCGACACGGTGGTGCCGGAGGACTTGGAGGAGTAGCCGGTGACCTTGGCGCGCGACACCAGGCGCATGCCGGGGACGATCGGCCGGTGGAAGACCATGTCCTGCTCGCCGTGCACGACGAACGGGATCAGGCTGTCCGGGACGACCGTGAACAGCGGGCCGATCATGCCCTCGAACACCGGGACGATCGCGAACACCGGCGGCGCGAGCTCGCCCGACAGGTGGCGCGGGTCGGCGTCGTTGGTGGCCTCGGCGTAGGCGATCGTGCGCTCCCGCTCGACCTTGAAGTCGAACGGGTCGCTCCACACGCCCAGGTTGTCCTTGTTCATCTGCGGCTGGTCGCTCATGGCCTCTTCCTCCGGGGGAACCTGCAAGAAACATACAAGCTTGACTGTTTATAAGACAGCCCCTAGCGTCGCGGGCACAACGACCTGGAGGCGCGATCGTGAGCAACCGGACCTTTGTCGTCGGCGTCGGCATGACGAAGTTCGAGAAGCCGGGCGGCCGGGAGTGGGACTACCCGGACATGGCCCGGGAGTCCGGGACCAAGGCCCTGGCGGACGCGGGCCTGTCCTACGACGCGATCCAGCAGGCGTACGTCGGCTACGTCTACGGCGAGTCCACCTCCGGGCAGCGCGCCGTCTACGAGCTGGGCATCACCGGCATCCCGGTCGTCAACGTCAACAACAACTGCTCGACCGGCTCCACCGCGCTCTACCTGGCGCGGCAGGCCGTCAAGCACGGCGTCGTGGACTGCGCCCTCGCGCTCGGCTTCGAGAAGATGCAGAAGGGCTCGCTCGGCTCCACCTACGAGGACCGCGAGCAGCCCATGCTGAACCACTAGAACATGCATTGAGGTAAGCACAACAACCCGCCGCCCCGTCAGCCGGACGCGACCACGTGCCCCCTCCACACGTGGTCGCGTCGGCTACGGGCCGCGCACGACCCGTCGAACGAGATCGTCGGTGTTGCTGTCGGGCTTCCACACGCGGACCTCTCTGCCGTTCGGCCAGACGACGCACCACCAGCCGTCGCCTTCGGCGTAGAAGGTCCCGAGCGTCTTCCCGGCGGGCTCCGACACGAGAAAGATCCCGTCAGGAGACCGCCAGACGACGACGTCCTTCACCATGGCGTGACTTCGCGATGCGGGGTGAGCGTCACCGCGTGCAGCCGCTCATGCAGCTCATGGCCAGAGGACGCACGGACGAAGAGCCCTTTGCCGCGCACAGCGAGCCAGACGCCCGCCGCCGCGTCCACGACGAACCCGACGTGCGGGAACTCCGCCCGTAGCCTGGCAAGCAGGGTCACGGCATCCGGTGAACGCTGCTGGGCCTCGAACCAGGTGGGCGCGCTGGTCATGGCTGCCCCTGACGAAGCTCGGCCTTGAGGGTCACCAGCGCGTCGGTGGGATTGTCGGCCTCTGAGATCCAGGTGCCGTCCCGGTAGGCGAACCAGTGCCGTCCGGCATCGTCGTCGCGTTCGCGGCACTCCACGACCAAGCCGCGTGAGTCGGGCCCGTCCGTGACGTGGATGCGGTCGCCGTCCAGCAGCTCGACCGTGTACTTCTGCCCGCGCAGCAGCCCGGCGAGCGCGGCCAAGCGCGCGGCGCGACGGGGGTCGGACGCGCCCCGACGCACGACCTCGGCGAGCCGCCGGACCGTGGTCGGGTTGCAGCGTCCCAACTCCACCAGCACAACCGAGCTGGTGAACGAGCAGATGTCCAAGCCCAGAGAGGGAAGCTTGATGCCCGCCAGGTCGAGGGCGTCACGAAGAGCTTCGAGCGCGGTTCCCGCTTCGTCGAGGGCGGACATATCGGCGTGTACCTGCGTCGCTCTGTCCATGTCCCAACCGTTCCGCGTTCGTTGGTTACGCAGAGGGTCCAGACAGGTGGCCAGAGGAGGGGCCAGACTAGGAGGAGGGAGGGGCCAGCGTGGACAAAGAACAGCGCAAGCGCTTCGGTCGGTACCTTGCCCAGCTACGCCAGGGTGCGCGACTGAGCCAACGTCAGCTCGCCGAACGTCTCTGCGTCATCACCGGCACGGGCTCACTCACGCGCAACGAGGTCTCCCGCTGGGAGCGAGGCGAGCGCGTTCCCGACTCGTGGCTTCCGGCGTTGGCCACCGTGTTGAACGTCCCACTCACCGAGCTTGAACGAGCCGCCGCTTGTGCCCGAGGTGAGGCACCAGCGGATGACCTGCCGAATCCCGCCGAGACCCTCGCGTTGCTACTCCCGGACGACGACCCTTTCGGCCCTCTGGAAAGCACTACAGGACGCCGGATAGGCAGCAGTACCGCCGATAGCCTCGCCGCTCGCGCTCACGGTCTCCGCCTCGCCGACGACGTACTTACCGGCGGCGACCTGCTCGGTCCTGCGCTGCGGGAGTTTCGCGCAGCGGTCCGCCTGTACCGCGAGACCAGTCACACAGAAGAGATCGGGCGGGCGCTGCTGACCTCCATCGGCGAACTCGCCCAGATCACGGGATGGATCGCCAGCGACGCAGGGCAGCACGACAGCGCCGAACGGATCTACCGCCTCGGGTTGTCGGCCGCCCGCGAGGCGGGAGATCGAGCCCTTGCCGGGCACCTGGCAAGCTCGCTCGCCTACCAGTTCAGCAACACCGGTCACGAAGACAAGGGACTGAGCCTCGCGCGGGCCGCCCTCGAAGAGACCGGAACGGACGCGCCCGGTAAGACGAGAGCGCTCTTCCTCGACCGGGTTGCCTGGGCATACACGAAAACGAGCACCACCAACGCCCAACCTGCCATGCGTGCACTCGGCAAAGCTCACGAGGCGCTCGCAGAAGACAGCGACGAAGCTCCCACGTGGGCTTACTGGGTTTCATCCGAGGAACTCGAAGTGATGGACGCTCGGGTTCTGACGGAACTGCGCAAGCCCCTACGAGCCGTCCCCCTGCTCACGAAGGTGCTCGACCGCTACGACGTCACACGCGCTCGCGAACTCGCGCTCTATCTCTCCTGGCTCGCTGTGGCACTTACCGACGCGAACGAGCCGGAAGAAGCCGCACGAACGGTGCGGAGGATGCTCGACCTCTCGTCCGACCTCACCAGCAAGCGAACCGAAGCACGCTCGCGCGTCGTCCTAGCGAAGCTTGAGCCGTTCCGAGACGTCCCCGAAGTCGGTGAAGTGCTCGACGCGTATGCGGCGTGACATGTAGGGACGTTTCACGCGGGGGCCCGGCCTCGGCTTGCGCGGTGCGGCGCAGGCAGGCCGTCCACGGCCTTCCGGGGACGCGGACGGCCGGCGCGCTGCGAACGGCCCCCAGGCCGCACGCGCAAAGCGCGGGCGGCCGGTCCGCGTCCCCGGCGTGCTGTGGGCGGGCCCAGCCACGCACATGCCCCCGCACCCGCCGCTGGCCCGGAGTGCTCGTTCGCGCGAACGGCGAGAAGGCGTGACAGACAGATTCGCGCGAACGAGCACTCCGGCTCGCGGGGGGCTGGGGGCCGCGAGGCCCCTGCTTCAGGCACGTCCAAGGGGTCTAGAACTTGGCCAGCACATATCCACTTCACGACAATAGCCAAGGACAATGAGCAAGCAGAGACCCTACACTCACTCCAATATTCATCAGCCAAGTTTTTTGATAATCTTATCCAGGCATTTATTCGTTTCCTTGATTACATTAACTATATCTTTCATCTCGCCAGTGCCGCGCCCCTCGGTGCCGAGATATGAATTCAGATCGATAGCGTAATGAAGCGGCTCAATAGGGCCAAAGGGACCTTCTGCCGTCACGGTGACATCGTATCGACGGGGAAGTTCTTCATTTTCAAATCGAGCCGGTGCAGTATCAAAAAAGTATCTATGACTCCGCCCAGGAGGCATGGAAGCAATACCCTCAGTCAAAGCAGGAGCGTTTGTTACCTCTTGATACGAGGTTGAGGACAACGGAGGGTCCACCTCAACGCGAACATTGCGCGCGATCGTTGGACCGGTGTTCTCTATTACAAGCATCAGAAAGAAGCCCGTACGCCTATCCGGTCGAATATCGACGTACACATAAGGCTGCGCCTGGTCCCGTGCGATCTCCTGATCTATAACTACCTGCTGGCGTGCAGCCTCGGCTTGGTCGCGAGCCGACTCCGCCTGGCGCTCAGCGGCCGTCGCTTGCTTGCGAGCCGCCCCAGCTTGTATGCGGGCATACCAGACAGCCGATCCTGCAATCAGAATCGACACGATAGAGACAGTCAGCGCCCAGGCGTCAACTCCCAATTTGAGGCTCCTCACAAGATCCAACTTCATGAACTTTATCAATGGACTTCGAAGTTCGAAGCCAATGGCTCATCACTGTCGAAGTAAATTGTCGTGCCAGAATAAGGGCAACGGCGGGATAGAAGTCAGGGAACTTGCACCTCAAGGTTGACCATGTTCGGCCATCGAATGATCGTTTATGCCCTGGCGGGTGCGCGTTTCGGCGCGGCGGGACCGGACCGAAGTGGCCGCACGCCCGGTGCGCCGGGGCGTGCGGCCGCTTGGCGGACCGCGAAGCGGGCCGCCCTTGACCCTGTAATGAAACTTCTCGACGTTGGGTGATCCGGGCTAGCTGACCTTCTGGCTTTGGTCACGCTCGGTGACTTGCTGGCGGATGCGTCGGGCTTGCTGGATGCGGTTGCGGGCCTGCTCCGCCCAGAAGTGCTCTCCGTTCAGCAGTCCTGATCCGACGTAGGTCCATCGGCCGGTTGTGACGGTCGGCTTCTCGGGGGCAGGCTTGGGGTGCCCGTCGGCCTGGCGGGCGGCTTGGGCGGCATAGTCGGCGCGGGCCTGGCGGAGTTGGGTAAGGGTGACGGAGTAGCGGCGGGACTTGGAGGAGAAGTGTCCGCCGTAGCCGAGCATGTGAGCCCACTTGCGCAACCGCAGCGGTCCATATTCGGGCAGGTCGGCCAGCGCGAAGCAGGTCCAGATCATCCGGCGGGCGTGCTCGGACACCTCCAGGGTGCTGATCTGGCTGGGATAGCGGATCGGCCGGTCCACCGTGCCGGAATCCTCAGCTCCCTTGGTGGCGTACTTGGCGATGTAGCGGGCGACGTGCTTGTCGGCTATGCCGTCCAACTCGGCGGCGACCTGGATCGCCTGCACGTCCACCTGCCTGCCCCATCTCACCGTGTGCGGGGTGCTCCCCTCGCCTGGATGCGGGATCGGCACCGACACCTCGGTGACTGCCGCGCGTAGGGCGCGTTCCAGCAGGTCGGATGTCGCCCACGTAGGTGGGGGATCGTCGGGGCCTTCGGGACCGTCGAGCCGTACGACGGCGTGGACATGGATCAGTCCTCGACGCTGGTACTCGATCACGCGGGCGTAGGAGATGCGGGCCTGCTGGCGGAACGCCTTGTGCGTGAGGCCCAACTCAGTGGTGAGGTACCGGGGGACGGCCAGTGTGAGCCGTCGCCACAGCTCTGGCGCGTGGGCGTTCCACAGCACAGCGCGTGGGTAGTCGTAGCAGTCTTCGCAGATCGGCTGCCCGAGCATCGGGTCGTCGGCGGCGTGACGCAGACTGCACCCTTCCGGACGGCCGTGGGAACACAGCGGCCGGTCTCGGCGCGGGCGGCAGGGGTTCACTCGCCCGGCCTTCTCCCTGCGGGTATGCACTGCCCCGAACGATGGGGCGGTCAGGGTCAGGAACACGCGGGGGTGTTCGCTGACCCGTTCGGGTACTCCTTTGCCCCCGGCGAGACCGGAGATGATCAGGTGGTAGGTGTCGTCGCGATAGACCTCAGCACACGCGGCACAGCGCGAGGCACGACGGTTGCCGCATGCGGTGATCAGGTAGCCGGTCGGCTCGTCGTCAGTCGAATAGGACTCGATCAACTCACCGGTCTCACCGTCCAGGGTGAGGCGTTCGCCGCGTAGCCGGATCGGCTGCTCACACCCTCCGGCAGCCTTGATCATCTCGTGCCAGCGGGCGAAGTCCGGCATGGCGGCACGCTGGACTGCGGCGACGAACTCGGGAGGCAGGCCGGGCGTCGACGAGGCGTTCATGCTGCCTCCCGCACGGGCGCTGGGGCCTGCCGGTCGGCGCTCTCTTCCTGCTGCGGATCCGGCTGGGTGGACAGCGTGATCGTGAAGATGACGGCGACACGGTTCCACTTCTCGTCAGTCCATCGCGGCGACCGCGCGGCCTGACGCTTTCCCCACTCGCGCGCTTCCGGGCTCGGGTTCAACCCTGGGTACTCCTCTCCCTCTCGAACGAGGGAGCACGCGCGACACCAGAACGAAGGGAGTGATCTTCGAGAGTAATTAGATATCGCGTCTAATAAGAGGGAGTTTTTTTGAAGGCGGCAAGCATCGTGAGCACACCTCGCGGGGCCCGGCGGCCGGTGCCTACCCGGCCTTCACTCGTCGGTCCTGGAGTCGTTTCGCGGCTCCGTGCTCCAGAAGTACCCGATCTCTGATGTCTCTTGAACCTCTTGAGCGACCAGCCGATCGGGACGTCGGCGAACAGTGGCGTATAGCGGCAACCAGTGGCACACAACGGCGCACAACGAGAGACGTTGAGAGTGACTTAGATCACACGAGAGGAGCCCGGTCAGAGTGGACCGGGGCCCTGCGGGCGGCGTGTTCTCGTCAGTCCTCCCGCCAGACAGGCTCAAGCAAGTTCGGGTCGAACTTGTTGCCCCTTCCCTGTCCGGCGGGATGCACGATGACGGCGTGCAACGCCTCACGGATGTACGTGCGCTTCTGGGAGATGTCCAAGCGATCCTCGTCGATCTCGGAGTACCAGCGTCGGCGGATGTCGGTGACGTCGGTGCGGGCCTCCGCCTTCAGGGCGTGCCGCTGCCGGTCTGCGCGAAGCTTGGCGATCTCCGGTTCGAGGCGCTCCACCTCATCGAAGAACAGGCTGTTGGAGATGCGTCGCTGCGCGAAACGCGACTTCAACTCCTTGAGCTGCTCGATCTTGTCGCTGAGTTCCTTCTCCTTCGGCCACGGGCCAATGTCGGGGCGGGCCTCCTGGACGCGTTCCTCAAGCTTCGCAAGCACGGCTTCGCTGATGAACTCGTCCACCAGGTCACCGCGCCTCGCCAGACCTCCGCACCCTCCGCTGCCCTTGGTGTGGCAGAAGTAACGGTGCCTGCCCCTGTCCTTCTCAAACCCGGCTCGCAGCTTGCCACCGCACATGGAGCCATCGGGCAAGATCCGTCCACATCGGAGAATCGACGTCAGGAGGTAGGTGTGTTCGCGAGGGTCCGTGCGGATCGGACCCACCGCCTCGCCGTTGTAGGTGATCTGCTTGCCCTTCCGGGCGTCGAAGATCGCTTGGAGCGCCTGCCACTGGCTAGGGGTGATCACCGGTTCCCAGGTACCGACGATCGGGTCTCCGTCGTCGTCGGTCACCAACTCGCCGTTGATCGTCCTCCAGCCACACAGGCGCGCGTTTCGGAGCGTCAGCCTGAGCGTCTGGTTCTTCCAGGGGTTACCGCGAGGTGTGAGGACTCCGGCCTTCTGCCAGTCACGCACGATGGAGTTCACGGACCCTCCTGCCAGCACCCGCTGTACGGCCTTGCGGAGTAGCTCGCTCTCCACGGGGTCGAGCGTGATCCGGTCCTCCTGCCAGCCGAACGGCCGGTGCCCCTTCTTGGGGAGCCCCTCCAGCGCACGCGCCCGGTTCCACTGGCGGGCGCGGCGGCGCATCTTCTTGATCTCCATGCGGGAGATCACGGCCCCCATGAGCCCCATCGTCTCGACGTCTTCCGCGTAGAGGTCCTTGAACCCTCGCTTGTCGGCGTACACCCGGCCGTCCTCGTAGGTGAGGGCGTCAACGAAGCGTTCATAGTCCCCCGTCTTCCGGATCAGACGGTCGTCGGCGACCACGATGCAGCCCATGACAGGCGTCCCGTCCTTGAGCCTGCCCGCGCGCAGTACGCGAAGCATCTCCTCGAAGTCGTCGCGGATCACACCTTCCTTCATCGCTGACTTGTCGTTGTCGGCGAAGCGGGCGACGATCCGGCATCCGAGCCGCTTCGCCGTGGACTCGTTGGCCTTCTGCTGGTCCTTGACGGTGTGCTCGTCCTTGGCCTTGTCCGCGCTGGCGCGGGCGTAGTCCACTACGGGGATCAGGTCACTGTGCGTGTCGGCCATGGGGGGCTCCTTGGTGGTACCTGAAGCAATGTTGTAACACCTCAAGGAGCTGTTCCCGCTGTACGAGTGGGGCGGCGAGCCGATCGCGCCGTACATGTTCGGCGCGGCCGGGCGCGAACACATGGAGAAGTACGGCACCACCGCCGACCAGTTCGCCAGGATCGGCTGGAAGAACCACAAGCACTCGGTGAACAACCCGTACGCCCAGTTCCAGGACGAGTACAGCCTCGACGACATCAAGGCCGCCCGCGTCGTGTACGAGCCGCTGACCAAGCTCCAGTGCTCGCCGACCTCCGACGGCTCCGGCGCGGCGGTGATCGCCTCCGAGCGCTTCGTCGACGAGCACGACCTGTGGGACCGCGCCGTGGAGATCGCGGGCCAGTCGATGGTGACCGACACCAGGGACACCTTCGCCGACAAGAGCGCGATCACGCTCGTCGGCGCGAAGATGAGCGCCCTGGCCGCGCGGCGGGCCTACGAGGAGGCGCAGCTGGGCGCCGAGGACGTGCAGGTCGTCGAGTTGCACGACTGCTTCTCCACCAACGAGCTGATCACCTACGAGGCGCTGGGCCTGGCCGCCGAGGGCGAGGGCGGCAGGCTCGTGGACGACGGCGACAACACCTACGGCGGACGCTGGGTCGTCAACCCGTCCGGCGGCCTGATCTCCAAGGGCCACCCGCTGGGCGCGACGGGCCTGGCCCAGTGCGCCGAGCTGACCTGGCAGATCCGCGGCCGGGCCGACCGGCGCCAGGTGGAGGGCGTCACCGGCGCGCTCCAGCACAACATCGGCCTGGGCGGCGCGGCGGTCGTCACCGTCTACAAGCCCGCCCGCTGAGCCGGACGACCGTGCGGGGCTCCGGCGGCGGGACCGCCGGAGCCCCCGGTCACGGGGTGGCCAGCGCCTCGGTCGGGGACAGCCGGGAGGCGCGGACGGCCGGGTACAGGCCCGCCACGGCGCCGATCGCCAGCGTCGCGGCGACGCCGCCGAACACCGCCCACGCGGGGACGACCACCGGCCAGCCCTGCGCGACCGCGTAGCCCGCCGTGACGGCCGCGCCCAGCGCGGCGCCGCCGGCCCCGCCCAGCGCCGACAGCAGCAGGGACTCGGCGAGGAACTGGGTGCGGACCTGACCGCGGGTCGCGCCCAGCGCGCGGCGCAGCCCGATCTCCGAGCGGCGCTCCAGCACCGAGATGACCATGGTGTTGGCCACCCCGACCCCGCCGACCAGCAGCGCCACCGCGCCGAGGCCCAGCAGCAGGTTCGTGAACGCCTCCCCCGCCGCCTGCTTGGCAGCCAGCGCGTCGGACGGGCGCGACACCTCGACCTCGTTGGGGGACTCGGGATTGGCGGTCGCCCCCAGCACGCCGGAGACCTGCTCGACGTCCTCCTCGTCGGACCGGGTGTAGACCTTCGTCGGGTGTCCGTCGAAGTTCAGCTCGGCCTCGGCCGCGGGCCAGCCGACCAGCGCGGCGGTGTCGAGTTCGGGCGCCAGCGGCGCGGGCTCCAGGATGCCGACCACCGTGAACCACCGGCCGCCGACCAGCACCCGCACGTCCGGTCCGGCGCGGCCGACGCCGAGGCGCTCGGCGGCGGTCGCGCCGAGCACCACGGCCGGATGGCGGGCGGTCGCCTCGTTCAGCCAGGTGCCGCTGCGGATCCGCGCGCCGGTGGCGGCCGGCAGGCTCGTGCGGGCGGCGTAGGCGGCCAGGCCGCGCGTCTCGGTCTCGGGGATCCGGCCGTGCCGGTAGACCTTCGCGTCCTCCACCAGGCCGACCGCCGACACCGTCCGCACCGGGCGGATGCGGCCGACCATCGCCTCGGCCTCGGTGGGCAGCCGCGCCCGCTCGCCGGTCATGGTCGTGCCCGGTTCGACGGTGAGCAGGTTGGTGCCGAGGGCGGCCAGCGTGCGGTCCAGGTCGGCGCCCGAGGAGGAGGAGATGCCGACCACGCCGACCATCGCCGCGATGCCGATCGCGATGCCCAGC
The DNA here is from genome assembly GCF_001552175.1 of Actinomadura kijaniata NBRC 14229. Taxonomy (GTDB): domain Bacteria; phylum Actinomycetota; class Actinomycetes; order Streptosporangiales; family Streptosporangiaceae; genus Spirillospora; species Spirillospora kijaniata. Next base: position 72,086 of record NZ_BCQR01000040.1, read on the forward strand.
GCGGACAGGAACGCCCGCAGCGGTCGGGTGCGCAGCCCGACCGCGCCGACCCGGACCACGTCGCCCGGCCACAGGCGGGCCGGGCGCGGCGCCTCCCGCACCGCGGTCACGACGCCGCCTCCGCCCGGGCGCGGTCCGGGTTGGGCGCGTCGGACACCACGCGGCCGTCGCGCATCCGGATCTGCCGGGGCAGGCTGCCCGCGATCTCCCGGTCGTGCGTGATGATCACCACGGTGGTGCCGGCGGCGTGCAGGTCGCGCAGCAGGTCCATCACCCCGGCGCCGGACACCGAGTCCAGCGCGCCGGTCGGCTCGTCGGCCAGCAGCAGGCGGGGCTCGCCCGCGACGGCGCGGGCGATGGCGACGCGCTGGCGTTCCCCGCCCGACAGCTCCTGGGGCCGGTGCTCCATGCGGTGGGCGAGGCCGACGCGGTGCAGGGCCGCCGTGGCGCGGCGGCGGCGCTCGGCGGGACGCAGGCCCGTGTAGAGCAGGCCGTCGGCCACGTTGTCGAGCGCGGACGTGCCGGGGGCCAGGTGGAACTGCTGGAACACGAACCCGATCCGCTGCGCCCGCAGCGCCGACAGCTCCGCGTCCGACAGGGCGCCCACGTCGTGGCCGTCGACGCGCACCAGCCCGGAGGTGGGGCGGTCGAGCGTGCCGAGCATGTTCAGCATCGTCGACTTGCCCGAGCCGGACGGCCCCACGATCGCGACCAGCTCGCCCGCGCCGATGTGCAGGGTGACGCCGTCGAGCGCGGTGACGCCGGGGTACCGCTTCACCACGTCCACCAGGGAGATCACTTCGGCACCCCCACGACGGTGCCCTCGGCGATCCCCGGCCCGGAGACCTCCACCTTCCCGTCGGCGAACAGCCCGACCTTCACCGGCACGTAGGAGGAGGTCCCGCCGCTGACCACCTCCACGCCGAAGCCTCCCTCCGCCAGCGCGACCAGCGCCGCCACCGGGACGGTCAACACGTCCTTGCGGGTGCCCGCGGTGAACGTGACGTCCACCGCCGCCAGCACGTACCGGGCGGCGGCCTTCTGCGCCCTGTCCCCCTTCAGCGCCACGGTGACCTCGACCTTGGTCTTGGGGTCCTGACCCTGCGCGGCCGGTTCGATGACCGTGGTCACCTCGTCGACCACGCCGCGGGCGGTGGACCCGTCGGGCAGTTCGACGTCCACGGCCGCGCCCTTGCGCGCCAGCCGCAGGTCGTCGGACTCCAGCTCCACGGTGACGGCCTTGTCGGTGCCGGTGTAGGTGAGGATCTTGCGGCCGGGCGTGACCGCGTCGCCCACCCCCGCCTGGAGGCCGTCCACGCGGACCGCGCCGGGCGCGAACACGACGCTGCCGAGCTCGACGTTCCCGGTCTCGGCCAGGCCGACGTCGTCCTGCCACTCCGCGACGGCGTCGGCGGTGTCGGCGGTGTACTCGTCGTCCACGGTGAAGCCGTCGTAGCCGAGGGCGCGCAGGTTGCGCTCCAGCCACAGCACGTCCTTGCCCTCCATGCCAGCGCTCAGCGTGCGGTAGGCGGGCTTGGCCCCGTACATCAGGACCACCGGCCGGGAGTCCACCTCGTACAGCTCCTTGCCCCGGGTGATCCGGTCGCCGGTGTCGGGCAGGGCGGTGACGGTCCCGGCGGCGCGGGCGCTGGCGGCGGTCGCCTGGCCGTAGCCGAGGCTCCCGTCGGCGGTCTCGCTGTCCTTGAGGGTCTGCTTCGCCACCTTGGTCGTGTTCGGCGGCAGCCCGGCGGCACGCGCGCCGCCCTTCCCGCCCCCGCCGCCGAACCCGAACGTCGCGACGGCCGCCGC
>NZ_BCQR01000041.1 GCF_001552175.1 Actinomadura kijaniata NBRC 14229
ACGTGAAGGAGGGCTTCCGCCACTCGGGGGCAATGGCGGAAGCCCTCGTCTGGTCTTCGGAACGCGGGGATCGGGCGTTACGGACTTCTCCCGAATTTTTCCGCGAAACCGGGGTCAGACGGTGGAACCGCAGGTGGTGAGCCAGTTCCGGAGCAGGTCGTGGCCGCCGACGGACAGCACGGACTCGGGATGGAACTGGACGCCCTCGATGCGCCGTTCCCGGTGCCGCAGCCCCATGATCACGCCGTCCTCGGTGCGGGCGGTGACCGCCAGGACGTCCGGAACGGTCGCGGGATCGACGGCCAGGGAGTGGTAGCGGGTCGCCGGGAACCCGTCGGGCAGGCCCGTGAACACGCCGCGCCCGTCGTGGTGGATCAGGCTCGTGTAGCCGTGCACGACGTCGGGGGCGTGGCCGACGGTCGCGCCGAACACGTGGGCGATGGCCTGGTGGCCCAGGCAGACGCCGAGCAGCGGCAGGTCCCGTTCGGCCGCGTGCCGGACCAGGTCCAGGGAGATCCCGGCGTCGGCGGGGTGCCCCGGCCCGGGGCTGACCAGGACGCCGTCCACGTCCCCCGCGTCGGCGAGCGTCACGTCCGAGCGGTCGGCGACCGCGCAGTCCGCGCCCAGCTCCCGCAGGTACTGGACGATGTTGAAGACGAAGCTGTCGTGGTTGTCCACCACCAGAACACGCACGTTCCCATTGTCGCCGAGGGAACGGGACCGGCGGTCAGCCCTTCGGGGCCGGGGTCGTGCCGTCCACCACGCCGTGGTCGAACTGGACCTTCGGCTCCAGCCAGGGGAAGACCAGGTACCACAGCACGATCCCGGCGGCGAGGACCAGGACGAGCGCGAGCGCGGCCCTGACGGGGCGGCTGCCGGGCAGGTTGCGCCAGATCCAGGCGTACACGGGGCCTCCTACTTTCCCGCCGCGGCGGGGGCGACGCGGGGCTTCTCGTCGACCAGCTCGCCGAAGACGATGAGGCGCTGGGCGGCGGAGTACTTGGGGTGGCAGGTGGTGAGCGTGATCAGCCGCCGGGTGGGCTTGCGGCCGGGGTGCATGGGGACGGGGGAGGTGACCTCCACCGCCGTCGGCTGGACGATCTTCCGGCCGGTGACCTCGTACACGTACTGCGTGTCGCGGGTGTCGATGAGGATCTGGTCACCCTCGCCGAGCTCGCCGACGCGGTTGAACGGAGCCGAGTAGGTGGTGCGGTGGCCGGAGACCACGAAGTTGCCGACCTCGCCGGGCAGCGCGCTGCCGGGGTAGTGGCCGGGGCCCTTGCGCAGGTCCGACAGTTCCACGCCCTCGATGACCACGAACCGGTACTTCGGCCCGAACTTCGGGATGCGGATCATCGCGAGCCCGCTGCCGATCCGCACCTTCTCGGTGGTGACGTTCCGCGGGCGGGGGGCCTGCCAGGACCGCATCAGCTCCTGGTCGAGCCTCTGCTGCTGCTCCTGGGTGTAGCGGCCGGTCCCCCAGAGCTCGTAGGTCACGAACAGCAGCAGGACCAGGCCCGCGGTGATGCACAGCTCGCCCAGCCCGCGGATGAGCATCCGCACCGCGCGTACCCCCTCACGTGTCGCGGCGCCGCGTTCAGTTCCCGCCGTCCCCGGGGGTGTCGTCCGGCACCGTCGCGTGGTTCACGGTCACGTTTCCGGTGTAGGCGGGCAGCGTCACCCCGTCCAGGGTGCGCTCCGCGTAACCGAGCCCGTATTCACGTACGTACTTCTTGTAGAGCGCGATCTGCGGAGAGGCGTCCAGCGCGGCCCGCAGCCGCCGCGGGTCTCCCACGGCGGTGATCCGGAACGGCGGCGAGTAGACGACCCCCTGCAGGATCAGCGTATTGCCCACGCACCGGACGGCGCTGGTGGAGATCACGCGTTGGTCCATTATTTGCATTCCGGTGGCGCCGCCCGCCCACAGGGCGTTCACGACCGCCTGCACGTCGGCCTGGTGGACGACCAGGTCGTCGGGGACCGGGCCGCCGCGCGCGGAGCCGCCCGGACGCTGCGGGGCGTCGTCCAGGGTGACGCGGACACCGGGGCCGCGCAGCGGTGTGAACCCGGCGCGGGCGGCCAGCCGGTCGGCGCCGGCCTGGGCCTGCCGGACGCGGAGGTCGTGCTCTCCGGCCTGCCGGGAGATACGGTCGACCTCGTGGCGGAGCCGCTGGTACTCGTCGCGGTCGCGGGCGGCGCGCCGCTGCTCGGCGGCGATCAGCTCGGTGAGGCGGGTGCGCCCGTCCTCGCGCAGGTCGGTACCGCGGGCCGTGCTCGCGCTCGCCGCGAACAGGGTTCCCGAGACAAGCGTGAGGGCTGGAATGATGCTTCCCCACGCGCGACGCCGTACGCTGCTCACCAGCGACTACGCTAACCGACAAAACGACCATGCGCGGACCGGCGCTCCGGCCGCCAGCCGCCCGAGGAGATCGATCCCACCGTGGCCAAGTCCAAAGTGCGCAAGAAGGCCGTCTACACGCCGCCGCAGAAGTCCAAGGCCCCCGAGGTCAGCCCGCGTTGGCTGGCCCCCACGATGATCGCCCTCTGGCTGATCGGACTGGCCTGGATCGCGACGTTCTACGTGACCGCCAGCACCGGCACGAAGGTGCCGGTCATGTCCGACCTGCAGAACTGGAACCTGGGCATCGGGTTCACCGCGATCATCCTCGGGGTGATCCTGTCGACCCGCTGGCGGTAGCGGAAACGCCTTTCTTACCCCGCCTCCGGGGCGGCGAATCCACGAAAGTTATCCACACTCTGGGGATTCACCGCCTCGCCTTTCCCCAGGTTTTCCACAGGTTTGCGTTTCGGGTGAAGAAGACGGCGCCGCCGCGTTCCGGACTTTTCCGGAACGCGGCGGCGCCGCGCGTTCCCGGTCAGCCGAGCAGCGGCTGGAGCTGGGCCGTCTTCACCAGGACCGCGGCGACCAGCGCCATCAGCACCACCGCCGTGGCGGTGACGTGCAGGGCCTGCTGGCGCGGCCCGCGCGGGACGTAGGCGTACGCCGCCGCCAGCACCCCGCCGGTGAGCAGGCCGCCGACATGGCCCTCCCAGGAGATTCCCGGCACCGCGAACGTGATCACCAGGTTGAGGCCCAGCAGGAACACGATCGGCCCCATCGGCGCGCCCGTCTTCCGGCTGAACACGAAGAACGCCGCGAACAACCCGAAGATCGCCCCGGACGCCCCGACCGCCGAGGAGGTCGGGGCCAGCGCGTACAGCAGCACCGACCCGCCGAGCCCCGCCAGCAGGTACAGCGCCAGGAACCGCCACCGGCCCAGCGCCTGCTCCAGGGCCGGGCCGATCGCCCACAGCGCCCACATGTTGAACAGGATGTGGGTCAGCCCGAACGATCCGCCGGCCGGCCGCTGGTGCAGGAACATCGAGGTGAACAGCCGGTACCACTCGCCTCCGGCCACCCCGGCGAGCTCCCCGCCGGGCAGGTATCCGGCGCCGACCATCATGTAGTCGAGCACCACCCGCGGCGAGGCCAGCTCGGCGAGGTAGACCAGCACGCACGCGGCGATCAGTACGTAGGTGACCGCGGGGCGCGCCGCCGCGACCGCCCGCGCGCCGCCGGCCGTTCGCGGTTGGCGAACGCCGCGGTTGCCCTCGGCGACGCACTCCACGCACTGGAACCCGACCGACGCGTCCCGCATGCAGTCGGGGCAGATGTACCGGTCGCAGCGGGTACAGCGGACATGGGTCTCGCGCCCCGGGTGCCGGTAACACGTCGGCGGGGCGGTCTCGGGCGCGTCGTCCGTGCTCATCAGTCGGCTCCGTGGGCGCGGGGGCTGCGGGGTCTCACCCTGGGTAACGACTAACGCCGCTCGATCGTCACCGACTCGATGACGACGTCCTGGCGCGGACGGTCGTTCGCGCCGGTCGGGACGCCGGCGATGGCGTCCACCACGTCGGTGCCCTCGATGACCTTGCCGAAGATGGTGTGCCGGCCGGTCAGGTGGCGGGTGTTGGCCACGTTGGTGGTGATGAAGAACTGCGAGCCGTTGGTGCCGGGCCCGGCGTTGGCCATCGCCAGCAGGTACGGCCGGTCGAACTTCAGCTCGGGGTGGAACTCGTCCTGGAACTGGTAGCCCGGGCCGCCGTAACCCTGCCCGAGCGGGTCCCCGCCCTGGATCATGAAGTCCGGGATGATGCGGTGGAAGATGGTGCCGTTGTAGAGCGGCTTCTTCGACACCTCGCCGGTCTCGGGGTGCTTCCACTCACGGGTGCCCTCGGCCAGCTCCACGAAGTTGGCCACGGTGATCGGGGCCTTGTCGGCGTAGAGCTGAGCGACGATCTTGCCCTTGTTGGTGTTCAGCGTCGCAAAGATTTCGTTGGCCACGGCTGGCCGCCTCCTCGTCGGAAGTCATGTACATGCTGCGTACGGACCATGCTGGCCCGCCGCACCCCCACCCCGCCTACCCAGCGTCACCATGTGATCACCAGCACAGGGTTTGTCCCCCGCTCGTTGGGAAGGCTGACGGACAGGACCTCGCAAACAGGGAGGTTAGCGTGTCCCTAACGATGAACATCCGTCGCAACCGTCAGGCCGCGATGGCCCGGTCCCGTCTGGAGCGCGCCCAGGAGGCGTACCTGCAGGCGATGACCGCGTGCCGGGGCGGGGTCGGTGCCGCGTCGGAGCGCATCGCCCCCGCCGCCGAACGCACCCGCGACATGGCGGCCGAACGTCTGCTGCTCGCGCGTGGCTGGAGCGCGCCTCGGTTGGAGACCGCCGCGCACTACGTGGAGGCCGACCTCGCGCCGCGTGTGAGCTCGTTCCTGGCCGACATGGCGCACCGGGTCGAGCCCGAGCAGCCCCAGCGGAGCCGCAAGGCGATCGTGGGCATGGCGGTCGCCGTGGCGGCGATCGGCGTGGCGGGCGTGATGGCGACCCGGCGCAACAACGCGTTGAGCTGGACCGAGATGGAGTCCGAAGTCGAGCGGAAGGCCCGCGAGGCGGCGGACACCACCGGGTCCGACGACAAGGTGCGCTCGACGTGACCGCAGGCATGGTGAACCGAGGGCCCGGTCCCGATGACCGGGCCCTCGGCCTGTGCCGGGGCCCCGGCCGGCGGCGGTGTCCCGGCCGGTAAGGGGGACCGGACGGACCGCGGGCTACCAACCGGTACGGTGGGCGCCATGTCGCCGAACGTCCGTTCCCTCCGGCACCTGATCAAGGACCGGTTCCACCGGGGCATGCACCTGGCCGTCCACCGGGGCTGGGAGTGGGTCCAGCGCCACGGCGAGATCACTCCGCACACCCCCGGCCGCCGCCGGTTCGCCTATCTGGGCGAGGGCGCGTGCATCGGCTTCCCGGTCGGCTCCCTGTACGGCGAGCCGTGGATCTCGATCGGCGACCACACCCTGGTGGGCACGCACGTCACGATCTCCGCGGGCTTCGTGCCCGGCCTGGACCTGGGCCCGGACGTCATCGTGCGGATCGGCCGGGGCTGCTCGCTGGGCCGCGGCACGCACATCGTCGGCCACCAGTCCATCGAGATCGGCGACGACGTCTTCACCGGCCCCAACGTCTACATCACCGACCAGAACCACACCTACGGCGACCCGGACACGCCCATCGGCCGCCAGTGGCCGGAGAACAACCCGGTGGTCATCGGCGACGGCTGCTGGATCGGCACCGGCGCGATCATCCTTCCCGGCACGCGGCTGGGCCGGAACGTGGCGGTCGCGGGCGGCGCGGTGGTCCGGGGCGAGTTCCCCGACCACTCGGTGATCGGCGGCGTCCCCGCCAAGGTCCTGCGCAGCTACGACGAGGACGCCGGGTGGGACCCGCCGCTGCGCAACCAGTCGGTCATCTCCCTGGAGGAGCTGGCGGCCCTGTCGATGGACGGCATGGAGGGGCTCCAGATCCTCCAGGACCGGCTGCGCGAGGAGGACCGGCGCCGGGTGAGGGACCGCGCCCGCGAGGAGGAGACCCTGCGGGAGGAGGCGGGCTGAGCCCCGCACCCCCTCAGGCCCCCTCCCGGAAGAAGCGGGCGGTGGCGTCGTCGGCGGGGAAGTACGCCTCGACGGCGATCTCCTCCAGCGTGACGTCGAAGGCGGCGCCGAACGTCGTGACGGTGTTGATGAAGCACAGCTCCGCCCCGCGATGGCGGATGCGGAGGGGCAGCGCGATGTCGGCCGGGTCGGGCGGCGGCGGATCGTCCTCGGGGCCGTAGGACAGCAGTTCCTCGTACAGCGCGCTCAGTTCCGGGTCGCCGCTCCGGGCCACCTGGCGGGCGAGCCGGGGCAGCAGGTGGGCGCGGACCTGGTCGAGGTTGCGCAGGCGCGGCGCGAACCCGTCCGGGTGCAGGCCCAGCCGCATCATGTTGACCGGCGGCTCCAGCAACGACGGCTCGACGTCCTCCAGGAAGACGTCGATGGCCGCGTTGGCGGACAGCAGGTTCCAGCGGCGGTCCACGGCCAGCGCCGGATACGGTTCGTGCCCGCGCAGGATCTGCTCCAGGGCGCCGCGCGCCGAGGCCAGGTCCGGGTCCTCCAGCGGCCGTTCCCGAACGACGGGCGCGTGCCCGGCCGCCACCAGCAGCCGGTTGCGCTCCCGTAGCGGGACGCCCAGATGCTCGGCCAGCCGCAGCACCATCGCGCTGCTGGGGATGGTCCGCCCCGTCTCCACGAAGCTGACGTGCCGGGCGGACACGTCCGCCTGGATGGCCAGGTCAAGCTGGCTGAGCCCGCTGCGGTGCCGCCACTCGCGCAGCAGGTCCCCGATCGGCCGATCCCCCGTCATGCGGTGATTATCGCCGCTCCGCACCGGCCGCCGCGATGACAAGGCATGTAATCGACAGGAGCGGGTGGCGGCGGGGACGGTGGGCGGCATGAGCGAAGACAGCAAGGCCACACACAACAAGCGGCTCGTCATCGACGGCTTCCGGAGGTTCGCGGCGGGGGACGTCGAGGTGCTCCGCACGCTCCTGCGGGAGGACTTCGTCGAGCACAGCCCGGACAACCCCTCCGGGCGGGAGGCGTTCATGGCGTTCATCGCGCGGGCTCCCGTGGCCCGCGCCCGGCTCGACCTCAAGCGGGTCGTCGCCGACGACGACCACGTGGTGACGCACTACCACATGACCACCGACGACGACCCGCGCGGCGTCGCCGTGGTCGACATCTGGCGGATGGTCGACGGCCGGATCGCCGAGCACTGGGACGTGCTCCAGCCGGTGCCCGACGCCGCGCGGACCCCCCACGGCATGTTCTGAGCGGGCGCCGCCGCCGGACCGTCTTCCGAACGTGAACGAGCCCCGCCCGGGGCCGGGCGGGGCTCGCACATGTCACACGCTAGTTCTGGCGGGCGGGACGACGGTCGTTCTCACGGCGGGGGGCGCCGCCGCTGTAGCCGCCGCGGCGGTTCTCACGACGCGGGCCGCGGTCGCCGTTGAAGCCACCACGGTCGCCGTTGAAGCCACCACGGTCGTTGCTGAACCCACCACGGTCGTTGCCGAACCCGCGACGGTCGCTGTGACCACCCTCACGGTGATCGCGGTGACCGCCCTCGCGGTTGTCCCGGAAACCGCCCTCACGGCGCCCCTGGGAGCCGCCCTCGCGGTCCCCGCGGTAGCCGCCTTCACGGCGCTCACCGCCGTTGAAGTCGCCCTCGCGACGGCCCCGGTAGCCGCCGCCGCCCTCACGGCGCGGGCCGCGGCCGTTGAAGCCGCCACGGCCGCGACCGCGGCCCCGGCCGGGCTCGCGGCGCGGACGCTCGGGGATGATCGGCTCGATGATCGGCTCACCGGACGGCCGGCGCGCGCCGGTCAGCCGGATCAGGGCCTCGTCGCCCTGGGACACGCGGGTGCGCGGGGCCTCGATGCCCGCGCGGCGGGTCATCGCCGAGGTCGAGCGGACCTGGTGCGGCAGCACCAGGGTCACCACGGTGCCCTTCTCGCCGGCGCGGGCGGTACGGCCCGCGCGGTGCATGTAGTCCTTGTGGTCGGCCGGCGGGTCGACGTGCATGACCAGGCTGATGTTGTCCACGTGGATGCCGCGCGCGGCGACGTCGGTGGCGACCAGCACGTTGAACGAGCCCTCGTGGAACTCGGCGAGGGTGCGGGTGCGCAGGCCCTGGCTCTTGCCGCCGTGCAGCCCGGCGGCGCGGACGCCCGCGTCGGTGAGCTGCTTGGCGAGACGGTCCACGCCGTGCTTGGTGCGGGCGAACAGGATCGTCCGGCCCTCACGGTTGGCGATCTCGGCGGTGATCGCGGCCTTCTCCTTGGGCGCCACCAGCAGGAGGTGGTGGTCCATGGTGTCGACCGACTCGTCGACCGGGCCGATGGCGTGCGTGACCGGGTCGTTCAGGTACCGCTTGACGAGCACGTCCACGTCGCGGTCCAGGGTCGCCGAGAACAGCAGCCGCTGGCCGCCGGGGCGGGCCTCGTCGAGGATGTCGGTGACGTCGGGCAGGAAGCCCATGTCGGCCATGTGGTCGGCCTCGTCGAGGATGACCATCTCCAGGTCGGACAGGTCGGCGGCGCCCTGGCGCATCAGGTCCTTGAGACGGCCGGGCGTGGCGACGAGGATCTCGACGCCGCGGCGCAGCGCGTCGATCTGCTTGAACATCGAGGTCTGGCCGATGACCGTCTTGAAGTGCAGGCCGACGCTGCGGCCGAGCGGCTCCAGGTTCGTCTGGACCTGCTGGGCCAGCTCGCGGGTCGGGACCAGGATCAGGCCGAGCGGGCGGCGCGGCTGGGCGCGGCGGCCGGCGAGGCGCGCCAGCAGCGGCAGGCCGAAGGCCAGGGTCTTGCCGGAGCCGGTCTTGCCGCGGCCGAGGACGTCGCGGCCCGCCATCACGTCGGGGATGGCGGCGGCCTGGATCGGGAACGGGCTCTCGATGCCCTGGCGGGCCAGGACGGCCACGAGCTCCGCGGGGAGGCCGAGTTCGGCGAAGGTGGGGACCGCCTCGTCGGTGGACGGGGTCAGGTCATGGGCAGCAGGAACGTTGGTCACGCAATACCTTCCGAGAGGGGGGCACGTCTCAAGGAGGCATCGCGGGATCGGCGATGTGCGGCCTGCAAGGACGAGCCTGACGCGTTCGGCGTCGTAAGAGTGATTTGTTCAGTCTAACGTCGTCGGGGCCCCTGGTTATGCCCCGTCCCACAGGGTGAAACGGATCTCACCTCCGCGCCGGCCCGCTTCCGCCCCGCCGGACGGGCCCCGGCACCGGGTCCGGACGGGTCCGGACCGGCGCCGGGACGGGCGGCTCGCGCTCCCCTCCGGGGCGGTCAGCAGGCGCAGGTCAGCCCGTTGATCGGGGCCGTGAGCGGGTCGGGGGAGCGGCGGGTGACGCCCGCCGACGTCGCCACCGGATAGCCCTCGCGCGCCCAGTACTCGAAGCCGCCGATCATTTCCTTGACCGGGTACCCGAGGCGGGCGAACTCCAGGGCGGCCTTCTGCGCGCCGTTGCAGCCTGGACCCCAGCAGTAGACGACCACGGTGGCGCCGCGGGGGACCAGCGCCGCGGCGCGCTCGGCGATCTCGGCGGTGGGCAGGTGGATCGCGCCCTCGACGTGACCCTGGTCCCAGCTCGCCCGGTTGCGGGAGTCCACCACGACGACGTCCGGGGCGTTCGCGGCCAGGTCGGCGGCGACGTCGGAGGCGTCGGTCTCGAACGCCAGGCGGGCGGCGAAGTGCGCGGCGGCCTCGGCGGCGGGGGCGGCGGGAACCTGGGTGACCAGCGGCATCGGTACTCCTCCTTCGTTCGGGGACGTCTCGATCCTGGCGGGCGGGGGAGCCGTCCCGACAGTGGCACGAACGCCGTTCACCGCTAAGATCTCGCCATGTTCCTGAACTCCCCCGCGCGGCGGCACACGGTGTCGGTGCTGGCGTTCGACGGCATGGCGCCGTTCGAGCTGGGATCGGTGGTCGAGGTGTTCGGGCTCCCCCGGCCCGAGCTCGACGTCCCCTGGTACGACCTGCGGGTCTGCTCGCGGGAACGGGGGCCGATGCGGGCGGTCGGCGGGTTCACGATGGCGACCGAGCACGGGCTCGACGTCTTCGCGGCGGCGGACACGGTGATGGTGGTGGCCGTCCCGGACGTGCGCGGGGAGGTGCACCCGGAGGTCGTGGCGGCGCTGCGGGCGGCGCACGCGCGGGGCGCGCGGGTCGTGTCGATCTGCTCGGGGGCGTTCGCGCTGGCGGCGGCCGGCCTGCTGGACGGGCGCGAGGCGACCACGCACTGGCGGTACGCGGGGCTGCTCCAGCGGCGCCATCCGAGGATCCGCGTGACGCCGGACGTGCTCTACGTGGACGGCGACGACGTGCTGACCGGCGCGGGCAGCGCCGCCGGGCTGGACCTGTGCCTGCACCTGGTGCGCAGGGACCACGGGGCGCGGGTCGCGAACGCCGTCGCGCGGCGGCTGGTGATCCCGCCGCACCGGGAGGGCGGGCAGGCGCAGTTCGTGGAGGCCGCCGTGACCGCGCCGGAGGTGGACGACGCGGTGGCGCGGGCGATCGGGTGGGCGCTGGAGCACCTGGCCGAGCCGATCACGGTGGCGGACCTGGCGCGGGTGGCGTGCCTGGCGCCGCGCACGTTCATCCGGCACTTCAACCGGCAGACCGGGACCAGCCCGCTGCGCTGGGTCATCACCCAGCGGGTCATGGCGAGCCTGCCGCTGCTGGAGGGCACGGCCGTCCCGGTGGAGGAGGTCGGCGCGGCCGTCGGGTTCGAGAGCCCGGTGACGTTCCGGCACCACTTCACGAAGCTGATGAGGACGTCGCCGTCGGCGTACCGCAGGACGTTCCGCGCCGAACCCGCGTGACCGGGCCGGGTCAGCGCCGCCAGCGCGGCTGGCCGGGCCCCTTGCAGACGTAGCCGCGCCCCCGGTGGGTGCCGGTCGCTCCGGCGGGGGAGCAGAACGCGCCGGGACGGACGTCGGCCGCGGGCGGCCTGGTCGTCGCCGTCCCGGTCGGCCGCGGCTTCTTCGGAAGGCGGGGCGGTTCGACGTCGGGGACGTTCGCCCGGCACCAGGTCCACATCGGGGTGAGGCCGCCCGCGCCCAGCGCCTTCACGGCCGGGAGCCCGGAGGCGCGGGCCGCCGCCTGCGCGCCCGTCCGCATCCGGGCGGCCTCGGCGGCGTTCCCGGCGGCGCGGTACGCGACCGACCGCGCGGCGTACCGGCACATCCTCCGCGCCGCCGCGTCCGGCCGGGGAACGGCCGTCGCGGTCCTGGACGCCGTCGGCCCGCGCGTGACCGGCCCGGCCGAGGGCTTCGGGCCGTCCCCCTCCGAACCCACGCTCAGCAGCACCGAGCAGCTCACCAGGAGCAGGGCCGTCGCCAGCCCCACCGAGACGCAGCCGACGGCCGTGGCGACCCCGTTCCGCGGGCGTCTCGGTGGCGGGTACGGGGGCGGGTAGGGCTGCGGCATCGTCACACGGGCTCCAGAGGGTCGGTCGGCGCTTGGTGAGACGTCCGAGGTCGGGCGCCGGTTGGCCATGGTTCACCGCCAAGATCGCCGGGTAGGTTCCGTCCACCGGACGGGGAGGGGCGATGACGCGCACCTGGCTGAAGGTCCTGTGGGTGGGGCTGACCCTGTGGGCCGCCACCGTGATCGTCACGATCGTCACGGCGAACGCCAACCTGCTGCCGACGATCGTGCTGCTCGGCAGCTTCGTGGTCCCGGTCGCGTTCGTGGTCTGGGCCTACGAGCACGGCACCTCGGGCGAGGTGACGGTGCCGCTGCTGTTCAGCGCGTTCGTGGTGGGCGGCGTGCTCGGCGTGCTGGGCGCCTCGCTGCTGGAGACGTACCTGCTCCATCCGTCGCTGTGGATGTACCTGGGCGTGGGCCTGATCGAGGAGGCGGTCAAGCTCGCGGCGCTGTGGTTCATCGCGCGGAGGCTGCGGGTCTACACGCCGCGTGACGGGCTGGTGCTGGGCGCGACGGTGGGGTTCGGGTTCGCGGCGTTCGAGAGCGCGGGGTACGCGTTCAACGCGCTGTTCACCGTGCAGGGGATCAGCGTCCGGGCGATGGTCGAGACCGAGATCCTGCGGGGGATGCTGACGCCCCTCGGGCACGGGCTGTGGACGGCCATCGCGGGCGGCGTGCTGTTCTCGGCGGCGGCCCGCCATCGCGGGCGGCTGCGGCCGCTGGACGGCGCGGTGCTGCTGACGTACCTGGGGGTGGCGGTCCTGCACGCGCTGTGGGACTCGATGCACGGCATCGCGATCGCGATGACGCTGCTCCTGACGGGCACGATCTGGCAGTTCCAGCTGCTGGAGCACGGGTACCTGCCCCAGGCGACCGCCGCCCAGAACCACCTCATCACGGTCCTGAACTGGATCGGCCTCGGAGCGATCTCGGTGGTGGCGCTGGTCTGGCTGCGCGTGCTGGCGACGCGGTCCCGGATCCAGGCCCGCCCCGAGCCTCCGCCGCCGCCCGGCCCGTTCCCCTGAACGGGTTCACAGGCAGCCCTCGAACTGCGGCACCGTCGTGGTGAGGCGCAGCTCGGTCGTGCCGAACCAGCGGTGCAGCAGGCGGCCGGCGGTGCCGTCCTGGTACATGTCGGTGATCGCCCTGTTGACGGCCTCGCAGCCGTCGAGGTCGCCCTTGCGCATGCCGACGCCGTAGGGCTCGTCGGTGAACGGGGCGTTGACGATCCTCACCCGTCCGCGCGCCTCGGACGCGAACCCGGCCAGCACCAGGTCGCCGGTGGAGATCGCGTCGATCCGGCCGGCGAGCAGCCCGTCGAAGCAGTCGCCGTAGGTGGTCGCGGGGACGAGCGTGGCGCGCACGCCGAGACCGGCGGTGACGCGTTCGCTGGAGACCGAGCCCGCCGCCTGGCACATGCGCCGTCCCGCCAGGTCCCGCACGTCGCGGATCCGCCGGTCGCCGGAGCGGACCATGATGTCCTGGTGGGCGATGTAGTACGGCCCGGCGAAGGAGACGCGGGTGGCGCGTTCGGCGGTGATGGAGTAGGAGGCCAGCACCAGGTCGACGGTGCCGTCGCCGAGCAGGCGCTCGCGGTTGTCGGAGGTGACGGCCCGGAACACGACCTTCTCGGCCCCGAGCCGGCGCGCCACATACCGCCCCACGTCGACCTCGAACCCGCGGAACTCCCCGTTCCGCGCGACGCCGAGCCCCGGCTGGTCGTCCTTGACCCCGATCGTCAGGGTCTCCTTCCCGACCACCGAGCCCGACCCGGCCTGGGCGGCGCAGCCCGCGACCAGCATCCCGGCGCAGGCCGCACGCAAGACAGCAGACATCACCCTCTCAGGCGTAGACCCCGAACACGTCCGCCACGTGAACTGCGGCCTAAGGGCCGGTGGCGGGCGGACGGGGCCGAGGTCACGCCCGGAGGGCCCCCAGGGCCCGCATCATGCCCAGGGCGTCCGAGACGACCCAGTACTCGGCGAACCTGTCGCCTTCGACGCGGAAGATGTCCTGCCCGCTGAACGCGACACGGGTGCCGGGCGCGGCCGTGGCTCCGGGGATGCCGTCCCGGTACGTCCCGTGGAAGGTCCACCGCGCGGCGACCAGGTCGCCGTCGACGATCGGGCCGACGTCCAGGGTGTTCTCGATGTCGGCGAAGAACCCGTGCGAGCGGCGGATCTGCTCGACCACCCCCCGGGGGCCGCGCACCTCCAGGGACGGCCAGTGCCCGGCGAACCCGGGCGTGAAGATCTCCTCCGCGACCGGGTAGTCGCCGGGCCACAGCTCGAACAACCAGCGCCGGTAGAGCGTCGCACTGTCCATGCCCCATGGTGCGTACGCGTACGCAAAAAGGTCAAGCCCCGGCCGTCAGGGCGTCCACCAGCGCGGCGAGGTCGTCGGCGAAGTGTTCCCGGCGGTCCGGGGCCCGCCAGTACGCGCCGAGCGCGGCGAGATGGGGGTAGGCGGCGGGGTCCGCCCCGGCCGGGACGCTCACCTGGTAGGGCTCGCGGTCGCGGGGGCGCCGCCGCCCGCGCTGGGCCAGGTCGCCGAGGGTGAACGCCCACGCGATCCGGTTGGCGGCGACGGCCCGTTCCAGCGGCAGCCCGCAGGCCCGCCAGGCCGCGTAGATCTCCTCCAGCAGCCACAGGACCGAGGGGGCCATCACATCGCCCCTGGCCAGCACGTCGACCACCCAGGGCCGTTCGGCCAGCCGGTCGTGCTGCCAGGTCAGCAACGCGATCAGCCGCTCCCGGGGCTCGCCGGGCAGCACGGGCCGCGCCAGCCCGCCCACGACCCGGTCCAGCAACAGCACGAGCAGCTCGTCCTTGTCGCGCACGTGCCGGTAGAGGCTCATGGGGGCGCTGCCCAGCGCGTCGGCGATCCGCCGCATGGACAGCGCGTCCCCGCCCTCCCTGCCGACGATCTCCAGCGCCGCCTCGACGATCAGCTCCCGCGACAGCCGCGCGGGCCGTCCCCGCCGCGCATCGTTCCCACCCACGGCCACCAGTGTCCCTCGCCCCGGCCGGGTTCCCGTTCCCGCCGCGCTCAGCCCGCCCGCAGGGCGTCGATCCGGCGGGCCAGTTCGGCGCGGGCGGAGTCCGCGGTGTGCCGCCCGACCAGGATCTGGACGTTCAGCCCGTCGGTGAAGATGATCAGCGCGTCCGCCTCCCGTTCGGGATCCAGGTCGGGCCGGGCGTGGCCGGAGTCCTGGGCGGTGCGGATGAGCAGGGCGAAGAGCTCGGCCAGGCCCGCGTACTGCTCGCGCTGGACGGCGGCCAGCCGGGGACTGACGGCCGCCTGGGCGGTGAACGCCAGCCAGACCCTGGTCTCGGCCACGCTCGGCCCGTCGAGCGGCACGATCCCGACCAGCGTCTGTTCCAACATCGTCATGGCCGACCCGGGCTCGGCGGAGCCGGAGATCCGGGCCTGGACGCGCTCGGTGATCCGCCGGTTCATGTGCTCCATCACGAAGGCCACCATCTCCTCCTTGGTGGAGAAGCACCGCTGGACGGCCCCCATGGAGACGCCGGCCCGCGCCGCGGCGTCGCGCAGGGTGGCGCCCTCCATGCCCCGCTCGCTGATGAGCTCGAAGACCGCCTGGGCGATCTGGCGACGCCGGCTGTCGTGGTCCACCTGTCTCGGCACCCCACGAGTCTAAGTGATGCAGATGCATCGGAACGATGCTATGTTCCGATGCAAGCGCATCGGAACGTCTGTGAAAGGGAGGCCGCATGGCCAGACAGCAGAACAACGACACCGGCCGGCAGAGCGCCCGCTGGATCCTCGGCGCCCTCCTGTTCGTCCAGGGATTCGGCTCGGCCGCCACGGAGGCGCTGGCGGACACCAGTTTCGGCGTGGCGGGCCTGCTCCGCGCGGCGGGGCTTCCGCCCTGGACGGACCTGGTGGTCGGCGCCGCCGGCACGGTCCTGCTCGGCTGGGCCCTGGCCCGGCGCGGCACGCGGAGGAGGACGCATGCCTGAGCCGTCGAGCCGCCGCCACCTGCTGCGGACCGCCGCGATCCTGGGCGGCGTGAGCGCGGTCACCAGCGCGGCGGGCGCCCAGGCCGCGCCCCGCCCGCACGACCCCACGTTCGTGCTCGTGCACGGCGCCAACGGCAACGCCGCCTCGTTCGCCCCGCTGGTCGCCGCCCTGGCGCGGGAGGGGCACCGCGCGATGGCGGTGGACCTGCCCGGTCACGGCCCGGACGGCAACTTCCCGGCGTCCTACCAGGCCCCGCAGGACCTGGCCGCCCTCGCCGCCGCCCCCTCGCCGACGCTGGCCCGGACGACCCTCGCCCACAACGTCCGCCATGTCGTGGACACCGTGCGCCGCGTCGCCCGCCACGGACCGGTCGTCCTGGTCGGCCACAGCATGGGGGGAGCCACGATCACCCGGGTGGGCAACGAGGTCCCCGACCTGATCGGGCGTCTGGTGTACCTGTCGGCGTTCTGCTGCGTCCGGCTCCGCAGCGTCGTCGACTGCTTCCGGACCCCGCAGGCCGCCTCGACGCTGCTCCCCATGATCCCCGCCGTGAGGACGCCGGAACGGCTCGGCGTCAGCCGCACCAACTGGCGTTCCGCCGACCCCGCCCTCCTCACCGCGGCCAAGGCCGCCCTGGCGGCGGACTACGACGACGCCTCCTTCCGCGCGGCCCTGAACACCTTCGAGCCGGACGAGTCGGCCGCGGTGCCCACCGACGACGCCCGCGGCGCCCCGGCGACCTGGGGCCGGATCCCCCGCACCTACGTCCGCTACACCCGCGACCGGGCGATCCCCCTCGCCCTCCAGGACCGGATGATCGAGGAGGCGGACCGGGCCACCCCCGGCAACCGGTTCGACGTCCGGTCGCTGGAAGCACCCCACCTGGGCCCCAAGGACCCGCGCCCCCTGGCGGCCGTCCTCACCGACCTCCTCTGAGAACGCCCCGCACATTGGCGAATCTCGCTTCACTACCTGAAAATGAACCTTCTACTTCAAAAGTAGGAAGCAAGCGGCTAGGCTCGGGAATCCCACGACAACCGGGAGGACCGCCGATGACCACGTTCGTTCTCGTCCACGGGGCCTGGCACGGGCCCTGGGCCTGGGACCGGATCGTTCCGCCGCTGCGCGCCGCCGGAGCGCGCACGCTCACCCCCGACCTCGGCGCCGTCCAGGACGTGGGGCTCCACGACCACGCCCGGACCGTCGTCGCCGCCCTCGACACCGTCCCGGACGGCGAGGACGTCGTGCTGGTCGGGCACAGTTACGCGGGCCTGGTCGTACGGGAGGCCGCCGACGCGCGGCCGGGCGCCGTCGGCCGTGTCGTCCTGGTGGACGGCTGGGCGGGGCCGGACGGCTCCAGCCTGTTCGACCTGGCCCCCGACGCCTTCGCCGCGGCGGTGCGCGCGGCGGCCGAGGCGCACGGGGACGGCCGGCGGGTTCCGGCCCCGCCTCCGGAGAGGTTCGGCGTCGTCGGCGCCGAGGACGCGGCCTGGCTCGCCGAACGCCTGCTCCCCCACCCGTTGCGCACGTTCACCGAGCCCACCCGCCTGAGCGGGGCCGTGGACCGGATTCCCGGAACGGCCATCTGCTGCCGGCCGCAGACCTACCCGTTCGACCGGTTCGGCCAAGCCGTCGGCTACCGCACCCTTTACCTCGACGGCCCGCACGACGTGATGCTCACCGACCCCGAGGCGCTCGCCCGCCTGCTTCTCCAGGAGCGGGAGGCACGGACCTCCGCCTGACGCCGGTCACGCGGTGGGGGCCTGGAGGAGCCTGCTGGTGAAGCCCGCTTCGACGAGCCTCTGGTAGGCGGCTCTGACCTCACCGGGCATCTCCTGCGGGATCGCGAAGCCGCGCTCCGGGTAGAGCATGATCCGCTGGGTGTCGCCGACGAGCATGTCGATCACGCGCTTCGCATCCCCGATGCCCGCGACGTACTCGTCGAGCGGCAGCGGGCGTGACGCGCAGACGACCTCAAGCTCCGGCCAGAGCTTCCGGACGGTGGCGTACACGCGGCGCTGCTGGTAGGGGCGGGAGACCAGAACGGCCGACGCCACCTCGATGCCGTTGCCGGCCAGCAGCTCGCGGGTCAGCTCGATGTTCTCGCCGGTGTTGGTCGCCCGTGGCTCCACCATGACGGCCTCGGCGGGAACCCCCGCTGCGATGGCGTGCTCCCGATAGTGGACGGCCTCCCCCCGGGGGAAACGGCCGACCGTGGTCGGGGCGTTGGCTCCGGTGAACACGACGCGGGGGAACGTCCCGCGCCGGTACAGCTCCGCGGTGAAAGTGGCCACGCCCAGGTCGTGGCTGCCCAGCCCGATACCGATGTCACAGGGGCGGATCGTGTGACGCATGTCGTGGTACGCCCACAGGACCTCCACGTCGGAACGGTGGACGTCAGGCAGGGTCGCGTCGGCCACGGGTGTTCCTCGGTCGGGGCCTTCGAAGCAGGAAGCCCAGGCGGGGAGAGTCCCTGGCCCGGGCTTTCGCGTGGGTGGAGCCACGGGGATTCGAACCCCGGACACCCGGCTTGCAAAGCCGGTGCTCTGCCAACTGAGCTATGGCCCCTGGTCAACGCAGGCGTGGACAGCTTACCGGTGCTCCGTGGACGGTGGGGCACGGCGGACGGGCGCGTCCGGTGGGTTCCGGCGGTGGCCCGGCGGGATCGGGCGGTCGGGCCGCGCCGGTCTCGCCGGGTCCTGCCTGAGCCAACCGGTCGTCAGTTGTCGGAGGACGTCGCCTCGGTCCACAGGTCCAGCTCGGCGCGGTCCTGCTGGAGCCGGCGCCAGACCGCGAAACCGCCGAGGGCGACGACAGCCAGAATCAGAAGCTTCTTCACGGTGGGGACCCCTTCACCTCGACAATGAAGCCATATGCCCGAGGGGAACGATCGACTCGCGTATGAGAGTTCCCCCAGGTTCGGTCGCAGCCTAGCAACCCGGCCACGGCGCTCCGCACCCCCTCGCCGTTGTGGGACCCAACGTCCGAATCCGGGCAGGGGGGTGTGGCGGTTCCGTCATCTCGTCGGCGGGGCCGGGCCGCCGCATAATCCGAGGGGTGAGCGCGGAGGACGACTTCCGCCTCTGGGAACGGGAGTTCCGCGAGCCGGAGGCCGATCGGGACGGCTGGGGCGTGCTGCCGGTGGCCGTGGGGGTCGCGGCCGGGTGCTTCGTGCTGGTGGCGTTCGGCGAGGTCATGCTCGGGCTGATCGCCCTGGGGCTGGCCGGTGTGATCCTTCTGCTGTGGCGTTCCGGGATGTAGTGGGATGATCCGGGGATGGATCTGCGTGGCGCGAGGGTGTTGCTGACCGGAGCGACCGGGGGGATCGGGCAGGCGCTGGCGGTGGCGCTGGCCGGGCGGGGCGCGGACGTCGTCCTGACGGGCCGGCGCGTCGAGGTGCTGGAGCCGCTGGCCGAACGCGTCGGCGGGACGGCGGTGGCCGCCGACCTGGCCGACCGGGACGGGGTCCGGGAGCTGGTCGACGAGGTCGGGGACGTGGACGTGCTCGTCGCCAACGCGGCGCTGCCCTCGTCGGGGCCGCTCGGCGGGTTCTCGCCGGAGGAGATCGACCGGGCGCTGGACGTGAACCTGCGCGCGCCGATCATGCTGGCCCGGCTGCTGGCGGACCGGATGGTCGAGCGGCGGCGGGGGCACCTGGTGTTCGTCTCGTCGCTGGCGGGCAAGACCGCTTCCGGTCACGCCTCGATCTACAACGCGACCAAGTTCGGCCTGCGCGGGTTTGCGCTGGCGATGCGCGAGGAGCTGCGGCCCCACGGGGTCGGCGTGTCCACGGTGTTCCCCGGGTTCATCCGGGACGCGGGCATGTTCGCCGAGGCCGGGGTCGCGTTGCCGAGGGGCGTGGGGACCCGGTCGCCGCGGGACGTGGCCGTGGCGACCGTCCGGGCCGTCGAGCGGAACCTCGGCGAGGTGGACGTCGCGCCGCTCGGGCTGCGGCTGGGCGCGCTGGTCGGCGGCGCGGTCCCGGGGCTGGCGGCGGCGGTGCAGCGCGCGGCCGGCGGCGACCGGATCACGCGGGAGCTGGGGGAGCGGCAGCGCGGCAAGCGCTGAGGGAGCGGTGGGGCCGCCGGTTCTGTGCGGAACTGCTGAGGACAAAGACGGATCTTCGCGACATAATCCGGGTCGGTCCGTGTGATCAACGCGGGCCGGGCCGGTGCGTGTCCCCCTGGAATGACCCCGTCCACCACGCGCGGGCCCGAGGAGGTCCGTGCATGAGGACAGGCAGGAAGGCGGCGCTCGTCACGGCCGCGTTCGTTCCGCTGACCGCGCTGGCCGCGCCCCCCGCGCACGCCGCCGCTCCCGCGACCGTGGTCCCGGTGCAGGTCACCGGCGACCCGGCCAAGCGCTTCAACCTGGTGATCCTGGGCGACGGGTACACGTCGGCCGACCGGGCGAAGTTCCGCGCCCACGTCGACAAGCACCTGTCCGACCTGTGGACGATCGAGCCGTTCAAGTCCTACCGCAGCTACGTCAACGTCTACGCCGTCGAGATCGCCTCGGACGAGTCCGGCGTGAGCTGCGATCCCGCCCTGTCCTCTCCGCGCCGCACCACCCCGCTCGGCATGGCGTTCTGGGGCGGCTGCAAGGAGGCGGGCCCGCAGCGCCTGCTGACGATGAACGCCACCGCCGCCAAGTCCTACGCCGACCTGGTCGCCGGGACCAACGCGGGCAACCGGCAGATCCTCGCGCTCGCCAACAGCGACACCTACGGCGGCGCGGGCGGCGCCTACGCGACCGCGTCCGGCGGCAACGCCCTGTCCGCGCTGATCACCCCGCACGAGCTGGGGCACTCGCTGGGCGGCCTGGACGACGAGTACGACTACTACCAGCGCGGCGTTCCCGGCGGCACCTACACCGGGCCCGAGCCGGAGTCGATCCACCACACGCTGCTGACCGAGCGGCAGATGCGCGAGCAGAAGAAGAAGTGGTGGCGCTGGCTGGGCGAGAAGAGCGAGTCCGGCGGCGTGATCGGCCGCCACGAGGGCGGGCTGTACTCCACCAAGGGCGTGTGGCGGCCGAGCCGGCACTCGATGATGAAGACGCTGGGCTACTACTTCGACCAGGTCGGCCGCGAACGCATGACGCAGCGGATCTCCGGCAAGGTCAGCCTCATCCAGGACCACACCCCGACCGACGCGCCCGTGGGCGCCGACCGGGTGCTGTGGCTGGAGACGACCCATCCGGTCGGCCACGACCTGGCCGTGACCTGGACCGTCGACGGCAGGAGGCTGAAGGGCGGCACCCGGAACCTCGACCTCGGCGACCTGCGGCTCAAGCCCGGCACGCACACCGTGACCGCGACCGTCACCGACCCGACGCCGTTCGTCCGCGATCCCGGGATCCGGAACTCCCCGGCGCTCACCCAGTCCCGCACCTGGACGGTCGACACGAAGGTCACGACGCCGCCGCGCAACGACCCCGCGGGATTCGGCCCGACCACCCCGACCGACCGGCCGGTGGGCGCGGGCGACGTGATCTACGCCGAGACCACGCACCCGACGCACCGGGTGCCGACGGTCCGCTGGTCGCTGGACGGCAGGAGGGTCCGGGGCGGGGAACGCTCCCTGGACCTGAAGCGGTTCCGGCTGAGGTCGGGCACCCACACCGTCACCGCGCGCGTCGGGTCGGGGACGCGCACCTGGACGGTGGACGCGAACCGGCCCACCGCGACGTTCGAGCTGTCCAAGGCCGCGCGGGCCAAGGGCGGCGAGTACGTGTTCGACGGGCCGTTCACCATGAGGCTCACCGGGGCCGACGACCGTCCGGGCACGGTGGTCAACGAGTTCCGGGTGGACGGCGACGGCTGGTTCAACTACTTCGGCTGGCCGACCGACTCGACCAAGCCGTTCCTGTTCACCGAGAACGGCACCGTCATCGACCACCTGACCTACGGCAGGCTCGGCAAGGGACGCCACACGATCGAGTACCGGGCGATCGACGCGGCCGGGAACATCGGCAGGGCCGGGAAGTTCGTGGTGACGCTGCGCTGAACGCGCGTGCGGCCCGGGGCGCGTTCCCCGGGCCGCACGGCTCAGCCCTTGACGGTGTCCACCTCCACCGCCTCGGGGACGGCGACCGGCCTCCCCTTCGGCGGGCGGAGCGTCGCCAGCACCGACCCGCACAGGATCAGCCCGAACGCCGCCGCGATCTCCCAGGTCAGCGACTCGCCGAGGAACAGCACCCCGGCCGCGACCGCGACCGCCGGGTTCACGTAGGTGAACACCGGGGCGCGCGTCGGCCCGACCTCCCGGATCAGCTCGAAGAACAGGACGAACGCCACCGCCGTGGACGCCACCCCGAGCACGGCCAGCGCCGCCAGCACCCGGCCGGGCGGCAGCGTGGCCGGGGCGGTCAGCGCCGCCGGGACCGCGTAGATCAGCGCGGCGATCCCCAGGCACGCCGTCGTCATCGTCAGGCTCGGCACGTCGCCCAGCTTCCGCGCCAGGATCAGCGGCGCGGTCGCGTACCCGACCACCACCAGCGCGACCTCGGCGACGGCCCACGCGCTGCCGCCGTCAAGCTGCGGGGCGGCCAGCACCGCGACCCCGCCGAGGCCGAGCAGCAGGCCCGCCCAGCGCAGCGGGCCGAGGCGCTCGCTGTCGCCGGTGGCGCGCGCCGCCAGCACCCCCACGATCGGCACCGCCGCGATCAGCAGGCCCGCCATGCCGCTGGACAGGGTGCGCTCGGCGTCCGACAGCAGCGCCCACGGCCCCAGGACCTCCAGCGCGGCGAATGCCAGCACCGGCTTCCAGTGCTTCCTGACCTTGTCGAACCCGCCGGTCCGCACCGCCAGCGGCAGCAGCACGAGCGCCCCCAGGGCCGTGCGCGCGAACACCACGCCCGGCACCGAGATGTCGTTCTCCACCGCCACCTTGATCAGCAGATAGGGGATGCCCCACAACACGCTCATCAGCGCGAACAGCACCCAGCCCCGCCTACTCACCGCGTCCTCCTGACACGGGCCGCGCCGCCCTGGCGCGGCCCGTGCTCAGTGTCGGCGCAGCAGCACCGCGCCGTCTTGAACGCCGTTGCGGTACACCCCCGGCGTGACGCCCATCACCCGCCGGAACCAGCGGGTCAGGTGCGCCTGGTCGGCGAAGCCCACCAGCGCCGCCGCCTCCGCCGGGCGGCGCCCCGCGTCCAGCAGCGAACGCGCCCGCGCCACCCGGTGCTGCGCCAGCCACGCGTACGGCGTCATGCCGGTGGCCTCCCGGAACGCGCGCAGCACCTGGTAGCGGGACATGCCCAGGTCGGCGGCCAGGTCGTGCAGCGTCGGCGGGTCGGTCACCGCGTCGGCGAGCCGCGCGGTGACGGCCCGCGCGACGTGCGCGCCCCGGCCGGGCGGGCCGACGGGACGGGCGGCGGCCTCGGCGTGCCGGCCGACCAGCGCGGCGAGCGCCCACAGCAGCCGCGACTCCCCCTCCAGCGGATCGCCGGGCGTGCTGAGCGCCAGGTGCGCCGCCCGCAGCGCGCCCGACACCTGGGGGTCGGTGAGCACCGCGTCCCGGAAGTGGGGGACCGTCCGGGAGCCCTCGGCGAGCAGCTCGACGCTCGGGTAGAACACCCGGTAGGTGAACCCGTCGTCGCCCGCCGGGCCGCCGGTGTGGGTCTCGCCCGGCTCCACGATCACCAGGTCGCCGGGGCCGGAGCGGATGCGCTCGCCCCGGTACACCATGGTCTCGACCCCGGCGACGGTCACCCCGATCGCGTACTCCTCGTGCGCGTGCGGGGCGTAGTGTCGCCGCCCGATCCGGGCGGTCATCAGGTGGAGCGGAGCCCGCCCGATACCCTCGACCCGCCGCCAGACCACCTGGTCGGCCGGGGCGGGGGACCCGGGCGGGTGGTCAGGCGGAGAAGACGTGGCGGAGGCGCCAGCGGTCGGCGTCACGGCCCAGCTCCGCGACGGCGGGGCCGTTCTCGCCGGTGATCCGGACCCGGTAGATCCGGGTCTCGGGCGCCGCGCCGTAGGTCTTCAGGACCTCGTCCACCGCGTAGCGCGCCCCCCGCCACTCGTACGCGGTGAGCCGTCCCGACGGGTCGTGCTCGGCGCTGATCGGCTCGTTGAGAAGGTGCCCCATGGGATCGCGAGCGTAGCACCGGATCGAACGCGTGTTCCCCGCCTTGCCGGGCTCTTGGCGCACCTGTGACGTGGTTATCCACGGCGCGGGAAGGTCGTGGCGGCCGCGCCGGTGTTCCTGACGCTTGACTTCATGTCGGCATTAAGCCCCAGCATGGGGAACATGTCCACATCGCGGTTCTCCCCCTCCGAGCTGACGGCCATCCTCGACGCCTTCGACACGCTGCCCGGAGTCCCGGAGGTGCGCGCCCGGACCTACGACCTGCTGCCGCCGGACGGGCTCGTGGCCGACGTCGGCTGCGGGGCGGGCCGCGCGGTCGTCGAACTGGCCGCCAGGGGCGTGCGGGCGGTCGGCGTCGACCTCGACGAGCGGATGGTCGGGCTGGCGCGGGAGCGGTTCCCCGGCGGGGACTTCCGGGTCGGGGACGCGTGCGCGCTGCCGTTCGGGGACGGGGAGCTGCGCGGGTACCGGGCCGACAAGGTGCTGCACGACCTGGCCGAGCCGGGGCGGGCGCTGGCGGAGGCGCGGCGGGTGCTCGCGCCCGGCGGGCGGGCCGTGCTGACCGGGCAGGACTGGGACGTGCTGGTGATCGACTCCGACGACGGGGAGCTCACGCGGCGGATCGTGCGCGCGCGGGCCGATCTGGTGCCGAGTCCGCGCGCGGCGCGGGCGTTCCGGGCGCTGCTGCTGGACGCGGGGTTCGGGGAGGTGGCGGTGGAGGTCCGCACCGTCGTGCTCGCGGAGCCGGGGGTCGAGGCGTTCCTGGCGAGGGTGGCGGAGGCGGCGCGGGCCGCCGGGGCCGTGACCGACGCGGAGGCCGAGGGGTGGACGGCCGAGCAGCGGGAGCGGGCGCGCCGGGGCCGGGCGTTCGCGGCGATCCCGTTGTTCGTGGCGTCGGCCACCCGCTGAGCGGAGTTGTCCACAGGCTGGGGGGAATTTCATACACAGGCTCCGACCTGCGGTGGAGGGGACGGACGGGGTCCGGTTCCACAGCGGAATCCCCAGTTGATCAGGGGTTTCGCACATCCCGCGCCGGGTGTTTCCACAGTCTTGGGGTGTCGGTGATCGACCGTCCCGTCATCCACAGAATCCACAGCCTGTGGATAACTTCCGTGCACAACCTGTGGTTCACGGGCCGACGCGGTCGTCCACCGTTCCTCCCCAGTTCACCCCCAGGCGTCCCGGGCCGTCATCCACTCCGTGGATAACGCTCTGAACAGGGGAAAGCGGCCCTCTCGGCCACGGTCGCCCACAGGGCGTTCACAGCCTGTGGGCATCTCGTCTCCACAACGCGGCCCGTCCGGTGGACAACGTCGTGCACCGGGAGTCCCCAGCGCTGTCCCCAGGCTTTACCTCCTTGTGCACGACACGATCGCGGCCTGTGCACATCGCGCTCCAGCCGACACACCGGAGAAGAACGCAGAGACCAGACAATGCGCGACGCCCCCGGCCCGGGGCGGGCGCGGGGGCGTCGTACGGGCGAGCGGGCCCGGGGGCGGAGGCGGGTCAGGAGGCGGCGGCCTCGGCCAGGTCCTCCATGCGGCGGAACAGGTCGCGGGCCTCGGCGCGGTCCCCGTCGGTCAGCGGGAGGGCGCGGGCCTCGTCCAGCAGGGCGCGGGCCCGCGCGGCGTCGTCGTCGCGGAACGCCACGTCGGCGCGCATGACCAGGGCCTTCAGGCGTTCCGGGGCGGTCATCGGGTGGTCGGAGTCCAGCAGGCGGTCCAGGATCGTGGTCGCCGAACGCAGGTCCTCCTTGGAGTCCAGCATCTGCATGGCCAGGTGGAGGGCGCGGGCGACGGGCTCCTCCGGGACGGGCGCGTGCGCGAAGTCGTCGGAGATCGGCATGCCGATGCGCAGCTGGTTGCCGTCGGTGTCGGTCAGCAGGAACTGCCGGACGCCGTAGGTCATGTCCTTGAGCGCGCCGATCCGGGGCAGGCCGCGGGTCGGCACGCGGCCGAGCGACGCCTTCAGGCCGGAGCGGAACGCCTCGTACAGCGTGTCCACATCGTCGGTGACGACGTAGCACATGTGCATCGAGGCGGCCGGGTCGTACTTCTTCAGCCCGAAGAACTGGAGGACCAGATCGCCGCGGGAGACCTCGACGAACGGGTTCGGACTCTTCTGTTTGAAGGTCGTCTCGAAGCCGAGGGCCGCGTAGAACCCCTCGATCGCGTCGACCGACCGGCACGGGAATATCGGGATCGTCTTCTCGCCCATGCCCCGACCGTAGGCCGCCTCGCTTCACTAGTCAAACTTGAATAGTGCGGTCACAGGTTGCCCGGATCGATGGCGGCGGCGAGGGCGAGGTGCCCGGCGTCGTTGGGGTGCAGGCCGTCCTTGAAGACGTAGCCGGGGCGCGGCATCCGGGGGTCGTCCGGGGCGGCGAGCGCCTTGGCGCCGTCCACGACGGCGTCGTACTCGCCGCTCTGCCGGATCCAGCGGTTCAGCTCCTGGCGGAGGCGCTCGGCCTCGGCGTTCCAGAACGGGAACAGGGCGCCCTTCATCGGCGGGAGCGTCATGCCGACCGTCTTGACGCCGCGCGCCCGCGCCGCCCTGATCAGTTCGCGGTGCCCCTGGACGAGCTGCTCGCTGGTGACCCTGGGACTGGGCTGGACGCAGGGGTCGGAGACCTGGGGCGCGCCGATGTCGTTGGCCCCCAGATGGATGATCACGGCCTTGACGCCGGGGCGGTCCAGCACGTCGCGCCGGAACCGGGTGAGGGCGCTCTCGCCGCCGCAGGGCGAGGAGCGCAGGAGCTTGTTGGAGCCGATGCCGACGTTGACGACGCCGTGCTCGTGGCGGCCCGCGGCGAGGCGTTCGGCGAGGCGGTCGGGGAAGCGCGCGTCGGCCCCGGGGGTGGTGCCGACGCCGTCGACGAGCGAGTCGCCGAACACCGCCACCGAACGGCCCGGCCCGCCCTCGGTCTCCACGCCGCTGAGGAAGTACCAGGAGGAGGTGGACTCCTTGTAGGCGTCGCCGGTGTCGGTCAGGCGGTCGCCCGCGGCGCGGTGGCTCCGGGTGAGCGCGAAGCGGTGGAACGTCGCCGGGCCGGTCGCCTCGGTGAAGCGGAGGCTGACCGCCAGCTTCTCCATGGGCGAGGTGGTCAGCTCCACCGGGTCGCTGACGATCTCCGCGCCGGGCGCGATCTCGGTGGCGGCCGCGCGGCCGAACGTGATCGGCCTGGACGATCCCGGCCACACCAGCGCGTCGCCCGCCGACCGGCCGACCGCCGCTCCGGCGATCTTCAACGGCCGATCCCCGTACCGGTTCGACAGCCGGACGCGGACGCGCCTGCCGCCCGCCCCGACCCGGACGACCTGCCGCACCGACTCGTTCCGGAAGCCGCGCGGGGACCAGTTGGGGCCGGAGTCCTCGTCGCCCGCGACCGGCGGCTGCATCGCCGCGCCCCAGGTCGTGGCCCACGACTCGGCGGCGGTGAGCCGCGCGACCGCGTGCCGGGCGGGCGAGGCCTGCACCATGCCCGCGATCAGGACGGCCCCCGCCACCGCGCCCACCGTTATCTTCACCGTCGCCGGAACGTTCGCCATGGTTCGATCACACCGTTCCGGGGCCCGCGGCACATCGGGGGCAGCACCCCATTCGGGGTGGGGGAACCCCCACCCGGGGAGTCGGGGGCGTCCCCGACCACAGGGTGGAGCCCGGGTCAGCGGACGGCGCGACGGTCCGGCGCGACCGGCGTTCCGGCGGGGGCCGGGCGGGGCAGCGCCGCCGTCATGACGGCGGCCAGGGCGGGGAGCGCCAGGGCCGCCCAGAACGCCGCGCGGTAGCCGTCGGCCGCGGCGGCGGGGCCCGTCGCCGCGGCCGCGACCGCGCCCGTCGCGGCCAGGCCGAGCGGCGCGCCGAGCTGGAACGCGGTGTTCAGCAGCCCCGAGGCCAGTCCCTGGTCGTCGTCGGCCACGCCGGTGGTCGCCACCGCCATCGACGGCGCGAACGAAAGGCCCGAGCCCGCGCCACTGAGCAGCAGGCCCGGCAGCGCCACCGCCCAGCCGCCGCCGAACGCGGGCGCGAGCGCCAGCAGCGCCAGTCCCAGCGCGGTCACCGCCGCGCCGCCCAGCAGCAGGGCGCGGGCGCCGAACCGCGCCATCAGCCCGGCGGCCCGCCCGGAGATCAGCACGATCACCAGGGTGACCGGCGCGAACACCAGCCCGGTGCCCAGCGGGGACAGCCCGGCGGCGTTCTGCAGGTACAGGGTGCCGAAGTACTGCGTCACCAGCGCCGCCGAGGCGGTGAACACGCAGATCAGGTTGCCGTGGCGCACGTGGGCGTTGGCGAGCAGGGCGGGTTTGACCAGCGGGTCCGCGCCCCGGCGGTCGCGGCGCAGCTGCACGGCCCAGAACGCCGCCAGCAGCACCGGCGCGGCCAGCAGCGGGAGCGCGCCGGCGCCGGACAGGCCCATCGCCAGCAGCACCGCGCCGGAGGTGAGCACGACGGCCCCGGCGAGGTCGGGGCGCGCGGCGCGGGCGGGCCGGGCGGCGGGCGCCAGGGCCAGCACCGCGCCGACCGCCAGCAGGCCGACCGGCAGGTTCACCAGGAAGATCGCGCGCCAGTGGAGCAGGTCGGTGAGCAGGCCGCCGACCAGCCCGGCCGCCGCCGCGCCGCCGGAGGCGACCGCGCCCCAGATCCCGAGCGCCCGGTTGCGCGCCGGGCCCTCGGCGAAGGTGGTGGTGAGCAGGGCCAGCGCGGCGGGCGACACGAGCGCCGCGCCGAGGCCCTGCGCGGCACGGGCGGCGACGAGCGTCGGCGCGTTCGGCGCGGCCCCGGCCAGCAGGGAGGCGGCGGTGAACGCGACCAGCCCGGCGACCAGCACGCGGCGGTGTCCGTACAGGTCACCGGCCCGGCCCGCGACGATCATGAAGCCGCCGTAGGCGAGGCCGTAGGCGGTGACGATCCACTGCTGGCCGGCCTCGGCCATGCCGAGCCCGGCGCGCATCGCCGGGAGCGCGACGGTGACGACGACCGCGTCCAGCACCAGCATGGTCTGGGCCAGGCAGAGGGCGACCAGCAGCGGGCCGGGGCGGGACGGGGAAGGGGACACGGGGCCTCCGGCACCAGTTAGTAAATGTACGTTCGTTTATGAACGTAGCCGGTGCGGTAGCGTTTGTGAAGAGCCGTTTACGAACCGGGAGGGACGACGGATGGCCAGACCCCGCACGACCAGCGACGAGGAGATCCTGGAGGCGGCCACCCGGGCCGTCTGGCGGCACGGGGTCGGCGGGCTGACGCTGGCGGCGGTCGCCCGGGAGGCGGGCCTCGCGCCCGCCACGCTGGTCCAGCGCTTCGGCTCCAAGCGCGGCCTGCTGCTGGCGCTGGCCCGGCGGTCCTCCGACCCGTTCGGGAAGGCGCGGGAGGGGCACGGCTCGCCGCTGGCGGCGCTGCACGCGGCGCTGGAGGCGATGGTCGCCGACGTGCGCACCCCCGCCGAGCTGGCCAACAGCATGAGCTTCCTGCAACTGGACCTGACCGACGAGGAGTTCCACGGGCACGCGGCGGAGGGCGCGCGGCGCATGCGCCGGCGGATCGCCGACCTCGTCGCCGAGGCGGTGGCGGCCGGGGAGCTGGCGGAGGGGACGGACGCCGGGCGGCTGGCCCGCACGGTCCAGGTCACCTACAACGGCACGCTCATCGTGTGGGCGCTCACGCAGGAGGGCGAGCCGCTCGCGCCGGTCCTGCGCGCCGCCGTCGACGAGGTGCTGCGCCCCTACCGAGTGGAACCCTGAACCAGTTAGTAAACGAATATTTGCTTACTAACTGGGCGGTCGCGGCTACAGTGATTATCAAACAGCCGTTCACAAACCTGGGAGGTCCCGCCATGAGCGCCCCACGCCCCTTCACCGCCCGCGTGTTCATCGGCGTCAGCGTGGACGGGTTCATCGCCCGCCCCGACGGCGACCTCGACTGGCTGAACGAGCGCGGCGAGGCCGCCGGGCGCGACCTCGGCTACCAGGCGTTCATCGACGGCGTGGACACCGTCGTCATGGGCCGCGCCACCTACGAGAAGATGCTGACGTTCGGCCCCGACGCCTGGAGCTACGACGGCAAGCACGTCGCGGTGCTCAGCACCCGGCTGCCCGCCGACGCCGACCCGCGCGTCACCGTGTACCGGTCGATGGACGATCTGGTCGCGGGGCTGACCTGGCGGGGCGCCAAGAGCGTGTACGCCGACGGCGGGCAGGTGGTGCGGGCGTTCCTGCGCGCCGGGCTGGTCGACGACCTCACGATCACCACGGTGCCGGTGCTGATCGGCCGGGGGCTGCCGCTGTTCGGCGACCTGGACGCCGACGTCCCGCTGACCCTGCGCTCGGTCGAGGACATGGGCGCGGGCGTCGTGCAGGCCGTCTACGCGGTGGACCGGTGACCGGGGCGGTCCTCAGGTCCGGCGCCGGGTGCGGTCCAGCATCCAGTGGCCGCCCGCGGCCCAGCCGGTGAAGCGGCGCGCGCCGGGGACGCGTTCGCCGGTCGCGGCCTCGCGCAGGCCGCCGAGGACCGGGCCGAGCCGTTCCCGGACGTGCGCGGGATGGCGGCCGGCCTCCTCGCGCAGCCACGCGAAATCGCTCGTCCCCGCCATCGTCAGGAAGAACACCGTCTGCCGCCACGCGTAGGCCGCGTCCTTGACCGTGCCCAGCGGGCGCGGGTTGCCGTGGACGCGCTCCAGCAGACGGCACACCGTGCCGAACGCCCGCCGCGCCAGGTCCTCCCAGCCCGGCGCGGGCCGCACGCCGACCGGGCCCGCCAGCGCCGCCAGGTTGTGCGTGGTGAGGATCTGCGCCTGCTCGATGACCATGCCGTTGGCCGCGACGGAGTACCCGCGCGCGCCCTCCCCGGCGCGGCGGGTGCACAGCTCGGCGAACCCCTGGGAGTCCGACGCCCGGAAGCGCCGCTTCCTCGACACGTCCTCGATGGCCTGGACCGCCTGGTAGTCGATGTCGTAGTACCGCGCGTACAGCGACCCGTCCAGGAGCTTCCCGGCGAGCTTGGCGGCGCGCAGGAACTTGCCCGAGAACGCCCCCATGAAGATGTCGGCGGCGAGCTCCTCCACGAACACCACGTCCAGGCCGGCGCCCCGGGCCAGGGTGTCCATCTCGCGGAGCAGCGGGTTGGGCAGGATCGTGCCCGGGAACCCCTGCAACGCCAGCTCGCCGATCTCCCGCAGCGCCGTCCGCGCCGTGCCGTCGACGACGCGCCGGTGCCCGTCCACGGCCCGCACCCAGGGCAGCTCCTCGACGCGGACCTGGTGGTCGAGGTCGAGGAGCAGGAGCGAACGCCGGTTGCGGAACGCCCGGTAGTGCGCGGCCATCAGCAGCCGCAGCGCCTCGTCGGCATAGCTCTCGGCCGCCGTGGACGCCACGATCTGCGGGACGAGCTCGGCCAGGACCTCCGCCGAGGGCACCACGCCGCGTTCGATGAGCGCGCCGATCGGGGCGCGCAGGGCGCGTTCGACGGCGTGCCGCAGCGCCTCCGGCAGCTCGCTGCCCGCCGGGATCCCGGTCAGCGCCTCCTCGTCGCCGGTGACCGGCCGCACGAGCGGCCCGACGTCGTCCACGCCGACCGTCTGCGGCAGCGCCGAGAGCCGGCTCAGCACGATCTGCGCCAGCGCGTGGTGCGTGGGCCGTTCCGCGACCGCGGCCTGTGCCCTGCGGAGCTCGGTGTGGCTCCGCGAGCCGGGCTCTCCGCGCTTGGCGACCATCGAGCGGGCGGCGTACCGCACGCGGCCCCGGTCCGGCTCGCGTCCCTCGACGAGGTCCTCCAGCGCGGCCCGCAGGATCCCGACGTTCTCCTTGGGCCTGCGGTGTTTCGTGCACAGGGTGTGGACGGCGGCGAGCCCGCGGTACCGGGCCAGCAGCGCCCGGCCGCGTTCCCGCCACTCCGGCGAGCCGTCGTCGGCGAGCCAGAACTCCAGCAGCTCGTCGGCGAACGGGTTCCACACCGACAGGGCCTCGTTCATGGCCTCGATCCGGGGGTTGGGCCCGCGCGCCGCCATCGCGGCCCGGACGTCGCCCACGGTCTCCCGCGACACCACCGACGGGTCGGGCACCGGCGCGTCCCCCGGCCGGGGCGCGAACCGCAGCCGGTCGGCGTGGGGCTCGATCTCCTCGACCAGCCGCAGCGCCGCCGCGACGTCCCCGGCCCGCAGCAGCCACGCCACGACCGGCAGCGCCGCCTCCTCGGGGACCTCGACCTCGTACCGGCCGCTGTCCAGCAGCTCCGCCAGCCCGGCGATCCCCGCGTCGCTGAGGTGGTGCTCGAAGACGGCCCGCCGCTCGGCCGGGATCCCGGCGCGCTCGGCGACGGTCCTCTCGTGGGGGGTGAGCGGTCCGCCGGCGGCGGCGTTCCCGGTGGCGAACCCGCCCCGGACGACCTCGGGCGTCGCCCACACGGGCAGTCCGGCGACCGGCGCGCGCTCCCCCACGGAGATCGTTCCGTCGGTGATGCCGTCCATGACCTGCCGCCACCGCCGCATCCGGCGCTCGGCGAGCCGCCTGACGTCGGCGTCCTGGTGGGTCACCGCGGTCACGAACGCCTTCGCCAGCTGCCCGGCGGCGTACCCGGAACGCTCCTGCTTCTCGTCCATAGCCAGCGTGGCGGGTTCCGCCCCCGCGCCCTCCGGGTCTGAAGCCCGGTGCTCTGCTGCTGAGCTACACGCTGAACGCCCCTCAGGCTACGAACCCCCCGCACACCCCCGCAACGCATTTCCCACCGGGAAAAACCGTGGTCGTCCATGCGGCGATCACCCCAGAATGAGGGGATGACCAGCACGGACACGACACTCGACGCCCTCGTCCACGACCTGGACCACGGGCGTTCCGTCGACATGTGGGTGCTCGTCCACCGGCTGGTGGATGCCGCCGGGGACCCGGAGGCCGGGGAGGCGGCGTTGCGCGCCCTCTCCTCCGCCCGGCCGGGCACCTGGACGCGGATCGACGACGAGGTGCGGAGCCACAGCGCATACAGGGGGACCGGGAAACGGTGGCGGGCGCTCGTGGCGGCGGCGCGGCGCGACGAGGACCCGCTGGCGGTGCTGCTGGCCGCCTGCTCCCACGACGGGCGCGAACGCGAGGCGGCCCTGTCCGCGCCCGCGATGCGGCTTCCGTCGCTGCTGCCGATCCTGATGATCCGCGCGACCGACTGGGCGGCACCCGTCCGGCGGAAGGCCCGAACCGTGCTGGAGCAGGTCGCCCCGGACCCTGGGCGGGCCGCCGCCATGGCCCTGCACCTGCGGGAACGGCGGCGCGGCCAAGACGTCATGGACGCGCTGCTGGGGGAGCTGCACGACGCCCCGGAGGCGACGCTCCACCGGCTGCGCGCCGACGGCGACCGGCGGGTGCGGCGGCTGGCCTACCGGATCTGGCTGGACGGGCGGGCCGGGCTGGACGAGGTCGTGGCGGCGGCGATGACCGAGCCGGACACCGTCTGCCGTCGGCTCGCCGTCGCGGACGCCGTCGAACGCGCCGTCCGCGACCCGCGCGCCGACGTCCTGGAACACCTGCTGACCTCGCGGAGCGCGCCCACGCGCGCCGACGCGTTGACCGGCCTGGTGAGGCTGGGGCGGCCGGAGCGGGGGCGGGCGTTCCTCGGGGACCGGTCGGCGGTGGTGCGGGCCGTCGCGCAGTGGGCGGTGCGGCGCGCGGGAGGCGACCCGGCCGAGGAGTACCGCGCGGCGCTGGACGCGGGCGAGCCCCGGACGGCCGCCCTGGTCGCCGGGCTGGCCGAGTGCGGCGGCCGGGACGACGTGCCGCGGGTACTGCCGTTCCTCGGGCACGAGCGGGTCCGGGTGCGGGCCGAGGCGGTGCGGGCCGTCCGGCTGCTCGGCGGTCCGGTGGAGCAGGCCGCCGAACTCATCGCCGACCCGTCGCCCCGGGTGGTGCGCGAGGTGGAACGCGCGCTCGGCCCGTCCTCCTCCGTCCCGTCGCCCGAAGTCCTGTGGTCGCTGCTCGACGACGGGGAGCGGCCGTACCATGTGCGGCTGGCCGCCGCCGGGCGGCTGACGCGGCGGGACACCGCGACGCGCGTCGAGGCGATGCTGTGGCTGCTGATGTCGGATGACGCCGTTCTGCGGAAGCGCGGCGTCGACGAGTGGGGCCGGCTGGCGCGGGACAGCACCGCCTTCTACGGGCCGTTCGCCCCGCCGGCGCTGGAACGCCTGGCCGCGCTCATCACCACCGCCGAACCCGTGCTCGGCCCGCGGAACGTCCACTGGCTGCGCCTGTGTCTGGGGCTTCCCCGCTGACCGAGCGTCCACAGCCTGTGGATAACTCTTCGCTTATCGCTCTACCAGCAAGAAAAGCCCATCAACCAGGACCGTTCACCACCCGTCATCCCCAGCCGACCACGATCGGTGACGCCCCGCCCCGGCTCCAGCCGACACACCGGCCTCAGGCCGGGGACAGCCGTCCCTTGTCCAGGACGTAGACATCGTCGGCCCGGCGCGCCAGCACGTGATCGTGGGTCACCAGGACCAGCGCCCGGTCCTCGGCCCGCGCCCGGTCGAACAGCAGGTCCATCACCTGCGCCGCCGTCTGCGGGTCCAGCGCGCCGGTCGGCTCGTCGGCCAGGATCAGCCGCGGGTCGCGGATCAGCGCCCGCGCGATCGCCACCCGCTGCTGCTCGCCGCCCGACAGGCTCGCCTGGGTGGCGTGCAGGCGCTCGCCGAGGCCGACGCGGCGCAGCGCCTCGTCGGCCAGCTCGTAGCGGCGGCGCAGCGTCCTGCCGCCCGCGTACAGCAGCGGGGCCGCGACCTGCTGCCGGGCCGTCCGCCGCTGCAACAGGTTGAGCTGCTGGAACACGAATCCGATCGTCTCGCCGCGCAGCCCCGCCCGGTCGCGTTCGCGCATGGTGGTCGTCTCGCGGCCGTAGATGCGGACGGTCCCGGTGTCGGGGCGTTCCAGCAGGCCGAGCACGTTGAGCAGGGTGGACTTGCCCGCGCCGGACAGCCCCACGATCGCGGCGGTCGCGCCCGGGCGCACCGTCAGCGTCACGTCCTCCAGCACCGTGAGCGGCTCCGCGCGTCCCTTCAGCTTGAAGCGCTTGGTGACGCCCTCGACGGCGAGCACGGGCTCGGGCGGCGGTCCGGCGACGCGCAGGTCGCCGGGTTCGGGGATGACGCTCACGACGTCGGCCCCTCCTCGGGGCCGCCCTGCGGGGCCGGCGGCACGTCGAACGCCGCGTCGTCGGGCGCCCGGTCGAGGATCTTGTCGCCCTCCTTCAGGCCGCTCACGATCTCGACCTGCTTGCCGTCGTTGACGCCCAGCTCGACCTTGCGCGTCTGGCGCGAGCCGTCCTCGCCGACGACGGTGACGCGTCCCTTGGACGCCTGCCCGAGCACCGCCGACAGCGGCACCACCACCGCGTCGTCCACCCGGTCCGTGGTGATCGCCATCTTGGCGCGGATGCCCGCGAACACCCGCTGGTGGGCCGGGATCCGGCAGGTGACCTCGACGTTCTCACCGCCGCCACCACCGCCGTCACCGTCGCCGGATCCGGGAGCCGGGGGCTGCTGCGGGCCGCCCTGCCCCTGCGGCGCGGTCGGCTTGCCGGACGCCCCGGCCCCGTAGGCGAGCAGGCGGCACCGGAACGGCTCGGGCCCGTGGTCGATCGCCAGCTTGATCTCCTTGGGCCGGTTGTAGAGGCGGTACACCTCCTTGGCGTCGATCGTGGCGACGGCCTGGAACCGGCGCTGGTCGAGCTGCGCGACCGGCTCGGCGGGCGTGATCTCCTGCCCCACGGTCGCGGCCAGCCCGGAGACCCGCCCGGCGACCGGCGCGAGCACCGCGACGGTCTTGTCCTTGCCCTTCCCCGGCACCTTGATCGACAGCAGGCTCTCGCCCCGGCCGACGAGCTGCCCGTCCCGGCGGTGCACGGCGGTGACGGTGCCCGGCCTGGTCGCCTTGACCGGGACCGGCGGGTCGGCGCGCACCACGGCGTCCACGTTGAGCCGGCTGACGATCGTCCCGGTCCCCACAGTGATCGTCTTCGGGGACAGGTCGGCGGCGGGCAGCGGGTCCATCGGCACCGGTGGCGTGGCCCCGCCGGTGCCCGCCAGATAGCCGGTGCCGCCGACGACACCCAGCACCGCCACGAGAATCCCGGCCTTGGCCAGGCGGTTCCCCCATCGGGGCATGGTCGCTCTCCCTAACTGCGGATCGCCTGGATCACCGAGCGCTGCATCGCCCGCAGCGCCGGGATCAGGCCGGTCAACAGGCCCACGCACACGGCCACCCCCATGCCGAGCAGCGCCGCCCGCCACGGGAACACCATCGCCAGGTCGGCCTCGGCGAACGGCCCCTGATCTCGCAGGAACCCGAACAGCGGCCCGCTGATCGCGTACACCCCCGCGATCCCCAGGGCCCCGCCGACGCACGACACGATCAGCGCCTCCAGCAGCACCGTCAGGAACAGGTCCGGCCCGGTGGCGCCGAAGCACCGCTGCACGCCCAGCTCGCTGCGCCGCTGCCGCACCGCCATCAGCCCGAGCACCAGTCCCGGGAGCGAGCCCAGCACCAGCAGGAACGCCGCCACGGCCAGCAGCACCTTGCCGAACGTCCCGCTGATGACGCCGGTGTCGCCCTCCTGCCGATAGATCTCCACCCGGCCGAGGCCCCACGAACGGGCGGCGTCGGCCTTGAGCTGCTCCTTCACGCGTGCGGCGTCGGCCTTGGGCACGCGCACCACGTACGAGGTCGACTCCTCGCCGAGCTGCCACCGCGCCATCGCCCGGTACGGCATGTAGATCTCCGAGGCGGCCCAGGGCGCGCCGCCGCCGAGCACCCCGACGACCCGGCACCGCACCCACTGGCGGGGCGCCCCGACCTCGACGACGGCCCCGACGGGGTTCGGGCCCAGCTTCTTGGCGAACTTGGCGTTCACCACCAGCTGCGGCTCCAGCCGGTGGTCGTCCACGGGCTTGAGCCACCGCCCGGACACCACCGAGATCCGCCGGATCCGGTCCAGGCTCGACGCGGCCCCGACGACGCTGAGCTCGCCGCCGTCGTCGTCGCCGGTCTTGATGGGGCGGACGCCGTCCGGCAGGACCTGCCGGAACGCGGGCGCCTGCGCGGTCCGCAGCGGGCTGCCCACGACCCGGTACCGGCGCAGATCGGCCTCGATCCGCGTGATGGCCTCGTCGGACAGCTTGGGCGGCCCTTCCTGCGAGGCGGCGTCCACGGTCAGCGTGACCGGCCGCCCGACCTGCTGCTCGAACGTCTGCACCACGGCCTGCTGCGCCAGCCCGCCGAGCGCGATGGCGAGGGTCACCACGGCGACCAGCGCCGACACGCACATCAGCGACAGGGTGACGCGAACCTTACTGGTGCGGATCTCCGCGAACGCGGACAGCACCATCCCCCATACGGGCATAGCCCCCGCCCCCAGCCATGATCACCCGATCCAGGTGATCACGCACCCTACAGCACTACATACCGCGTACGTAAGACCTTCCCGCAACCCCGGACGAACCCCCTGTTCAGGGGACCAACCGAGGGTCGTTCGCGATCCGCGTCCCACCTCCCGCGCCCAGGCGGCCGGGGTGGCGTTGTCGTGACGGCCCTGGAGCAGCAGGGGGGTTCCGGGCGGTACCGACGGCCCGCGCCCGCGGGTTGCGGAGTCCGAGTCCAGAGGGCGTCCCGACCGCGACAGGAGGCGGCCAGGCGTCGGTTCCGGTCCCGCAGCCGTCGCAGCTCACACCCGCTTGACCAGGGGTTCCAGCGCGGGATGGCAGCGGCCCGGCTCGATGGTGACGATCTCGTACTCCGCGACCCCGGCGACGACGAACGGGTCGGCGGCGGCGATCCGCTCGGCCTCCTCCCGGCTCACCCCCACGGCGACGATCGCCCCGCCGAGCTCCTCGGGCACGGTCTGGCCCGACACGAGGAACGTCCCGGCGGCGTGATGCCGTTCGAGGTACTCCACATGCCCCGCGACATGCGGCTCCACGTCCTCCGCGTCCCCGGTGTACCGAACGATCATCAGATGCGGCACGCGATCACCCCCGCCAGCGATGTCCGACAGGCACCATAAGTTGGGAATGTAGCGAACCAGGGAGCCGCCGTGAGCGAGGACTTCTACCGCGCCGACCCGACCCCGTACGCGTCGTGGCGGCTGGCCGTCCTCATGGGGCGGAACGTCCGCACCTACAAGTTCGCCCTCGGCCACGCCCTGCTGGAGGCGGCGGCCCAGGACCGCACCGAGATCCCGCTCACCGAACTGGCCACCACCTACGCGACGGGCCTCCTGCGACGCCTGGAACACGCCCCCCAGGCGTCTCCGAACGCCCCGGCCACCAGGACCGACCCGCTCGTCGTCGCCGCCGAGGAGGCCGCGGAGAGCC
Organism: Actinomadura kijaniata NBRC 14229; assembly: GCF_001552175.1. GTDB lineage: Bacteria > Actinomycetota > Actinomycetes > Streptosporangiales > Streptosporangiaceae > Spirillospora > Spirillospora kijaniata. The sequence goes on from NZ_BCQR01000041.1 coordinate 37,801, forward strand.
GCCGGATCGGCCGTCCCACCGAACGGCTGGTGGAGGCCGCGACCGCCAACATGCCCGGCATGGTCATGCGGAAGTTCCACAACCTGCACGGCTCGGAGGTGCCGCACCGCTTCTACGAGGTGACCGGCCGGGGCCGCGACCGCCTCGTCCGCCTCACCCCCGCGCTCCGCCGGGTGGCGCTGTCGGAGCGGATCGACGTCCTGCGCGGCGAGCTGCGGTCCCGCTGGGAGATCGTGGAGAGCTCGTTCAGCACCGGCATCGGCCCGGCCCTGCTGGCCGAGGGCCTGGTGCCCGACCTCGCCGACGGGCTCCTCTACGACCGGCGCCGCCGCCGTCCCGTCACGGGCGTCAGGGACGCGGTCATCGGCTTCCAGCACGGCAGGTGCCTGAGCTGTCACCAGCCGATCAACGCCGACGACGAGTGCGCCGTCGACCACGTGTTCCCGTACGCGCTCATGGACCGCCTCGGCGCGCACGGCGGCTGGAAGGGCCCGGACCTGGACGCCGTCTGGAACCTGGCCCCCGCCCACGCCGCCTGCAACTCCGCCAAGAGCGACCATCTCCCCGGCTCGGACGAGCTGCGCCGCCTCGCCGAGCGCAACGAGGCCGTCATGCGCTCCCCGGTCCCTCTCCGGAGGACGCTGGAGCTGGCCCTCCGCAACCACCGCTACAACGCCGCGAAGCCCGGCGAGTGGCGGCGCTTCGTCCGCGACGTCAACCACCTGATCAACAGCTGACCCGTTCCGCGGCCCGGGTGAACGTGACGCGGACGGTCAGGCCGCCGTCGGGGTTCGGGGTGGCGGTGGCCTGGGCTTTGTGGGCCTTCGCTATGGAGGTCACGATGGACAGGCCGAGGCCCGTGCCCTCGCCCCGGGTGTGGCGGCGGGGATTCAGGCGGCGGAACGGCTCGAACAGGTGGGGGACCGTTTCGGGTGGGATTCTCGGGCCCGTGTTGGTGACCGTCAGGCCGCTCTCGTCCAGGTGGACCGCTATGCGGCCGTCCGGGACGTTGTAGCGGGTCGCGTTCTCCAGGAGGTTGCGGACCAGGTGGCTCAGCAGCGCCGGGTCGCCCTGGAGGACGAACGGCTCCAGGCGGGTGTCCAGGCGGAGGGAGCGGGACTCGCGTTCGGGGGCCTGTTCCGCCGCCGCCTGGACGATCACCTGGGCCAGGTCCACGGGCTCGGTGCGGTCCAGGCCCTGGTCGCTGGCCGACAGCAGCAGCAGGCCCTCGATCAGGCGTTCGCTGCGGTCGGCGACGGTCAGCAGGCGGGTGCGGACCTCCGCCACGCGTTCGGGGGTCGGGTCGGACAGGCCGATCTCCAGGGCGGCGCGCTGGACGGCCAGGGGAGTGCGCAGCTCGTGGGCCGCGTTCGCCACGAACCGCTGCTGGGACGCCACCAGCGCCGAGATGCGGTCCAGCATCGCGTCGAACGTGTCCGCCAGGTCCTTCAGCTCGCCCGGCGGCGCCGCCAGGGCGATGCGTTCGTGCAGGGTCTCGCCGGACAGGCGGCGGGCCGTCGCGGTGATCGTGTGCACGGGGCGCAGGACGCGGCCCGCCATCCACCAGGCCAGGGCGATCGACAGCAGCGCGAAGACCGCCAGGGCGACCAGGGAGACGGTCAGGAGCTGGTCCAGGGTCGTCCGCTCGGCGGCGTCCGCCAGGCGGACCGCCTCGTCCTGCTGGTGCGGGAGGTACTCGGCGGGGCGGGCGGGCACGGCCCTCGCGGTCTCCCGCGACACCGTCACCGTGATCGCCTGGCTGAGGCTCGGGGCCAGGGCGCGGCGCATCAGGACGTGGACCAGCGCGATCAGCCCGCCGCCCGCCAGCAGGATCAGCCCGCCGTACAGCGCCGTCAGCCGGGCGCGGGCGGTGATCCTCACGGGGCCATCCGGTAGCCCGCGCCGGAGACCGTCTCGATGGGGTTCGGGTCGCCGAGCTTGGCGCGGAGCTTGCTGACGGTCACACGGACGGTGTTGGAGTAGTAGCTGACGTGCTCCTCCCAGACCTGTTCGATCAGGTCCTCGGGGCTGACGACGGCGCCCTCGGCCCGCAGGAGGGTCTCCAGCACCGCGAACTCCTTGCGCGACAGCTCCAGGCGGCGGCCGCCCCGGTACGCCTGGCGGCGGGAGGTGTCCAGGGTGATGTCGGCGTTCTCCAGGACGGGCGGCAGCGCGGGGCGGGCGCGGCGGCCCAGCGCCACCACGCGGGCGACCAGCTCCTCGTAGGAGAACGGCTTGGGCAGGTAGTCGTCGGCCCCCAGCCCCAGGCCCTCGACGCGGTCGCGGACGGTGCCCGAGGCGGTGAGCATCAGGATCCGGGTGTGCCGCCCGCTGCGCACCACCTGCCGGCAGACCTGGTCGCCGTGCACGCCGGGCAGGTCCCGGTCCAGCACCAGGACGTCGTAGTCCATGTCCGCGAACCGGCGCAGCGCCTCGGCCCCGTCCATCGCGACGTCGGCGGCCATCGCCGCGGCCCGCAGACCCTCGGCGATCAGCTCCGCCAGGTAGGCCTCGTCCTCCACCACCAGAACACGCATACCCCCGTCCTACCTGACCTGGGATTTCGAAAAGATAAAGCGTCCGGTTAGGGAAACGAAAGCCGCGTTCCGGTCACCGTTCGTGGGGTGCCGGACCGCCGGGGTCCGGCCGTGACCGGAAGGACCCCTGCGATGTTCGACAGGTACCGGATGCTCGCGGCGGCCTCGGGGCTCGCCGCGCTGGCGTTCCTCGGCGCGGCCTGCGGCGGCGCGGACGGCGCAGGCGCCGGCGGCGCGACCGGCGGCCGGACGGGGGCCGACTCCCGGTTCGGCACCCACGACCAGCAGCTCAGGCTCGCCAGGTGCATGCGCGACAACGGCATCGAGATGGCCGATCCCAAGCCCGGGCAGGAAGGCGTGTCGATCTCCGTGGGCGGCAAGGACACCGACCCCGGCAGGATCCAGGAGGCCATGCGGAAGTGCCGCACGCGGGTGGGGCTGCCCGAGGCCCCCAGCGGCCCCACCCAGGAGGAGAAGGACAAGGCCCTCAAGTTCGCCCGCTGCATGCGCGAACACGGCATCGACATGCCCGATCCGAAGTTCGACAAGAGCGCGCAACCGGCGATCAGGCCCGGCGGGGACACCGCCAGGTTCGAGCGGGCCATGAAGGAGTGCAACGCCCGGTGATGCGACGCAGGACGCTCCTCGGCGTCGCGGCGGCCGTGGCCGTCGCCGCCGGAACGGGCATCGCCGTCACCACGACCGGCGACGGCCCGCCGAAGGCCACCGCCGTTCCCCTGCCCACCGTCCCGGTGGAACGCGGCGACCTCAGCGAGGGCACCACGGTCGACGGGACGCTCGGCTACGGGGGAGAGCGCAAGATCAAGGCAGGTGCCGCCGGAACGCTCACCTGGCTGCCGGGCGCCGGGACGGTGCTGCGGCGCGGCGACCGGCTGTACGAGCTGGACGGCCGTCCCGTCCGGCTGATGTACGGCGAACGCCCCATGTACCGCGTCCTCAGAACCGGCTCCAAAGGGCCCGACGTGCGCCGGCTGGAGGAGAACCTGAACGCCCTCGGCTACGGCGGCGCGCTGACGGTGGACGGCTCCTTCACCCGCGCCACCGCGGACGCGGTCGACCGCTGGCGGCGCGCCAACGGCCACCGGCGCGGCCGGACCGCCGGCCCCGAACAGATCGTCTTCGCCCCGGGGCCCGTCCGGGTCGGGAGCCGCGACGCCGCCGCGGGGGACCGGGCCGCCCCCGGCACGGCGGTGCTGACGGCCTCCGGCTCCCGGCGGACGGTCGCGTTCCGCATGAAGGTCGCCGAGGCGGGCCTGGTCCGTCGCGGCACGAGGATCACCGTGGACCTGCCCGGCGGCGGCACCGCCAGGGGCACGGTCCGCTTGGTCGGGGCGCGCGCCACCAGGGACGAGGACGGCACCAGCCGCATCGAGGTCCTGGCCGGACTCGACGACCCGGACCGGGCGGGCGGCCTGGACCAGGCCCCGGTGACCGTGACGCTGGCGACCCGCACCCGCCGCGACGTGCTGTCGGTCCCGGTGCAGGCGCTGCTGGCGCTGCCCGGCGGCGGCTACGGCGTGCGGATCGTCGCGGGCGGCGCGCGCCGGACGGCCGAGGTCGAGGTCGGGGTCTTCGGCGGCGGACGCGTCGAGGTCCGGGGCGACGGCGTCGCCGAGGGAACACGGGTGGAGGTGCCCGAGTCGTGAACGTCGTCGAACTGTCCGGCGTCCGCAAGGAGTACCCCGGCGGTGTCGTCGCGCTCGCGGGCGTGGACCTGACCGTCCGGCGCGGCGAGCTGGTGGGGATCGTCGGTCCCTCGGGATCGGGCAAGTCCACGCTGCTGCACATCGTCGGCAGCCTCGACCGGCCCACCCGCGGCACCGTCCGGATCGCCGGACACGACGTGGCCGGGCTGACCGACCGGGAGCTGGCGGCGCTGCGGGCGCGGCACATCGGGTTCGTCTTCCAGTCGTTCCACCTGGCCCCCGGGCTGACGGCGCTGGACAACGTCGCCGACGGCCTCCTGTACCGCGGCACGCCGCTCCGGGAACGCCGCCGCCGCGCCGCCGCGGCCCTGGAACGCGTCGGTCTCGCCGAACGCCTCACCCACCGCCCCCACGAACTGTCCGGCGGGCAGCGGCAACGCGTCGCCATCGCCCGCGCCGTCGCCGGCGACCCCGACCTGCTGCTGGCCGACGAACCGACCGGCGCGCTCGACACCGCCTCGGGCGGGGCGGTCCTGGAACTGCTGCGCGACCTGAACGCCGAGGGCACCACCATCGCCGTGATCACCCATGACCACGAGATCGCCGCCGCGCTGCCCCGCCGGGTGCGCGTCCGCGACGGCCGCGTCGTCGCCGACGAGGCGGCGGTCCGATGACCGGGACACGCATGACCGGGACACGAATGACCAGGACACGGCTGACGCCCGCCCGGCTCCGCCCCGCCGACGTGCTGCGCGCCGGCTCGGCGGGCCTGCGCGCCCGCCCCGCCCGGATCGTCCTGTCCGCGCTCGGCATCGCGATCGGCATCGCCACCATGATCTCCGTGGTGGGCGTCTCGGCGTCCGGCAAGGCCGGGGTGATCCGGCAGCTGGAGAGGCTCGGCACCAACATGCTCGTGGCCTCCCCCGGAGAATCCATGTTCACCGGTAAGCAGACCTCGCTGCCCGAAGGGGCCGAACGCATGGTGCTCCGCATCCCCGGTGTCCGGCACGCCGCCGCCACCGGCGGCACCCCCGCCACCGTCCGCCGTACCGACCGCGTCCCCAAGGGCGAGACCGGCGGGCTCACCGTCCAGGCCGCCACCCGGGACCTGCTCACCACCCTGCGCGGCCGCGTCCGCACCGGAACCTGGCTGAACGCCGCCACCGGCCGCCACCCCGCCGTCGTGCTCGGCTCGGTCGCCGCCCGGCGGCTCGGCGTCACCGCGCCCGGCGAACAGGTCTTCATCGGCGACCGCTACTTCACCGTGATCGGCATCCTCGACGACCTGCCGCTGGCCCCCGAGATCGAACGCTCCGCCCTGGTCGGCTGGGACGCCGCCCGGCGGCTGCTGGGCTTCGACGGCCACCCCACCGCGGTCTACCAGCGCTCCACCGACGCCGCCGTCGCGTCGGTCCGCGCCCTGCTGCCCCGCACGATCAACCCGCGCGATCCGCAGGACGTCAAGGTCACCGACCCCTCGACGGCGCTGCGCGCCAAGGCCGCGGCGGCGGGCGCGTTCACCGACCTGCTGCTCGGGCTGGGCGCGGTCGCGCTGCTGGTCGGCGGCGTCGGCGTCGCCAACACCATGGTGATCTCGGTGCTGGAACGCCGCCACGAGATCGGGCTGCGCCGGTCGCTGGGCGCCACACGCGGACAGATCCGCCTCCAGTTCGTGACCGAGTCGCTGCTGCTGTCGGGGCTCGGCGGGATCGCGGGCGCGGTGCTGGGCGCGGCGGCGACGTTCGGCTACGCGACCTTCATGGGGCTGCCGCCGACCGTGCCGCTCTGGTCCCTCACCGGCGGTCTCGCCGCCACGCTGGCCATCGGGATGCTCGCCGGGCTCTACCCGGCGGTCCGCGCCGCCCGGCTGTCCCCCACGGTCGCGTTGCAGGCCACCTGAACCGCTACCCGATCATCTCCCTGCCGGACGAGCCCGGCCGGTGGGTGGTCGGCCCCGAGGGTGCGTTCCCGGACAGCCGGGAACGCACCCTGGCCCCCGTGCCCGACGACGAGCGGGTCACCGTCGTCGACTGCCACACCTGACCAGGGCGAACGCCCCGCACACGACGGTGACGGCACCGGCGGCCACCGCGACGCACAACGCGGCGAACGCGTCAGGCAGCCACGTCGCCAACGGCCGCACCCCCAGCTGACCGGACGCCCACACCGCCAGGACCAGCGGCACCACGCCCACCAGCACCCAGGCGACGGAACTCCGGCGCGAGACCTCCGGGCGGCGCAGCCGGACCACCGAACGTCCCGCCGCCAGCACCAGCCCCAACGCGAGCACGGTCACACCCCAGACCGTCGCGTGGTAACCGGTCGCGGAAGAGGAACCGCCCAGGCCACCGCCCGCCAGCAGCCGGGCGGCGTCGAAACCCACCTGCATCACCGCGCCGTCATGCAGCAGACCGTGCAGGTTCTGGTGCAGCACGAGCGCGAGACCGCGCTCCGGGATCAGGAACACCATCGCCGAATAACCAGGGGTCGCCCCCGTGTGCCAGACGGCCCGGTCGAGCGGCGGCTTCAGGCCGCCGACACGCCATCCCATCCCGTAACCCGAACCGGGCTTGCCCTCCCGGCGCATGAGCCGCACGTCCTCAGGCGCGAGCGTCCCGTCGCCCGAACGCAGCTGGAACGCCGCGAACGCCGCGAGATCGTTCAGGTCACCGCCCAGATAGCCGTAGGCCGCGCCGTGGTCGTCGAACCCGTCGGCGACCGCGGACGGCACCCCCCACATCAGCTGATGCCCCGGCGGCAGCCCCCTCCTCGAAGCCGTCGCGGCATCGGCGATGGCCCCGTCCATACCGGCCGGGTCCAGGACCGCCCGGCGCAGGTGCTCCGCGAAGGGACGCCGGGTGACCGCCTCGACCACGGCCGCCAGCACCAGGTAGTTGGCACTGGCATAGGCGTACCTGCTCCCCGGCGGGCCCAGCGGGTCCACCCCGTCCAACCCGCCGAGACGCTCAGCGGGACGCGGGCAGCCGAAACAGTCGGCGAGCTTGAGCGTGGGCCGTTCGGGGATCCCCGCCGTCTGGTTGAGCAGATGGCGGACCGTGACACGGGAGGCGTGCGCCGCGCCACCGAACCGGAAACGCGGCAAGTGCTCCACGACCCGGTCGTCCAGGCCGAGGCGCCCCGACCGCACCAGAGCCATGACCGCCGTCGCCGTCGCCGGTTTGGCCACCGAACCCCACAGGAACGGGGTGTCGGCCGTCACCGGACGGCCGCGCCCGTCCTTTCCCCAGGCCCGTTGGTGCACAGGACCACCGGGGCCGACCACGGCATAGGCGAGCCCCGGCACCCGCGCGTCCCTCATCCGGGCGCGGATGTGCGCGTCGAGCGCGGCATACGCGTCGGGCCGGGCCACGGCGGGAGCGGCAGGGAGAAGAACGGACAGGAGCAGCAGCAGGATCGCCGCGTTCCACCAACGCACAGGGCCTCGCCTTCCGAGGGACGCACGGATAACCATATCGCCATACGGTTTTACCGTATGGCGATATGGTCAACAAGTGCCCAGGACCGCCGATCACCACGAACGCCGGCGCCAGATCGCCACCGCCGTCTGCGAACTCATCTCCGACCACGGCCTCGACGCCGTCACCGTCGCCCGCACCGCCGCCACCGCCGGCATCTCCGTCGGGCTCGTCCAGCACTACTTCCGCACCAAGGACGACATGCTCCTGCACGCCTTCCAGCAGGTCACCACGCAGATCCGCGACCGCGTGAACGCCCACGTCCAGGCCGGGACCCGCCACCACCGCCCCATCGCCGGCATCCTCGCCGAGGCGCTGACCGAACTGCTCCCCCTCGACGCCGTCCGCCGCACCGAGTTCCGCGTCACCCGGGCCTTCGCCGGACGCACCCTCGACGTCCCCGCCCTCGCCGAGGTGGACGTGCGGACCGCCCGAGCGCTCCGCGACGACCTGGCGCAGGCGATCCACAACGGCAAGGAATGCGGCGAGGTCGCCGAGGACCTGGACCCCCGCCCCGCCGCCGTCCGCCTCGCCGCCGTGACCGAGGGCCTGGCCATGCAGGTCTACCGCACCCCGGAAACCGCGGACGAGCCGCTCGCGACCTCGATCATCAGATCCGAGCTCGCCACCGTCTTCACCGGCGAATGCCACCAGTACACGTGACACGGCGACGCCCGGCCCCTGGAACGGGACCGGGCGCTGGCCCTAAAGCGTGTAGGCGTACCAGGACGTCAACCGCTCACGATGGAATGTTGTGAGCTTGCAGCTCGGCGAACCTCACCTCTGGTCCGCCGTCCGCAATAGGCGCGTTGACAAGAGCCCATGCCACTCTGGCGCGCTGGCGCACATTCACAGCGGCGACATGGTCCGACGGGCCAGCGAGCCCGCAGACCTGACATCGGAAGTCGTCCCGACGAGGACGGTTCCGGCGGGAGACATGCCCGCACCGCGGACACGTCTGGGACGTGTAGGCCGGATCCACCACGAGGAACGGAACACCCGCCCGCCTGGCCTTGTACGCCAGGTAATCCACGATCTGGTGGTACGGCCAACGAGAGAGCATGGCCCGCTGGTGCCGCCTGAGCCGTACCCGTTCGCGGATGCCGCGCAGATCCTCCACGGCGATCCCGCGCCCGGTGCGTTGGGCATCGGCCACGATCTCCTTGGCGATCCTGTGATTGACACAGGACGCATGCCGGGCTTCCTTGCGCGCCCGGCGACGCAGCTTGCGCCTGGCGGACCTGGTGCCCTTCGACTGCACCTCGGCCCGGACACGGGCCATCCGCCGCCGGTACCGGGTCAACCCGGCACCCTGATGGTTCCGTCCGTCACTGGTGGTCGCAAGGTTGACGATCCCGCGATCGACACCGATCCAGTCCATGGGCTCGGCGTTCAACGCCGCCTCCGGCACCTCGCAGGTGGCGACCAGGAACCACTTGCCCGCACGACACACCAGATCGGACTCGCCCTTCCGGTACCGGACCAGCATGTCCAGTTGCTCGGACGTGGCGGCGAACGGGACGCCCCGCACCCGACCACGGACCGTCCAGATCGACACCTGGCGGTCCTCCCACCACCACGACAGGCAGCGATCGTCGAACGGCTGCGCGGCGTCCGGACGGAACTCGACGGGCTTCCCTTCGGCGCGCTGCCGCCCCCGGCCGCGCACCAACCGCTTACTCACCTGGGAACGCCCCACCGTGTAGGCGTCGGCGACCTTGCGGATCACGTGCAGGGACGCCTGCGCGGCCAGTCCCGCGGCCTTGAGATCGGCGTACACCAGCTTCTGCAACGGCACGCGGGCATGGACGCCGGTCTCGAAGACCCGCACGGAGACCCGGTTGGCCGCCTCGTTGCAGGCGTGCAGGGTGGCCGCCAGCGCCTCTTCCTGCTGAGGCGATGGAAGCAGTTTCACCTGCACCATCAGCTTCATGGAAAACATGATGAAGAGCCGGGGACGCCGTCGCCATCGATTCGGCGATAGACACACAAAGACCCCACTCGCAAAGAGTGGGGTCTCATATCCGACATTTCGGGTATGTGGGCGTAGGAGGACTTGAACCTCCGGCCTCATCCTTATCAGGGATGCGCTCTAACCGACTGAGCTATACGCCCTCGCTGCGTCGCCGGTCCTCGTTGCTGTTTCCCGGCGACGCATGAGAGATTACCGCATCTCGTGGGCGGACCGGTAATCGTTATGCCAGGTCGGCTACTCGGCCTCCTTGAGGGTGACCTCGACGCCTCCGACCAGGTCGGCGGCCAGGTTGTAGATCACCGATCCGACCGTGGACAGGGCCGTGATCAGCAGGACGTTCAGCGCGCCGACGAGGACGGTGTAGCCGAAGACGCGGGCGAAGGAGAACCAGCTTCCGGCGTCCAGGCCGCCGCCGGTCTGGCCCTGCTGGCGGGTCAGCTCGTTGACGGTGTCGCTGATCGCCGAGAAGACGCCCAGGCCCGACAGGATGAGCCACAGGACGATCACCGCGACGAGCAGGACGACGAAGCAGACCAGCGACATCACGAAGCTGAACTTCATGACCGACCAGGGCTCCAGGCGCGCGAGCTGGAGCTGGGCCCTGCGGGCCGGCTTGCCGGTGGCGGGCTTCTTCGCCGCGTCGTCCTTGGTGTCCTTCTTGTCGGTCGCCGGGCGGTCCTTCAGGACGGTGCCCGCGAAGCCACCGGAGGAACGGGTGGCGCTCGCGGCGGGCGCGGCCCCGGAGCCGAGCGGCTTGTCCACGCGGCTGCCGGAGACCGAGGACGCCGGTTCGGCGGGCTTGGTCCAGTCGGGCTTCCTGGTGTCGGTCTTGGCCGGCTTGGCCGTGGCGTCGGTCTTGATGTCGGTCTTGGTGTCCTTCGCCGCGGTGGGCTTCGTGGAAGCCTCGGTCTTCGGCTTGGGCGTTTCGCCGCTGCTCTTGACCGGGTCCTTCACCGGCGCGATCGCCTTGTCCTCGGTGTCGGCCGGGGAGTCGTCCTTGATCGCCGTCAGGTCCGGGGTGGTCTCGTCCACGGGCTTGAGGTCGACCTTGGTCTCGTCCCTGGCGGGCTTGGCGGACGCGGCGGCCACGGTCTTCTTGGGCTTGCCCTTGCCGTCACCGGGCTGAGTGGTCACGAGTCCTCCTGGGCGGGGGAAACGTCACTGGCCGTGCCCCCTTCGTCCGTCTCGGCGTCCGAGTCCTCCATGGACTCTACGTTCCTCGCGATCGCGACGACGCTGTCCCCGTCCGCGAGGTTCATCAGACGCACGCCCATGGTCTGGCGTCCGGACTGCTTGACCTCTGCCGCACGCGTGCGGATGACGCCGCCGTTGGACGTCATGGCGAACACCTCGTCGTCCGGGCCCACCATGAGTGCCCCTACCAACCTGCCGCGAGATTCCACGATCTTAGCGGTGAGAACGCCCTTGCCGCCGCGTCCCTGGGTCGGGTACTGGCCGGCGGGGGTCCGCTTGGCGTAGCCGCCCTCCGTGGCGACCAGCACGTCCTGCTCCTCGTCCTGCACCACGAGCATGTTGAGGACGTGCTGGTCCTCCTCGAAGCGCATGCCGATGACCCCGGAGGTGGCGCGGCCCATGGGGCGCAGGGAGTCGTCGTCGGCGTGGAACCGGATGGCCTGGGCGTTGGTGGAGACCATCAGCAGGTCGTCGTCGGGCGAGACCAGGCGGGCGGCGATGACCTCGTCGTCGTCCAGCAGGTTGATGGCGATGATGCCGCCGGAGCGGGGCGAGTCGTAGTCGCGCAGGGCGGTCTTCTTGACCTTGCCCCTCTTGGTGGCGATGACCAGGTAGGGCGCGACGTCGTAGTCGCGGAGGTCCATGACCTGGGCGATGCGTTCGTCGGGCTGGAACGCCAGGAGGTTGGCGACGTGCTGGCCGCGGGAGTCGCGGCCGGCGTCGGGCAGCTCGTAGGCCTTGGCGCGGTAGACGCGGCCCTTGTTGGTGAAGAACAGGATCCAGTGGTGCGTCGTGGTGACGAAGAACTGGTCGACGATGTCGTCCTGCTTGAGCTGGGCGCCGCGGACGCCCTTGCCGCCGCGCCGCTGGGCGCGGTAGGCGTCGGTGCGGGTGCGCTTGGCGTAGCCGCCGCGGGTGATGGTGACGACGATGTCCTCTTCGGCGATGAGGTCCTCGTAGGAGACGTCGCCGTCGAAGGGGATGATCTGGGTGCGACGCTCGTCGCCGTACTTCTCGACGATGGGGGCGAGCTCGTCACCGATGATCCGTCGCTGCCGCTCGGGGGAGGCGAGGATGTCGTTGTAGTCGGTGATCTCGGCCATCAGCTTGTCGTACTCGTCGGTGATGGACCGGCGTTCCAGGGCGGCGAGCTTGCGGAGCTGCATGTCGAGGATGGCCTGGGCCTGGACCTCGTCGATCTCCAGCAGGCTCATCAGGCCCTGCTGGGCCTCCTGCGCGGACGGGGAGCGCCGGATGAGGGCGATGACCTCGTCGATGCGGTCCAGGGCCTTCAGGAGGGCGCGCAGGATGTGGGCGCGCTCCTCGGCCTTGCGGAGCAGGAAGCGGGTGCGGCGGACGATGACGTCGATCTGGTGGTCGACCCAGTGCCGGATGAACTGGTCCAGCCGGAGGGTGCGGGGGACGCCGTCGACCAGCGCGAGCATGTTCGCGCCGAAGGTCTCCTGGAGCTGGGTGTGCTTGTAGAGGTTGTTGAGGACGACCTTGGCGACGGCGTCGCGCTTGAGGACGATGACGAGGCGCTGGCCGGTGCGGCCGGAGGTCTCGTCGCGGACGTCGGCGATGCCGTCGAGCTTGCCGTCCTTGACCAGCTCGGCGATCTTGAGGGCGAGGTTGTCGGGGTTGACCTGGTAGGGCAGTTCGGTGACGACCAGGCAGGTGCGGTTCTGGATCTCCTCGACCTCGACGACGGCGCGCATGGTGATGGAGCCGCGGCCGGTGCGGTAGGCCTCCTCGATCCCCTTGCGGCCGACGATGAGGCCGGCGGTCGGGAAGTCGGGGCCCTTGACGCGCTCGATGAGGGCCTCGAGGAGCTCCTCGTCGGTGGCGCCGTAGTTGTCGAGGAACCAGCGGACGCCGTCGGCGACCTCGCGCAGGTTGTGCGGCGGGATGTTGGTGGCCATGCCGACCGCGATGCCCGCCGAGCCGTTGACCAGGAGGTTGGGGTAGCGGGACGGCATGACGTCCGGCTCCTGGGAGCGGCCGTCGTAGTTCGGCGAGAAGTCGACGGTCTCCTTGTCGATGTCGCGCAGCAGCTCCATGGCCAGCGGCGCCATGCGGCACTCGGTGTAGCGCATGGCGGCGGCGGGGTCGTTGCCGCGGGAGCCGAAGTTGCCGTTGCCGTCGACCAGCGGGTAGCGCATCGACCAGGGCTGGGCGAGCCGGACCAGCGCGTCGTAGATCGCCGAGTCGCCGTGGGGGTGGTAGTTACCCATGACGTCGCCGACGACGCGCGCGCACTTGAAGTAGCCGCGGTCGGGGCGGTACCCGCCGTCGTACATGGCGTACAGCACGCGGCGGTGCACGGGCTTCAGGCCGTCGCGCACCTCGGGCAGGGCGCGGGCGACGATGACCGACATCGCGTAGTCGAGATAGCTCTTCTGCATCTCGACCTGGATGTCGACCGGTTCGATCCGCTCGCCGGGTCCGTCCGCTGTGGTCACGTCCGTCACTGTGTAAGACCTCTTCTTCGTTGTGGAAGCAAGCTCGGGCCGCGGTCAGCGCGTCAGATGTCCAGGAAGCGGACGTCCTTGGCGTTGCGCTGGATGAACTCGCGGCGAGGCTCGACCTCCTCGCCCATCAGGACGCTGAACAGCTCGTCGGCCTGGGCGGCGTCGTCGAGCTGGACCTGCAGGAGGACGCGCTTGGCGGGGTCCATGGTGGTGTCCCACAGCTCGTTGGCGTTCATCTCGCCCAGACCCTTGAAGCGCTGCACCTGGTCGCGGGGGCGGGGGTCGCGCTTGCCCGCGGCGATCCCGGCCTCGATGACCTGGTCCCGCTCGCGGTCGGAGTAGGCGTAGTCGACGTCGGTGCCGCGCCCGTCCCACTTGATCTTGTAGAGCGGCGGCTGCGAGAGGTAGACGTGCCCGGCCTCGATGAGCGGCTTCATGAAGCGGAACAGCAGGGTGAGCAGCAGCGTGTTGATGTGGTGGCCGTCGACGTCGGCGTCCGACATCAAAATGATCTTGTGGTAGCGCAGCTTCTCGATGTCGAACTCGTCGTGCACGCCGGTGCCCAGGGCGGTCATGATCGCCTGGACCTCGTTGTTCTTGAGGATCTTGTCGATGCGCGCCTTCTCGACGTTCAGGATCTTGCCGCGGATGGGCAGGATGGCCTGGAAGTGCGGGTTGCGGCCGCCCTTGGCGGAGCCGCCGGCCGAGTCGCCCTCGACGATGTAGAGCTCGGACCGGCTGGGGTCGGTGGACTGGCAGTCGGCCAGCTTGCCCGGCAGCGAGGTGGACTCCAGCAGGCTCTTGCGGCGGGTCAGGTCGCGGGCCTGGCGGGCGGCGACGCGGGCGCGCGCGGCCTGGGTGGCCTTGGTGATGATCTCCTTGGCCTCGCCGGGGTTCTCCTCGAACCAGTCGCGCAGGTGCTCGTTGCAGGCGCGCTGCACGAACGCCTTGGCCTCGGAGTTGCCGAGCTTGGTCTTGGTCTGGCCCTCGAACTGCGGGTCGGCCAGCTTGATCGAGATGATCGCGGTGAGGCCCTCGCGGACGTCCTCGCCGGTGAGGTTGTCGTCCTTGTCGCGCAGCAGGCCCTTGTCGCGGGCGTACCGGTTGACGATGGTGGTCAGCGCCGCGCGGAAGCCCTCCTCGTGGGTGCCGCCCTCCGCGGTGTTGATGGTGTTGGCGAAGGTGTGGACCGACTCGGTGTAGGAGGAGTTCCACTGCATGGCGATCTCGACCGACATGCCCTCGGTGTCGTCGCCGAAGTAGATGACCGACTCGTGGACGGCGTCCTTCTTGGCGTTGAGGTAGCGGACGAAGTCCTCGATGCCACCCTCGTAGTGGTAGGCGACCACGCGGGCCTCGCCGCCGTCGTCGCCGTTGAGGTGGTCGGGACGCTCGTCGCGCAGCGTGATGGACAGGCCGCGGTTGAGGAACGCCATCTCCTGCATGCGGCGGGAGAGGGTCTCGAAGTTCCAGTCGAGGGTCTCGAAGATCTCGGCGTCGGGCCAGAAGGTGATCTGGGTGCCGGTCTCGTCGGTGGGCTCGCCCTTCTCCAGGGGGCCCTCGGCGCCCTGCCAGGTGTAGGACTGGCGCCAGTAGTGGCCGTCGGTGCGGATCTCGGCTTCCAGCCGGGTGGACAGCGCGTTGACCACGGCGGAGCCGACGCCGTGCAGGCCGCCGGAGACCGCGTAGGACTTGCCGTCGAACTTGCCGCCGGCGTGCAGGGTGGTCAGCACCAGCTCGACGGCCGGTTTCTTCTCCACCGGATGCTCGCCGACGGGGATGCCGCGGCCGTTGTCGACGACCCGCACGCCGCCGTCGGCCAGCAGGGTGACCTCGATGGCGTCGGCATAGCCGGCCAGGGCCTCGTCGACGGAGTTGTCGACGATCTCGTAGACCAGGTGGTGCAGGCCGCGTTCCCCGGTCGACCCGATGTACATGCCGGGCCGCTTGCGAACCGCTTCCAGGCCCTCAAGGACGGTGATCGAACTAGCGTCGTACGCCAAAGGAGATCCTCCTGCCGGGGACGCGTCGCCGCCGCCCCACGCCCTGCTTATGAACTCACGGTGAACGCGGTGTGCCCCGTAACACACGTAAGGGCGCCCTTGCGCTCCGGCCGTGTCGGCCAGAGCCCCGGGGCGACCCATGGCGGCGCAGCATCCTGAACCCGGTTTCATTCTACCCGGTGACGGGTCGGAAAGTGGCACTGACGGACGCTGTGTGGCCGTGTGGCGGTCGAACGGGCGCGGAGGTGCATCCCCCCATTCACCCCCGGGGCTTGTCTGGTCTGTGAAGCGCTCGTAGCGGAAACCGCTGCCGCTCACTCCACACTGATGTTCTCACCCGGCACCGACAAAACGATGCCTCCCGGGGACGGGGCGTGATCAGCGCGTTCGCGGGGCCCGGACGCGGCGAACACGGCGGGCGGGGGTCAGCGGACCCGCCAGGCCCCGGTGCGGCGGGGGCCCGAGGAGGGGCCGACGACCTTGACGCGTTTGACGGTGCCCTGGCCGAGCTCCTCGTTGAGGCGGCGGACCAGGGTGGCGGCGAGCAGGCGCAGCTGGGTGGCCCAGGTGTTGGAGTCGGCGACGACGGTGAGCTCGCCGTTCTCGAACTTCTCGGGCCTGGTGTGCTCGGCGAGCTCGGGGCCGACGATGCCGGGCCAGTTGCCGAAGACGCCGCCGACGGCCGCGCGCTGCTCCCAGCCGCGGGTGGCCAGCAGGTCGCGGATGGCCGCGCCGAACCGCCGGGGGTCGCCGCCGCGGCCGGGTTCGAGGGGGCGGGCGGGCAGGGGGTTCCTGGCGCGTTTGCGGCCCTGGCCGGGGAGGGTCCCGCGTTTGAGGGCGTCGGCCTTGGCCTGGGCGAGGGCCTCGCGCGCGAGCTCGATGCCCGTCTTGGCGGGCGGCGAGCCGGGGGCCGGGCCGGAGTCCGCCGGGGCAGCGGGCTCGTCCGGCGGGTTGTGCACACCCTGTGGATCGTCGGTCATCTTCTCCCCCTTCCGGTCAGCCGAGCATGTCCCGGTCGGGGACCACCTGGCCGCCGGAGACGGCGTAGGTCGCGCCGGTCAGCTCCTTGGGAACGTCCTCCGGGACGGCGGCGGTGACCAGCACCTGCTCGGCGGGCGCGACCATCCCGGCGAGCCGCGCGCGGCGTCCGGCGTCGAGCTCGGCGAACACGTCGTCCAGGATCAGGACGGGGTCGTCTCCGTCGGCGCGCAGCAGCTCGAACGCCGCCAGCCGCAGCGCCAGCGCGAACGACCAGGACTCGCCGTGGCTGGCGTAGCCCCGCGCGGGCAGGTCCCCCAGCCGCAGGACGAGTTCGTCGCGGTGCGGGCCGACGAGGCTGACGCCGCGTTCCAGCTCCTGTTTGCGGGCCTCGGCGACGCCGCCCAGCAGCTGTTCGGCGAGCTGCGCGCGGTCGGTGGACAGCTCGGCGGCGCCGAGGGAGCTCTTGTAGAGCAGGTCGGCGGCGCCGCTGTGGGGGGCGAGCTCGGCGTAGGAGGCGGCGACCAGCGGGCGCAGCCCCTCCACCAGCTCCAGCCGGGCGGCGAGCAGCTCGGACCCGGTGCGGGCCAGGTGGGTGTCCCACACGTCGAGGGTGGCCAGCACCTCGGGGCCGGGGGAGCGGCGGTGCGCGGCGGCGGACTTGAGCAGGGCGTTGCGCTGCTTGAGGACGCGCTCGTAGTCGGAGCGGACCCCGGCGAAGCGCGGGGCGCGGGTGGTCAGCAGCTCGTCCAGGAACCGGCGGCGCTCCCCCGGGTCGCCCTTGACCAGCGACAGGTCCTCGGGCGCGAACAGCACGGTCCGCAGCACCCCCAGGATCTCCCGGGGCCGGGGGACGGGGGAGCGGTTGAGGCGGGCCCGGTTGGCCTTACCCGGGTTGATCTCCAGCTCGATCAGGGCCTTGCGGTCGTCGCGGACCACCCCGGCGCGCACGATGGCCCGCGGCGCCCCCTGCCGGACCAGCGGCGCGTCGGTGGCGGCCCGGTGGCTGCCGTGCGTGGCGACGTACCCGATCGCCTCGACGAGGTTGGTCTTGCCCTGCCCGTTGGGGCCCACGAACGCGGTGACGCCCGCGTCGAGCGGCACCTCGGCGGTGGCGTACGAGCGGAAGTCCTGGAGCGAGAGATGGGCCACGTGCACGAGTAACGAGGGTAGGGCCTCGCCGCGGCATCCGTGTTGTCCACAGCGGTGGAAGAAGACCGGGGCCCCGACCGGTCAGGTGACGGATTCGGCCGGACCGGCGGCGTCCTAGCGTCCCTCACCTGCACACCCGTACCGAGCGGGCTCCCTCCCGGGAGCCCGGGGAGAGGACGACGCATGATCCTGGTGACCGGAGCCTCCGGCAACGTCGGACGGCCCCTCGTGGACCTGCTGCTGAGGGACGGGGTCCCGGTCCGTGCCCTGACCCGCGACCCCGCGGCGGCGGGCCTGCCCGCCGGGGCCGACGTCGTGGCCGGGGACCTGACGACGATCGGGGCCGCGCTGCCGGGGGTGGAGGCGGTGTTCCTGGTCTGGCCGATGCCGACCGCCGACGCCGCGCCCGCCGTCGTCGAGGCGGTCGCCGCGCACGCGCGGCGTGTCGTGCTGCTGTCGTCGGCGGCGGTCCTGGACGGCGTGGGGACCGACGACAACGTGATCGGGAGGCTGCACGCCGACCTGGAGGCGCCGATCGCGGCGTCCGGGCTGGAGTGGACGTTCCTGCGCCCGTGGGGGTTCGCGACCAACACGCTGGCGTGGGCGGAGGAGATCCGCGCCCACGGCACCGTCAGCGACATCCACGGCCAGGTCGCCGCGTCGCTGATCCACGAGCGGGACATCGCGGCCGTGGCGGCCCGCGCGCTCACCGAGGACGGCCACGCCGGAGCGGCCTACGAGCTGACCGGCCCCGAGCTGCTGACGCAGGTCGAGCAGGCGCGGATCATCGGGGAGGCGATCGGGCGTCCGGTGCGGTGGCGGGAGATCTCCCGCGCCGAGGCGCACACCCGCAAGGTCGCGGCGGGGTTCCCGCCCGAGTTCGCCGACGTGATGCTGGACGGTTTCGCCGCGCTGGCGGAACGGCCTGGCAGGGTCACCTCCACGGTGGAGGAGGTGACCGGGGTTCCGGCCCGGTCCTTCCGCCAGTGGGCGGCCGACCACGCCGCGGACTTCCGCTGACGTTCCGCCGGGAGGCCGTCCACGCCCTGTGGACGGCTTCCCGGAGCCCCCGCCCGGCTCACCGCGTCCGGTGGCCACAGGGTGTGGACAACGCCACGGCGCCTCAGCCGCCGGCCGGCCCGACGTCCAGGACCGCCTTGCCGTTGACGCGCCGTCCGCGCGGCGCGGCCAGGCCCGCCGCGGGCAGTGCCGCCGCCATCGCCGGGTCGGCCGGGTCCGGCACCGGGACCGGCGTGCCGATCCCGACCGCGGATTCCCACCGCCGGACCGGTGCCGTCGTCCACGGTCTGTGGACGAACGCCGACGGGCCGCCCCGCGGTGGGGCGGCCCGTCGGCGTCGGCCGGGATCGGCGGGGTCAGGTCGCCGGGGGAGCCACGTCGGCGCCCGGGGAGTCGGCGCCCTTGGCCGACTCCACCGCGTGGCCGCCGAACTGGTTGCGCAGGGCCGCCACGACCTTCATCGCCGGGGAGTCGTCCTGGCGGCTCGCGAAGCGCGCGAACAGCGACGCCGTGATCGCCGGGAGCGGGACCGCGTGGTCGACGGCCGCCTGGACCGTCCAGCGGCCCTCGCCGGAGTCGTTGGCGTAGCCGCGGATGCGCTCCAGCTCGGGATCGTCGGCCAGCGCGCGGTTCATCAGGTCCAGCAGCCAGGACCGGATGACGGTCCCCTCCTGCCAGGAGCGGAACGTCTCGGGCACGTTGGTGACGATGTCGGCGGCCTCGATGAGCTCGTAGCCCTCGCCGAACGCCTGCATCATCGCGTACTCGATGCCGTTGTGGACCATCTTCACGAAGTGGCCCGCGCCGACCCTCCCGCTGTGGACGAAGCCGAACTCGCCCTCCGGCTTGAGCGTCTCGAAGATCGGCATGAGGCGCTTGACGTTGTCCTCGTCGCCGCCGACCATCAGCGCGTAGCCGTTCTGCAGGCCCCACACGCCGCCGGACACGCCGCAGTCGACGAACCCGATGTTCTTGGCGGCGAGCTGCTCGCCGTGCTTCTGGTCGTCCACGTAGTGGGAGTTGCCGCCGTCGACGACGACGTCACCGGGGGACAGCAGTTCCCCCAGCCTGTTGATGGTCTCCTGGGTCGGGGCGCCGGCCGGCACCATGACCCACACGGCCCGCGGCGGCGACAGGCGTTCGACCAGCTCCTCCAGCGAGGACACGTCGCTGATCTTCGGGTCGCGGTCGTACCCGACGACGGTGTGGCCGCCGCGGCGCAGACGTTCGGCCATGTTGCCGCCCATCCGGCCCAGGCCGATCATCCCCAGCTCCATTGCTTCACTCCCCTGTCCTTGAGGTCCGTGCCCATCATGGCGCGGCACGGGCTGATCCCCCCTGGTATGCCCCCTTGACGCGTCTTACCCCGTCAGCCGCACCGGCATGATCAGGTAGCGGTAGTGGGGGTTCTCGCCCTCGGCGGCGGGCTTGCCGGTCAGGACGGCGGGCTTGGTCGGCGTGGTGAACGACAGCCGCGCCACGTCCGAGCCGATCTGTGACAGGCCGTCCAGCAGGAACCCGGGGTTGAACGCGATCTCGATGTCGTCGCCCTCCAGATTGGCCTCCAGGGCCTCCACGGCCTGCGCCTCGTCCCCGGTCCCGGCCTCCAGGACGACCTCGCCCTTGCGGAATGACAGGCGGACCGGCGTGTTGCGCTCGGCGACCAGCGACACGCGCTTGACGGCCTCGATGAACGGCGAGGTGGACACCTCCGCCAGGCCCGCGTACTCCGACGGCAGCAGCGACCGGTACTTGACGAAGTCGCCGTCCAGCAGCCGCGAGGTGGTGCGGCGGCCGCCGCCGGAGAAACCGATCATGCCCTCGCCGGTGCCGCCCGCCCCGCCCAGCGCGATCGACACCTCGGCGCCGGAGGTCAGCGACTTGGCGGTGTCGGCGAGGGTCTTGGCGGGCACCAGGGCCACGGCCGAGAAGTCGGGGCGCTCGGGCTTCCAGTGCAGCTCCCGGACCGCCAGGCGGTACCGGTCGGTGGACGCCAGCGTGACGGTCTCGCCCTCGATCTCCACCCGCACGCCGGTGAGCATGGGGATGGTGTCGTCGCGGCCCGCGGCGATGGCGACCTGGGACACGGCGGCGGCGAACTCGTCGCTGCCCACCGACCCGGCGGCCGGCGGCATCTCCGGCAGCGTCGGGTAGTCCTCCACAGGCATGGTGAGGAGTGTGAACTTCGCGCTGCCGCAGCGCAGCATCACCTTCGCGCCGTCGGTCGTGAACTCCACAGGGTGGGGAGGAAGCGCGCGGCAGATCTCGGCGAGCAGCTTGCCCGACACCAGGGCGGTGCCCGGGTCCTCGGTGTCGATGTCGGTGGAGACCTGCGCCGAGACCTCGTAGTCGAACGCCGACAGCTTCAGCCGGTCGCTGGCCTCGATGTGCATTCCGGCGAGCACCGGGACCGGGGGCCGCTGGGGAAGGGTGCGCGCGGTCCAGGCCACGGCTTCGGCCAGGGCGTCTCTGTCGATGCGGAACTTCAAGGGGACCCGCCTCCTGCAGGTGTCGGACAAGGGTGAGGTGGAGCGGGGCCGGGTCGCGCGCTCGGGACGCTCCATCCCCAGGCCCTAACTTGAGAGGGATCTTTTCTTGGTTAGAACAAAGAGGTAGTACTCGTCATAGGGACTGTGGACACGGTGGACAACCCTTGTTTCCGCAGGTGAACGGGTGGATTTTTGTCCACGTCCCGTGTGGAGCGCCGGTGGACGGGGCGGGCGCGCATGGGGATGACGAATCTTTCCCCACACGGTGTCCCCACCTCTTCCCCCGGTTCTCCACGAGTTTTCCGCAGGTTCTCCCACCCGTAGCGTCGGGCGGGCAGTGACCGGGTGGTCGGGAACGGCGTCGTCCCCACCCCGTCCCCAGGGCTTCCCCAAGTCGTCCACGGAGTCGTCCCCATGATGCCCCCTGGCCGTCCCCAGCCGGTCCACAATCCATCCACGAGTCGTCCCCAGCTTCTCCGCAGGTTTTCCCCCGGGTTATCCACGGACTTCCCCAGGGTTTTCCCCAGCCTGTGTGAACCGATCTTGGAATGGGTAGGGCGGAGCGGCGTCCGGCGCGGTCGGTTCAGCGCTTGCGGGCCTGGTGCTTGATGCGCCCGGTCAGCTCGGTCACCTGGTTGTAGATGGCCCGGCGTTCGGCCATCAAGCTGCGGATTTTCCGCTCGGCGTGCATGACCGTGGTGTGGTCGCGGCCCCCGAACTGCTGCCCGATCTTGGGCAGCGACAGGTCCGTCAGCTCCCGGCACAGGTACATCGCGATCTGCCGGGCGGTCACCAGCATGCGCGACCGCGACGGTCCACAGAGGTCCTCGATCGTCGTCCCGAAGTACTCCACAGTCTGCGCCATGATCATCGCGGCGGTGATCTCGGGACCGGACTCGTTGGGGATAAGGTCCTTCAGCACCGTCTCGGCGAGCTTCATGTCCACCGACTGGCGGTTCAGGCTCGCGAACGCGGTGACGCGGATCAGCGCCCCCTCCAGCTCCCGGATGTTAGAGGCGATCTGCGAGGCGATGAACTCCAGCACGTCCGGCGGCGCGGCCAGGCCCTCCTGGCGGGCCTTCTTCTGCAGGATCGCGATGCGCGTCTCCAGCTCGGGCGGCTGCACGTCGGTGGTCAGGCCCCACTCGAACCGGTTGCGCAGCCGGTCCTCCAGCGTCACCAGCTCCCGCGGCGGGCGGTCGCTGGAGATCACGATCTGCTTGCTGGCGTTGTGGAGGGTGTTGAAGGTGTGGAAGAACTCCTCCTGCGTCTGCTCCTTGCCCTCCAGGAACTGGATGTCGTCGACCAGGAGGATGTCCACGTCCCGGTAGCGGCGGCGGAACCCGTCGGCCTTGCCGTCGCGGATCGAGTTGATGAAGTCGTTGGTGAACTCCTCGGAGCTCACGTACCGCACGCGCGCCCCGTTGAACAGGCTCTGCGCGTAGTGGCCGATGGCGTGCAGCAGGTGCGTCTTGCCCAGCCCGGAGTCGCCGTAGATGAACAGCGGGTTGTAGGCCTTGGCGGGCTGCTCGGCGACCGCGACCGCCGCCGCGTGCGCGAACCGGTTGGACGAGCCGATGACGAACGTCTCGAACGTGTACTTGGGGTTCAGCCGGTCGGGGTTCGCGGCGGCGGTGCCCCCGCCGCCCTGTCCACCGTCCTGTGGACGGACGTCGCCGCCGTCCTCCTCCGAGCTCCGGAACGGGTCGCTCTGCGGCCCGTAGGAGTCGGCGTACGCGTCCTCGGAACGCCCCGGCGCGTCGGGGCGCTGCGCCTCGTGCCCCTGCGGCTCGCCGGGCATCCCCGGGACGCCGGGACGCGGCAGGCCGGGCCCGCCCGGACGGGGGGCGCCCAGGGTGCGGTCGTTCAGATGGGAGGGGGCGTGCGGGCGCGCCGCCGGGTCGAAGCCCTCGCGGTCGCGGTCGCGGCCGGGGAACTGCTGCGTGCGGTTCTCGAACGGCGAACGCCCGCCCGGCCCCGCGCCATAGGCGGGCGGACGCGCGGTGGACGGGAAACCGCCGCCGTGGTCGTTGTCGCGGCGCGGCCAATCGCGTTCGTCCTCAGCCTGGGGATAACCGCCGGGGTTGTGGGAAACCCCCGTCGAGGGACGGCCGCCGTAGCCCTGGTCGCCGAACGGGGACTCGTGCCGGGGGCGTTCCGGATATGTCTGGTCCCCATAGGAACGGTCGTCATACGACCGCTCTTCATAGGGGCGGCCTTCGTACGGGCGTTCCTCGAAGGGGCGTTCCTCGTAAGGCTTCTCATAGGGCTGGTCGCCGTAGGAGGGGCGGTCCCCATAGGAGCCGTTGCCGCGGTCGTGATGCTGCTCACCCGAGGACGCGGGCGGCTCGGGCTGAACGGTCACCGCGACGCGGATCTCCCGGCCCAGTTCACGCGACATCACATCGGTGATGAGGCCGCGCAGGCGGCTTTCCAGAACGTCCTTGGCGAAGTCGTTGGGGGCCGCCAGCAGCGCCGTGCCCTCCACCAGGGCGAGGGGGCGCACCATCGGCAGCCAGGCGCGGTAGCCGGGGTGCAGGTCGCTGTCGGACAGCGCCGTGAGGGTACGTGCCCAGACCGATCCGAGATCCTGACCGTCCATGCGCAAGGTCCCCTCCCCAAAGAACTCCGATGACCCGGGGCACCAGAACCACCCGGTTCGCCCACGTTCGAGATCGCCTCACCGATCACTGGAGACGTCGTGGGGGACTAACTCTCTCACGAGTTGTCCACAGAGTTGTCCACATGCTGTGCATGAGGACGGGATCCCTGTGCAAAAGCCCACACGGGCGCACGGGACCGGTCAGTTGACGTTCAGGGGAGCCCCGGTTCCCGACCCGCGGGCGGGAGCCGAAAAAAGAAGGCCGACGCACGTACGGGTCGGCAGCGGTGGAAACCTTAGCCGCTGCTCGCGAGCGCTCGCAACACGAACCGCATTCGCCGCCAGGACGGTCGCATGTCCATCCCCCATCACCCCCCGACCCCTTCCTACCCAGCCGGGATCGGCGCCTCACCCGGCCGTTCCGGGGGCGTTCGGGAACCGTTCCGCCGAGGGCGAAACCCGGCATTCCCCACAGGGCGCGCCGCGCCTGTGGAAAACGATGGGGGAAAAGAGGAACGGGCCCGGCGCGCCCGCCGGCACCGGACGTTCCGTTTGACCAGACGGGCAGGCAGCCCGTAACGTTCTGAGGTCGAGTCGCATCGACCGGGATGACGCGTGCCCGCCGTCAACCAGAACGGACGGGCCCCCGCTGCGGGGGACCGGACGCGCCCCTCGATGCGAGACATCGCACCGGACCCAACCGACCGCAGCACCTGGAGCCTCTAGTGAGCAAGCGTACTTTCCAGCCGAACAACCGTCGCCGCCACAAGAAGCACGGCTTCCGGCTGCGCATGCGCACCCGCGCCGGCCGCGCGATCCTGTCCGCGCGTCGCGGCAAGGGCCGCGCCCGCATCGCGGTCTGACGCTCTAGACCCTTCGCATGCTGCCCTCCGGTCACCGGATGCGGCGGCGGGACGAGTTCACACTGGCCGTCCGGCGCGGTCGCCGCGCCGGACGGCCAACTGTCGTCGTACACCTGCTGCGCCGGGACGCCGAAGCCGACCCCGCGGTCGGCGCCGTGGCCGACACGCCGCCCCTGGTGGGGTTCATCGTCTCCAAGGCGGTCGGCAACGCCGTCGTGCGCAACCGCGTGCAACGCCGGCTGCGCCACCTCGCACGCGCGTACCTCGATCGACTCCCGGGGGGTAGCCTGCTCGTAGTGCGCGCCAACCCCCGCGCGGGGACGGCGCGCCACGACGAACTGGCCGCGGACCTGGAGTCGGCGCTCGACCGGCTGCTGCGGCCCACGTCCAAGGGGCACAGATGACGGATCGGCCAGGGGCGGCCTCCCCGCCCGCGGGCTCCCCCGCGAGCTCCGGGGCCGCGGCGACCGCCCGGCGGCCGGGCCTCGCCGCCCGCGCCCTGATCCTGCTCGTCCGCGCCTACCGCCGCTTCTTGAGCCCCCTGCTCGGGCAGCAGTGCCGGTTCCAGCCCACCTGTAGCGCCTACGGCCTGGAAGCCCTCCAGACGCACGGCGCGCTGCGCGGGTCGTGGCTGACGGCTCGCCGGATCGGCCGGTGCCACCCGTTCCACCGCGGCGGCTACGACCCCGTGCCCCCGCCCCGGAACGCGTCCGAGCCGTTCCGCACGGCGCCCGACCCGGCGCCCACCCCGACCTCCGGCCGCGCGGAGAGCGGCCCCGCCCAAGCAGAGCCCAAGGAGCTGCCCGGTGCTTGACTGGTTGTACTCGATCGTCGCCCAACTGATCGTCTGGATCCATACGGGCCTGAGCGCCATCGGCATCGACAAGGACAGCGGATGGGCCTGGGGTGGCTCGATCATCCTGCTCGTGGTCCTGCTGCGACTGCTGATGGTCCCGCTGTTCGTCAAGCAGATCCACGCCTCCCGCAAGATGCAGGAGCTCAACCCCCAGATCCAGTCGCTGCGCAAGAAGTACAAGAACGACAAGCAGCGCCTGAACCAGGAGGTCATGAAGCTCTACCAGGAGAACGGCGCCAACCCGCTGTCGGGCTGCCTGCCGATCCTGGTGCAGTTCCCCGTCTTCATCGGCCTGTTCCAGGTCCTCAAGCGGATCTCCGACGCCAAGCCGAACGCCTCGGGCCAGTACCCCGACGTGTTCGCCGTCACCGGCGACCTGGTCGCCAGCGCGCAGAAGGCCAGCATCTTCGGCGCGCACATCCCCGACACGTTCATCAAGGCGTGGGGGCTGGACCCGCGGCCGGTCAGCGCGCTGGTCGTCACCGGCATCGCGGTGATCATCTCGTCCTGCACGACGTTCTTCACGGTGCGCGCCAGCATGCGCCGCCAGCCGATCACCGACGAGAACAACCCGATGATGCAGGCCCAGAAGATGATGGTGGTCCTGGCCCCCGTCTTCGGCCTGTTCGGCCTCGGCTTCCCGCTGGGCGTCCTGCTGTACTGGGTGACCTCCAACACCTGGACCCTGGTGCAGCAGCACTACATCTACTCCAAGTACCCGCCGGCGACCGCCGACGGCAACGGCGCCACCGCCACCACCGGGACGAAGACCGGTGCCAAGGCGGGCGCCAAGGGCGGCAAGCAGGACGCGGCCACGACCAGCCTGAAGAAGGGCAAGGCCAGGAAGGACGCCGAGCCCGACCCCGAGCCCGAGTCCGACAAGCCCAAGGTCGTCCGCAACCAGCCGACGCGTAAGCCGCGCAGCAAGCGCAGCGGCTCCCAGAAGCGTTAAGTTTGACCGCAGTCCCTGTCGAAGAAGGAGATCCCGTTGAGCCAGACCGACACCACTGAGGTCGACGTCCAGGCGCTTGAGCAGGAAGGCGAGATCGCCGCCGACTACATCGAGGGCCTGCTGGACATCGGTGACTTCGACGGTGACATCGACATGGACGTCGAGGGCGAGCGCGCGATCGTCGCGGTGGTCGGCGCGTCCCTGGACGAGCTGGTCGGCAAGCGCGGCGAGGTCCTGGAGGCGCTGCAGGAGCTGACCCGGCTGGCCGTGCACCGGCAGACCGGCGCCCGCTCCCGGCTGATGCTCGACATCGGCGGCTACCGCGAGCGCCGCCGCGCCGAGCTGACCAAGCTGGGCCGCGACGTCGCCGACGAGGTCCGGCAGTCGGGCAAGGCCAAGCCGCTGGCGCCGATGACCCCGTTCGAACGCAAGATCGTGCACGACGCCGTCGCCGCCGCCGGACTGCGCAGCGAGTCCGAGGGCGAGGAGCCGGAGCGGTACGTCGTCGTCCACCCCGCCGAGTAGCGCGGACCGGACCACCCGAGCAGGGCAGAGGCCCCGCCGTCCACGATCGGGATGGCGGGGCCTCTGCGTGCGCCCGGTGTGCACCGCCGCCGTAGCACACCGGGCGTTCCAGGGTGGCCCGTCAGGTCGGTGGCGACGTCACCGGCCGGATCTCCGGAGGCGTCCTGTCGGTCGGTCTCGGGTCATCCGCGCTCGTGCGGCGGGCGCCGCCTGGTGCGGGACGCGGGGTCGGCGAGGGTGGAGCTCGGGATGTTCTGGGCGGCGGGGTCCTGCGCGATGGCGGGATCCTGCGCGCGGGCCGGGTCCTGGGAGGTGTGGCCCCGGGCGGGCGGCGCGACCGGGCGTTCGATCACACGTTCGACAACCGGGCCGGCGGGCCGCTCCTCGATGATGCGCTCCTCCACGACCGTCTCGGTCCCGGCGGCCTCGGGGGACGCCGGGTCCACGTAACCGGGGTCGGCTCCGGCCATCAGGCTCGCCCGGCGGCGCGGACGGGTGTAGAGCAGGGTGAAGGCCATGCTGATGAGGCCGACCAGGATCAGGATCCAGCCGACCATCGTGATGTTGATGCCGCTGAGATCGATTTGGAGGGCGAACGCGAGGATCGCTCCGATGGCGATGAAGGCCAAGCTGACTCCGATACCCATCCCTCGGAGCCTCCTTCCGTGACGGGCGGGTGGCTCTGGTGACCCTCTACCCCAGCAGCGCCGAATATGCGCGGAACCCCCGGCGGATCCGGCGTCCGGCGTCCCACCAGCACGTTTCGCGTGTACGCGCCCACCGTGTTTTGTGGAACGATTCGTACGGTGGGGATTGCACGTGAGGTTTTCGGTGACGCACTGCCCGTGGCGGAACGCTATGCGGAGTTCCTCGCCGACGCGGGCGTGGAACGCGGCCTGATCGGTCCGCGCGAGGTGGACCGGCTCTGGGAACGCCATCTGATCAACTGCGCGGTGGTGCAGGAGGCGATCCCGGAGGGCGTCCATGTGGTGGACATCGGCTCCGGCGCGGGACTGCCCGGCCTGGTGCTGGCGATCGTCCGCCCGGATCTGACGGTCACGCTGCTGGAGCCGCTGCTGCGCCGCACGACGTTCCTCAACGAGGCCGTCGCGCTGCTGGAGCTGAAGAACGTGGCGGTGCGCCGCGGCCGGGCCGAGGAGGCCGCCAAGGACTACGCCGTCGACGTGGTCACGGCCCGCGCGGTCGCCCCGCTGGAGCGGCTCGCCCGGTGGGCGCTGCCGCTGCTGCGGCCCGGCGGCGAGCTGCTGGCCATGAAGGGGGAGCGGGCGGCGGCCGAACTGGAGGAAGCCAGACCCGTTCTCGACCGATTCGGTGTGCGGACCACCGAACTGCTCCAAGTCGGGCGCGGTAAGGTCGACCCGCCGACAACGCTTGTCCGTGTGGTCGCCGAACGCGCGCCCCGTAACGAGAAGAACAGGCGCGCCAAAGGGTCGAGGAAGAGGTCTTCATGAGCACGGGACCAGGACTGGGCCGGCCGGAGCGCGCCGGCGACACCCCCGACGATCGCGAACCGGCCGCGGAGACGGCCACGCCGCCCGAGGAGAGCGCCGCCGAGGGCCAGGACCGGCCGGCCACGCCGTCCGGACACGCGATGTGGGGTGCCACCACGTCCGGGACCGCGGATAACGTCGGGTACGTGCCGACGGGCACCGGGGGCGGCACACCGCCCGGACGTTCATCTCAGGGGGAGTCAGAACTCGTGCGCGAGGCGCTCAGGGACGCCAAGGTTTCACGTGAATCATCCACGGTGGTGCAGGAGACCGCGGTGGCCGCGCTCAAGGCGATGGCGGGACGGCGGGAACGCGACTGGCCCCGCCCCGACCACTGCCGCGTCATCACGATCGCCAACCAGAAGGGCGGCGTCGGCAAGACCACCAGCTCGGTCAACATCGCCGCGTCGCTGGCCCTGCACGGCGCCCGCGTCCTGGTCGTCGACCTCGACCCGCAGGGCAACGCCTCCACCGCCCTCGGCATCGACCACCACGCCGAGATCCCGTCGATCTACGACGTGCTGATCGAGGACACCCCGATGGAGGACATCGTGGTGCCCTCCCCCGAGATCCCCAACCTCCACTGCGCCCCCGCCACCCTCAACCTGGCCGGCGCCGAGATCGAGCTCGTGTCCAAGGTCGCCCGCGAGTCCCGGCTGCGCCGCGCCCTGGACTCCTACGACATCGCGAAGTTCGACTACGTGCTCATCGACTGCCCGCCGTCGCTGGGGCTGCTCACCGTCAACGCCCTCGTCGGCGCCGACGAGCTGCTGATCCCCATCCAGTGCGAGTACTACGCCCTGGAGGGCCTCGGCCAGCTGATCCGCACCGTGGACCTCGTCAAGGCCCACCTCAACCCGAAGCTCAACGTCTCCACGATCCTGCTGACGATGTACGACGCCCGCACCCGCCTGGCCGCCCAGGTCGCCGAGGACGTCCGCGCCCACTTCGGCGAGATCGTCCTCAACACCGTCATCCCCCGCAGCGTCCGGGTCTCCGAGGCCCCCAGCTACGGGCAGTCCGTCATCACCTACGACCCCGGCTCCAGCGGCGCGCTCGCCTACAGCGAGGCCGCCTCCGAGATCGCGCACCGGGGTGCGGGAGCCGCCAAGTGAGCCAGCAACGACGCGGTCTGGGCAAGGGCCTAGGCGCGCTCATCCCGACCGCCCCGCCCGCGCCGGAGCCGCCCGCCGTCCCCGCGCACGCCGACCCGGCCTCCCCGGCGCCGCAGGGCGGCCAGGTGGAGAACGCCCCGGGCCTGGCGCCGGTGGCGGGCGCGCACTTCGCCGAACTCCCCCTCGACGCGATCCGCCCCAACCCGCGCCAGCCCCGCAAGCACTTCGATCCCGAGGCGCTCGAGGAACTGGCCGACTCGATCCACATCGTGGGTCTGCTCCAGCCGGTCGTCGTCCGCCGGATCGAGTCCGACGAGCACGACTACGAACTGATCATGGGGGAGCGGCGCTGGCGCGCCGCCCGGAAGGCCGGTCTCGACGTCGTTCCGGCGATCGTCCGGGAGACCGGCGACGACGACATGCTCCGGGACGCCCTCCTGGAGAACCTCCACCGCCAGCAGCTCAACCCGCTGGAGGAGGCCGCCGCCTACAAGCAGCTGCTGGAGGACTTCGGCGCGACCCACGAGCAGCTCGCCGCCCGCATCGGCCGGTCCCGCCCGCACATCACCAACACGCTGCGCCTGATGAACCTCCCGCCGGCGGTCCAGAAGCGCGTCGCGGCGGGCGTGCTGTCCGCGGGCCACGCCCGTGCCCTGCTGGGCCTCGACAGCCCGGAGGCCCAGGAGACCCTGGCCAAGCGCATCATCGCCGAGGGCCTGTCGGTCCGCGCCGTCGAAGAGATCATCGCCCTCCGCGAGGTCGACGAGGAGGAACCCGCCCCGCGCCAGGGCCGCCGCAAGAAGCAGGTGTCCCCCGCCCTGCGGGATCTGGCCGACCGCCTCTCCGACCGCTACGAGACACGGGTCCGCGTCGATCTCGGCCGCAACAACAAGGGCAAGATCGTCGTGGAGTTCGCCGATCTCCAGGACCTGGACCGCATCCTCAAGTCCCTGGCCCCCGGCGAATCCGAAGTGGCCGACCTGGACGCGTGACGCCCCTCGCCGACGCCCCCGGGATAACCCGGGGGCGTTTCCTTTTGTGCCCGGCCGCCCCACCCGGAACGCTCGTCCCTCCTCTCACGCCAGAAGCCGACCGGCCCACCACGACGCTTCGATCGAAGCGCCGCCACCCCGTCCGTTCGCGGCCCGCCTCGTTTGAGCCAGGCCACCGCACGCCCAGCGGCGGGCGATCCACCGTCCCGCGCCGGGCTGGTGTGCGGCGGCGTTTCACGTGAAACGCAGCGGGCTCAGGACACGCTTCTTCACCGGCCTCGCCCTCTGGTCTCCACCCGTCCCGCATGCCTCACTGGAGCGCCCGCTGTCGTTCCCTGGGAAAGGTCAGGCCGACGGAAGGCTGGAGAGGACGGTGGCCCGGCTCCGCGCGCGGGACAAGGAAGGGATCTTCTGGTCGTGGCTGTTCCGCAGTGAGGCATCACGTGAGGGACGCTTCCGCCTCTCGGGTGTCACCGCGAGCCGTCGGCCGCTGCTCGCCGGACGGGGAGGAGACCGCCTGCCGCGTCGCATGCGCGGGCGCGTTTCACGTGAAACGAGTGCGGTGATGCGGTGGCCGTGCGGCCGTGGACCGGACCCGTTTCACGTGAAACGGCGGGCGGAGGTTTCCCGTGAAACGCGGCGGCGGAGGGCCGAGAGGTGTTTCACGGGAAACCTCGGTGACGGGACCCGAGGGCGCTACGGCGTGCGGAGCTGGAGCAGAAGGTCGCGGCAGACGTCCGCCAGGTTCAGGCCCGCGGCCGCGATGGCGCGGGGGAGGAGGCTGGTCTCCGTCATGCCGGGAGCCACGTTGACCTCCAGGAAGTGGACCTCGCCGGAGGGGGAGACGATCAGGTCCGTACGGGAGAGATCCCGGAGGCCCAGGGCGCGGTGCGCCGTCACGGCCGCTTCCGTGGCGCGGGCGGCGGCCTCCGGGTCCAGGCGGGCCGGGGTCACGAACTCCGTGTCGCCGGAGTCGTAGCGGGCCGTGTAGTCGTAGCGGCCGTTCGGGGTGACGATCTCGACGGCGGGCAGGGCATGGGGCTCGCCGTCGCGTTCGATGACGCTCACGGCCACCTCGGTCCCCTCGATGTGCCGCTCGATGAGGGCGGCGTCGCCGTAGCCGAAACAGGCGACCATCGCGGCGGGCAGGTCGGCGGCCTCGCGGATGACGGACGTGCCCAGGGCCGAGCCGCCGCGCGTCGGCTTCACGAACAGGGGGAGGCCCAGGTGCGCCAGGATGCGGTCCATGACCGACGCGGCGCCCAGGTCGTGGAACGTCTCCCTGGGCAGGGCGATGGAGGCGGGCGTGTTCAGGCCCGCGCGACGCACGACGGCCTTCGCGGTGGGCTTGTCCCAGGCGACCCGGCAGGCGTCGGGGCGGGCGCCGACGTAGGGGATGCCGAGCAGCTCCAGCACGCCGCGGACCGAGCCGTCCTCCCCCGCCGCGCCGTGCAGGACGGGGAAGACCGCGTCGGGGGTGTCGCGGGCCAGGGAGTCCAGCAGGGTCGCGTCCGCGTCGCGCAGCTCCACGGGGACGTCCAGGGAACGGAGCGCGTCCGCGACGCGGCGGCCCGACCGCAGGGAGACCTCCCGTTCGTGCGACAGTCCCCCGGCCAGAACGACGACGTGCCCGAGTTCCAAGTTCAGTGCCTTCCTGTGGGATGAAGAACGCCCGGCCCCCCTGGGGGAGGCCGGGCGTTCTTTCCGAAGGTCCGGTCAGACCGTGTCGGGGCCCGGGGTGTGGACCCCGCCGGCGGAGCCGCCCGGCGCGACTCCCCCGAAAGTGTCTCGCAGCTCCAGCTCCCGCTCCACCACGCCCGCCAGGCGGCGGACGCCCTCGCGGATGCGGTGCGGCTCGGGGTAGCAGTAGGAGATGCGCATGTGGCGGTGGCCGGAGCCGTCGGCGTAGAAGCCGGTGCCGGGGACGTAGGCGACGCGTTCGGCGATCGCGCGCGGGGCCATCGCCTTGGAGTCCAGACCCTCGGGGAGGGTCAGCCACACGAAGAAGCCGCCCGCGGGGCGGGTCCACGTGCAGCCCTCCGGCATGAACGCGTCGAGCGCGTCCAGCATCGTGTCGCGGCGCTCCCGGTACAGCTCGCGGAAGTCCTTGATCTGCTCGCGCCACGGCTGGGTGGTGAGGTACTCGCGGACGGCGAGCTGGGAGAAGTTCGACGGGCACAGGATCGCCGACTCGGCGGCGAGGACGAGCTTGGCGCGCACGGCGTGCGGGGCGAGCACCCAGCCGACCCGCAGCC
Source organism: Actinomadura kijaniata NBRC 14229 (assembly GCF_001552175.1). GTDB lineage: Bacteria > Actinomycetota > Actinomycetes > Streptosporangiales > Streptosporangiaceae > Spirillospora > Spirillospora kijaniata. The sequence goes on from NZ_BCQR01000041.1 coordinate 70,434, forward strand.
CGGAGGCGATCGTCTTGGAGAACGAGCCGAGGTAGACGACGCGGTCGGCGTCGTCGGCGCGCAGCGCCCGCATCGGCTCGTGGTCGAAGCCGAGCAGGCCGTAGGGGTTGTCCTCGATGACGAGGACGTCGTACTCGGCGCAGATCTCCAGCACCTGGGCGCGGCGTGCGGCGGTGAGGGTGACGCCCGCCGGGTTCTGGAACGTGGGGACGGTGTAGAGGAACTTGACGCGGCGGTTCTCGCGGCGCAGCCGCTCCAGCGTCTCGCGGAGCGCGGCGGGGACGAGGCCCGCGTCGTCCAGCGGGACGTGGACGACGTCGGCCTGGTAGGAGGCGAACGTGCCGAGCGCCCCCACGTAGGACGGCGCCTCGGCAAGGACCACGTCGCCCGGGTCCACGAAGAGGCGCGTGACGAGGTCGAGGCCCTGCTGCGCGCCCACGGTCACGACCACGTCGTCGGCGCACGCCTGGATGCCCTCCAGGGACATCACCTCGCAGATGCGCTCGCGCAGCAGCGGGTCGCCCTGCGCGGAGGCGTACTGCAGGACCTCCGCGCCGCTGCGGGAGATCAGGTCGCCGACCATCGCCCCGACCGTGTCGAGGGGGAGCGCCGAGACGTACGGCATCCCGCCGGCCAGGGAGACCACCTCGGGACGAGCGGCCACGGCGAACAGAGCCCGGATCTCCGAGGCCACCATGCCGGCGGCACGGGCGGCGTAGCGATCGACGTAGGCGTCCGTACGCGTGTGCTGTTCCACGAGGCACCTCCAGGGTGTTCGGAGCGATTCCCGCAATCTACGGCAGTGTCGTGCGGGTTGGCGGGGCCGACCCCCGAGCGCCCGTGGTTCGCGCCGGGGCGGAACCCCCTCTCTCCGATACGATGCCCGAGGGTCCCGGTTCGTTGCCGGGAATTTCCCCGAAGCGGTGCTCCGCTCCGAACCACCTTGACCTCTCAGGGCCCCAGGGGGTGCCGACCAGGTGTCGCGTCGTCTCGTCAACATCACTCTGGACAACCTCGACGACCTTCCGCGTCGCTGCCGTCGCTGCGTCTTCTGGGAGCTGGACCCGGTGAGCCGGGACCGCGCCGTGGAGAGCGGCGACACCGAGCTGGAGAAGGAGGCGTGGGTCTCCTCGACGCTGCTGGAGTGGGGCAGCTGCGGGAAGATCGCGTACGTCGACGACGTTCCGGCGGGGTTCGTGCTGTACGCGCCGCCGCTGTACGTTCCGCGCTCGGTGGCGTTCCCGACCAGCCCGGTGAGCGCCGACGCGGTGCTGCTGATGACCGCGCACATCCTGCCGGACTTCACCGGCGGCGGTCTCGGCCGGATGCTGGTGCAGGGCGTCGCCAAGGACCTCACCCGGCGCGCGGTGAAGGCGATCGAGGCGTTCGGCGACCTGAAGGGCGAGGAGGGCACGTGCGTGGTGCCCGCCGACTACCTGCTGTCGGTCGGTTTCAAGACGGTCCGTCCCCACCACCGCTACCCCCGGCTGCGGCTGGAGCTCAAGTCGGCCCTGTCGTGGCGTGAGGACGTCGAGGTGGCCCTGGAACGCCTGCTGGGCTCCATGAGCCCGGAGGGCGCCCTCCGCCCCGTCTGAAACGATCTCAGCCTCGCGGGCAACTCCGCGCGGGTAACGGGCATCTAACTCCTGTCACGTCCGGCTCCTCCAGGTTCGGACGCACCCCCGGGAGACGCCATGCCCCGAGCCACCCCCCTCGACCCGCGCGATCCCCTCCGGCTCGGCGGCCACGAACTGGTCGGACGGCTGGGCGAGGGCGGCCAGGGCGTCGTCTACCTCGGGCGGGCGCCCGACGGGACGCCCGTCGCCGTCAAGGTGCTGCACCGCGGTCTGGTCACCCGGCGGGAGGACCGCCGCGCCCTGGCCAACGAGCTGGCCGTCGCGCAGCGCGTGGAGCCGTTCTGCACGGCGCAGGTGCTGGCCGCCGACCTCGACGCCGACCCGCCGTACGTGGTGAGCGAGTACGTGGACGGGCCGTCGCTGGCCGAGGCGGTGCGGCGCGACGGGCCCCGGACGGCGGGCGCGCTGCACCGGCTGGCCGTGGCGACGGTCACCGCGCTGGTGGCGATCCACGAGGCGGGCATCGTGCACCGCGACCTCAAGCCCGCCAACGTGCTGCTGGGACCCGACGGCCCGCGCGTCATCGACTTCGGCATCGCCCGCGTGCAGGAGAGCACGCTCTCCACGACGGGACGGCTCATGGGCACCCCCGCCTACATGGCCCCGGAGCAGGCCACCGGGCAGCGGGTCACGGCGGCGGCCGACATGTTCGCCTGGGCCGGGGTGATGACGTACGCGGCGCTGGGGCGGCCCGCGTTCGGGACCGGCACCCTCCCCGTGGTCGCCACGCGGATCGTCCACGGGGAGCCGGACCTGGAGGGCCTGGCGGGACCGGTGCGGGGCCTGGTCGAGGCGTGTCTCGCCAAGGACCCGGCGGAACGGCCCTCCGCGCACGACGTCCTGATGGCGCTGCTCGGTGCGGCGCGCCGCACCTCGCCGCTGCCGGAGATGATGCGCGAGGCCGCGGACCTCGCCCGTCCGCGGTCCTCCCCGGATCCCTGGGAGCCGCCCGGCCGCGACACGACGTTCCCTCCGGGGGACACCTCGCCGCCGCGGGAGCCGGACACCACGGGCCCGCCGCCTCGGGACCGGCGCGCCGCCGGGGACCACAGGTGGGCGTGGCTGGTGGGCGCGCTCGGCGTGACCGTCGTGGGCCTGGGCGCGGTGACCTTCGTGGCGCTGCAGAGCATCCGCGGCGGTTACTACGTCGGCGAGGAGAACGGCCAGGTGGTGCTGTACCGGGGCACCACGCAGGAGGTTCCCGGGATCAGCCTGTCCCGCAAGGCCGACGCGAAGGACCAGCCGAACCCGCCGATCCCGCTGGTGGACCTGCCGCCGACCCAGCGGGCCGCGGTGAAGGCGAAGTACGAGGTCAAGGGTCCGCAGGCGATCAGGGACCTGATGAACATGGTCTGCCGCTACGGGATCGCCGCCGAGAGCGGGAAGGTCGTCGTCGTCAAGGGCCGAGGCCAGGACCAGTGCGGGACCCAGCGGGTCACCGAGAGCCCGCTCGCCCTGGCCGAACTGCCGCTGAGCGACCAGACGGCGATCCGCGACGGCAGGCTCACGTTCGTCGGCAGGCAGGCCGCCGAACGTGAGCTGACGAGACTGACCGCGCGCCGGGACCGGTGCCGCGACAACCCCTCGACCCAGGGCTGCCCGTGACGCGCGGCGCCCCGGCGACGACCACGGCCCGCACCCCGGAACGGGG
>NZ_BCQR01000042.1 GCF_001552175.1 Actinomadura kijaniata NBRC 14229
GACCCCGGCAGGGCTCTGCACCCACACCCCCGCGGGGCTCTGCCGCACACCCCTCGGCAGGGGCGCCGCCGCCACACCCCCGGCAAGGGTCCTGCCCCACACCCCTGGTGGGAGCTCCGTCCTCTACTGCGACCGCCAGCGATAACTGTCACCTGCCAGCGGTATCTGTCACTGAGGGCAACCTGTGAATCCCCGTCGTGCTGAGCCGGCAGGCATGGGGCCTTCGTCAAAAGTACACGAATGTTTGCTTGAAGGGCGCCTCCCGGTTTCGATGATGATCTAGCGAGCATCAGTCCATTCATCGGAGCAGCCGCGCGGTCCGCAATCGGGACCACGGCCGGTATCCGCCAGAGAAGGGAGAGCCTGGCGCCGCTGCTCGGTCGACACCCCTGCTCGGTCGACACCCCAAACGCACCAAGAAGAGGGGATCGAATGAGAAGACTCTCCGCTCTATCGGCCAGTCTGCTGGCGCTGACCGGACTCACCGTGCCGATGGCGCCCGCCGCGCAGGCGGCCTCGTGCGAGGGCACATACACGATCGCGGTCGGCGGCACCTGGGACAACGACTCCAGAATCTGGACGGGCAACGTCACCCAACGGGTCGGCTACAACGCCACTCCGGCCCCCGCCTCCCCACCCACCGGCTACAACGTCCGGGAGGGCACCAACGAGCTGAACCGGCTCATCCGCAACCAGCGCAACGCGTGCCCGGGCCAGCACATCAAGGCGCTCGGCTACTCGCTGGGCGCCGCGGTGGTCCACACCTGGGTCACGGAGAACTGGCCGACCATCGACAACGTGAACGCGGTCCTGGTCGCCGACCCCAAGCGCCCGGCGGGCCCGGGTAACGCGGGGGCCGCGGCCCACCCGCTCGTCGCCCCCTTCGTCGGGTTCCCGCTCGCCCACGCCGACGATTTCTACGGCGACATCCCCACCGTGTCGATCTGCACCAACGACCTCATCTGCGACATCAGCGCGTCCTCGGGCCTGCCCGGCTACCTGTGGGGAGGGAACCACGGGGCCTACAGCTTCAACGTCGACGACTACTCCAACGACGGCAACGGCACGTGGTACAACGGCCGGTTCTTCCCCCGGTAAGGAACTGCCAACCCAACGATGCGACTGGCCCTGCATCGGCAGACCTTGAGAACCCGCAGCTCCGTCAGTGCGCGGGCTCAACCCTGCCATCACCTCGGATCCCCATCACGACCCGGGTGATCGTCGAGCCTGGTTCGAATCTGCCGATGTAGGGCCGCATCAAAGGGCCGCTGGTGGTCAACCGCGCTTGTGCCGAGACCGCGATACAGGCGGATGCGGACACAGCCGAGATCGCCACCGATCCTGACGAACGCAGCAACCCCGATCTTGGGGCGGACACCGGTGTCCGCTTCGCCACGCCGAAGCTGATCCCAGATGACAGGCATCCCTTGCAGCCCGCAGCTTGTGACACCTATCCCTTGCGAGAAGTGACAACCAACGCTGGTGGCTCAACTATCGCTCCAGGTCATCAAGGGCGTCTGGTGACAGGTATCGCTGGCGGTCACATCTACACCCCCGGTGGGGGCGCTGCCTCTACAGCCCGGTGGGGGTGCTGTCCCTACAACCCCGGCGGGGGCTCTGCTCCCACACCCCTCGACAGGGGCGCCGCCACGCCCTCGGCAGGGGTCCTGCCCCACATCCCTGGCGGGGCCTCCGCCCCCTACACCCCCGGCGGGGGCGCTGTCCCTACAACCCCTTGTGGGGCTTCGCCCCCACAGCCCCGGCAGGGACGCCGCCCGCACAACCCCGGCAGGGCTTCGCCGCACGCCCCTCGCCGGGCTTCGGCCCTACGGGTCCCGGCTCACTGTCCCCTCGATCGTGAGTGGGGGGCGGGGCTTGCGGCATTGTCTAGGAGACCAGGTTCAGGTCCTCGACGGCCCTTGCCAGTGGGGCCAGTTCGGGGTCTTCGGTGGCCTGGTCGAGGGCCTCGCGCAGTGCCCGCTCGTTCGTGGGGCGGGCCTCGGCCAGCAGTTTCGCTCCGGCCTCGGTCACGTCGGTGTAGATGCCGCGTCGGTCGGTCGGGCACAGGTAGCGCTGGAGCAGTCCACGGTCCTCCAGCCGCGTCACCAGGCGGGTGGTGGCGCTCTTGCTCAGTGCGACGGCGTGTGCGACCTGGTGCATCTGCAGGTGGCCGCCCTCGCCGTCGTGCTGGCGGCTGAGCACCTCCAGCAGGGAGTACTCGCGCACGCTCAGGGCGTGCCCGGCCTGGAGGGCGCGTTCGATGTGCGACTCGATCCGGTCGTGCAGCAGGGACAGCGCGCTCCAACCCTGCGCGAGCGCGGTCATCGCGGGATCTGTGGCGGTCACGGCCGGTCCTCTCCTCGGTGCGTCCCCAGGATACTCGTCGCCTGAAATATAGCGCGCTTGCAATCATCGTCGTATGCAACTATTGTCGACGCTTGTTATCGCTGCACGCAACACCTGAGGGGGACGCTCCCATGCCGCTGGCACTGCTGGCCCTGGCGATCGGGGCCTTCGGCATCGGCACCACCGAATTCGTGATCATGGGGCTGCTGCCCGAGGTCGCCGCCGACTTCGGCGTCTCGATCCCCACCGCCGGATGGCTGGTCTCCGGCTACGCCCTCGGCGTGGTGGCGGGAGCGCCGCTCATGACGGTCCTGGGCACCAGGATCACCCGCAAGCGCATGCTGATGCTGCTGATGGGCCTGTTCATCGCGGGCAACGCGCTGTCGGCCGTCGCCCCGACGTTCGAGGTCATGCTCGCCGGGCGGATCGTCGCCTCGTTCAACCACGGCGCGTTCTTCGGGATCGGCGCGGTCGTGGCCGCAGACCTGGTCGCCCCGCACCGCCGGGCCGCCGCGATCTCGCTCATGTTCACCGGGCTGACCGTCGCCAACGTGGTCGGCGTCCCGTTCGGCACCCTGGTCGGGCAGAACGCCGGATGGCGCGTCACGTTCGCGATCGTCGCGGGCCTCGGCGTGCTCGGCCTGCTCGGCGTCGCCAGGCTGGTGCCCGCGCAGCCGCGCGACACCAGCGTGCGGATCCGGCACGAGCTGGCCGCGTTCGGCAACGTCCAGGTCCTGCTCGCCCTCGGCATGACCGTGCTCGGCTTCGGCGGCGTGTTCGCCGCGATCACCTACATCGCGCCGATGCTGACCGAGGTCACCGGGTTCGCGCCCGGCGCGGTGTCCTGGATGCTGGTCCTGCTCGGCCTCGGCATGGTCGCCGGGAACCTGGTCGGCGGCCGCTACGCCGACCGCCACCTGATGCCGTTCCTGATCGCCACGCTCGGCGGCGTGACCGTGGCACTGGGCCTGTTCACGTTCACCGCGCACGACAAGGTCGCCGCCGCCGTGACGCTGTTCCTGGTCGGCGCGCTGGGCTTCGCGACCGTCCCGCCGCTGCAGAAGCGCATCCTGGACCAGGCGTCGGCCGCGCCCACCATGGCCTCGGCCGTGAACATCGGCGCGTTCAACCTCGGCAACGCCCTGGCGGCCTGGCTCGGCGGCGTCACCATCGCCGCGAACCTCGGCTACACCTCCCCCAACTGGGTCGGCGCGCTGCTGTCGGGATCGGCCCTGCTGCTGGCGCTGCTGGCGGCCGTCCTCGACCGCCGTCCCGCCGCGTCCCGGGCGGCCGCCCCGGAACGCGAGCCGGCCGAGGTCGGCTGAGCCTTCCGCGTCGGTCCGCCGTTCTCCGGATGATCCACCTCAGCCGGTGAGGACGCGGGCGAACGCGTCCAGGCGCGCGGTCCGGTTGGCGGGGAGCCAGACCAGCGTGAGCGACGACGGCGGCAGGCCCTCCACCGGGACGGCCGTCAGGTCCGCGCGCCGGTGGTGGCGGGCCGTGGCGGCGCACATGAGCATGGCGCCGCGGCCGACCGCCGCCATCGTCAGGCCCTCCTGCAACGTCGCCACCACCGGCCCGCGCGGGATCGGGCGGCCGTCCGGCGTCGCGGCGGGGGACTGCGCCTCCCGCCAGTAACGCGGGGCGGGGTCGGCGAGGCCGATCACCGGGCAGCCGGCCAGGTCCTCCGCCCGCACCGCGGCCCGCGCCGCGAACGGGTGCCGCGCCGACACCACCAGCGTCACCGGCTCCACCGAGAACACCGGGCCCGCCGCCAGGTCCGGCTCCTCGACGGGCGTCAGCACGATCGCCGCGTCCACCTCGGCCCGCCGCACCGCCCCGAACGGGTCCGACAGCGGCAGCTCCGTCACCTCGACCTCGCATCCGGGGTGCTCGTCCCGGAACGCCGCGACCGCGTCCAGCAGGCGTTCGCTCAACGTCCCGGCGAACCCCAGCCGCAGCACCCCGTCGACCCCGCGCGCGTCGGCCCGCGCCCGCTCGAACGCCTCGCGCAGCGCGTCGTAGGCCGGGCGCAGGTCCGCCAGGAAGCGTTCGCCCAGCGGCGTCAGCCGTACCCGCCGGCTCGTGCGCTCCACCAGCCGCCCCCCGACCCGGCTCTCCAGCGACCGCAGGAGCTGGCTCACCCGGCTCTGCGACACGTAGAGCCGGTCGGCGGCGCGGCCGAAGTGCAGCTCCTCGCTCAGCGCGAGGAAGCACTCCAGTTCGCGGATCTCCACAGCGGTCCCCTCCTGCATCGATGAGCCCAGCTGATCCAAGGATGCGGGGTTCGCCGTTGTTCCGGCGGCGCGGCCCCCGCACGCTCGGTGACCATGAAGGTGACGACGATGACCGAACGCCCGTCCTGGCCCGCCGTCGGCGCGGTGGCGACCGGGACGTTCACGGTGGTGACGACCGAGATGGTGCCGGTGGGCCTGCTGCCGGCCGTGGAGCGGGGCTTCTCCGTCTCGGCGGGCACGGCGGGGCTCACCATGACCGTTCCGGGCCTGGTCGCGGCGGTGGCCGCCCCCGCCCTGACGGTCGCCGCCGGACGCCGCGACCGCCGCACGGTGCTGCTGGCCCTGGTCGCGCTGCTCACCGCCGCCAACCTGCTGTCGGCGGTCGCGCCCGCGTTCTGGGTGCTGCTGACCGCCCGCGTGCTGGTCGGCGTCGCGATCGGCGGCGTGTGGGCGATCGCCGCCGGGGTCGCCGTCCGGCTGGTCCCCGAGCGCTCCGCCGGGACCGCCACCTCCCTGGTGTTCGGCGGCATCGCGGTCGCGTCGGTCCTCGGCGTCCCGGCGGGCACGCTGGTCGGGGAGGCGGCGGGCTGGCGGGCGGCGTTCGGGACGCTGGCCGTGCTGTCCCTGCTGGTGCTGCTGGCGTCGGCGGCGCTGCTGCCGTCGCTTCCGGCGACGCGGGGCGTGCGGCCCGGCGAGGTCCCGGCGCTGCTGCGGGAACGCGGCGTCCGCGCCGGGCTGGCCGTGACGGTCCTGCTGGTCGTCGCGCACTTCGCGGCGTTCACCTACGTGCGCCCGGCGCTGGAGGACGTCGCGCACGTCGCCCCGCACCTGGTCAGCGCCCTGCTGCTGGCCTACGGCGTCGCGGGGGTGCTCGGCAACTTCGCGGGCGGGGCGGGCGCGGCCCGCGACCCGCGCCGCACCGCCCTGGTGCTCGGGCTGGCGGTCGCCGCGTCGGTGGCGCTGCTGCCGGTCGGCGGCGTCGGTGCGCTGATCGCCTGGGGGCTGGCCTACGGCGGCGTGTCGGTGACGCTCCAGACCTGGATGACGCGGGCCGTGCCGTGGGCCCCCGAGGCGGGGGCGGCGCTGTTCGTCGCCGCGTTCAACGTCGCCATCTCCCTGGGCGCGCTGGTCGGCGGGCGCGTCGTGGACGGCGCGGGCGTCACCGCCGTGCTGTGGACCGCCGCGGCCCTGGCCGCCGGCGCGGCGGTGGCCGCCGGGATCGCGCGCAACGCCCTACGTTGACGGTGTTTACGCTCCCGCCCGGCTGAGAAGTTCTCAGATCGCAGGCGACGGAGAGAGCGGGTCATGCAGATCACTCTGGTGCAGGGCGACATCACCGAGCAGGACGTGGACGCGGTCGTCAACGCGGCCAACTCCTCGCTGTTGGGCGGGGGCGGCGTCGACGGCGCGATCCACCGCAGGGGCGGTCCGGCGATCCTGGAGGAGTGCCGCAAGCTGCGGGCCTCGCACTACGGCGGCGGGCTGCCGACCGGGCAGGCGGTGGCCACGACCGGCGGTGACCTGCGCGCCCGCTGGGTGATCCACACCGTCGGTCCGGTCTACTCCGTCACCGAGGACCGCTCGGCGCTGCTGGCGTCCTGCTACCGCGAGTCGCTGCGGGTGGCCGACGACCTGGGGCTGCGGTCGGTCGCGTTCCCGGCGGTGTCGGCGGGCATCTACGGCTGGCCGATGGACGACGCCGCGCGCATCGCCGTCATCACGGTGCGGAGCACCGCGACCCGCGTGGAGGACGTGCGGTTCGTGCTGTTCACGCCCGACGCGTACCGGGCGTTCGAGCGCGTCCTGAACGGCTAGTCCGCGGGGGGAACGATCAGGACCGGCCGCCCGGTGTGGTGCAGCACGCGCGTGGACACGCTGCCGAGCAGCACCGATCTGGCCCCCGACAGCCCCCGCGACCCGGTGACGATCAGCGTGGCGCCCAGCTCGTCGGCGACGTTCACGATGGCCGACCAGGCGGGGCCGTCGCAGCGTTCGGCGCGGGCGGTGACGTCGGTGAACCCGGCGGCGCGGGCCCGCGCGGCGCCGTCCTCGGCGACCTTGGCGGCGTGCTCCTGCTCGGTCCACTCCTCCCCGGCGGGGTCGACGGCGGGGATCGGCCCGCCCGCGGCCAGCGGGGCCCAGGCGAGCTGGCTGAGCATCGGCTCCCAGACGGTCAGCACGGTGACCGGCTCGGGCCGCAGGTGACGGGCGGCGAACTCGACGGCGGCGCGGGCGTCGTCGGAGCCGTCGTAGGCGATCATGATGGTCATACCTGCGACCTATCCAGGATCGGCGGGAGGGAACCCGGACCGGGCGAACAGTGCGCGAACTCTCACCGGTCCGGGTCCCGCCGGTCAGACGCCGACCGGCACGGGGTCCCCGCCGGGCGGACCGGCGAACGCCTGCGCCACGTCCAGCCAGCGGTCGGCGTCCTCTCCGACCGCGGTGACCGACAGGTCGGCGCGGTGCCGCCGCCGCGTGACCAGCAGGCAGAAGTCCAGCGCCGGGCCGCTCACCGACTGCGCGGCGCCCTCGGGCCCCCACGTCCACGCCTCGCCGCCGGGCGCGGTCAGCTCGATCCGGAACGGCTCGGCGGGCGGCTCCAGCCCCCGGTTGCGGAACGCGAAGTCGCGCGTCCGGACGCCCAGGTGCGCCACGTGCCGCAGGCGGCGCGTGGGGGTCCGGTCCACGCCGAGCGCGTCGGCGACGTCCTGCGCGTGCGCCCAGGTCTCCATGATCCGCGCGGTCGCCATCGACGCGGTGCCCATCGGCGGCCCGAACCAGGGCAGCTCGGCGCCGAGCGGCGCGGCGGCCAGCGCCTCGATCACCTGGCGGCGGCAGGCCCGCCAGCGGTCCAGCAGCTTGTCGGGGTGGTCCCGCGCGCCCTCGGCCGCGCCCTCGTCGACCGCTTCGGCGAGCTCGGCCTTGGCGCGTTCCACGAAGGCGGCGAACGCGGCCGGGTCGGTGGCCGCCAGGATGGCCTGGCGGTCGGTCCAGGCGAGGTGGGAGATCTGGTGGGCGATCGTCCAGCCCGCCGCGGGCGTCGGCGTGGCCCAGCCCTCGGCGGGCAGCGGGGAGACCAGCGCGTCCAGGGCGTCGCCCTCGGCCGCCAGGTCGGAGAGCAGCGTGCGTAGATCCGGCATTCCGTCAGAATCGCGTGTGCGGGGCGTTCCGTACAGACCCGGACGGGTGGGATTTCGGCGGCGCTCTAGGGTGGTCCCGTGATCCAGGACGGGAGGTCAGGGGTGGGACGAACGGAACGGCGCGCGGAACGGCGGCCGCTGAGCGTCGCGGTGGCGCAGCCGAGGTGCGTGGCCCATGACGTGGCGGCCAACGCGGTCGCCCACGCGGAGGCGGTGCGGGCGGCGGACGCGCGGGTGGTGGTGTTCCCCGAGCTGTCGCTGACCGGGTACGAGCTGGACGCCGTCCCGGTCGACCCGGGCGACGAGCGGCTGGCCCCGATCGTCGCGGCGTGCGCCGAGACCGGGACGCTCGCCCTGGTCGGCGCGCCGGTGCCGGGCCCGTACATCGGCGTCCTGGCGGTGGACGGCGAGGGCGCGCGCGTCGTCTACGGCAAGACGTACCTGCACGGCAGCGAGGCCGACCGGTTCAAGGCCGGCGAGCCCGCCGTGATCGAGGTGGACGGCTGGCGGCTGGGCCTGGCCGTGTGCCGCGACACCGGCGTCCCCGAGCACGCCGAGCGCACCGCGGCGCTCGGCATCGACGGCTACGTCGCCGGGGTCGTGCACGCCGACCACGAGGCCGGGGTCCACGGTGAACGCGCCCGCCGCGTCGTCGCCGACCACGGCGTGTGGGCCGCGACGGCGGCGTTCGCGGGCCCGACCGGCGGCGGTTTCGACCGCACCTCCGGCCGGTCGGGGATCTGGTCGGCCGAGGGCGCGCTGCTCGCCGAGGCGGGCGAGGCCCCGGACGAGGTCGTGCGGGCGGTGTTCACGCCCTAGCGGCGTCCCCGGCGACCAGCGCGCGGGCCCTGGCGTAGTCGGCCTTGCCGTTGGGCAGCCGCAGGCTCTCGCCGGTCCGCGCGAACGCCTTGGGGATCTTGTAGCGGGCCAGGTGGGCGGCGCAGCCCGCGCGCAGCTCGGCGTCGGTCGGCGCGGGCTCCGCCACCCGCAGCACCGCCACGATCTCGGTGCCCCAGCGTTCGCTGGGGCGCCCCACCACCAGCGCGTCGGCGACGCCCGGCAGGTTCCGCAGCACCGCCTCGACCTCCTCGGCGAACACCTTCTCGCCGCCGGTGTTGATCGTGGTGGCCTCCCGGCCGTGCACCTCCACGGTCCCGTCGGCCAGCAGGCGCGCCCGGTCCCCGGCGACGACGAGCCGCTCCCCGTCCACGGTCAGGAACGTCGCGGCCGTCTTGCCCGGGTCGTTCAGGTAGCCCAGCGGCAGCGCGTCCCCGCCCTTGGCGAGCCACCCCAGCTCGTCCTCGCCCGGCGCCAGCCGCCGCGTCCGGTCGGCGCTGAGCACGGCCGCCCCCGGCGCGGGCGTGAACGTCCGCCCCGCCCCGCCCCGCGTCACCGCGAACCCGCTCTCCGACGACCCGAGCACGTCGGTGATCCGCGCGTGCGGGAGGTGCTCCAGCAGCCGCGCACCGACCTCGGGGCTGATCGCGGCGGCCGAGTTCAGCAGGGTCCGCAGCGCCGGCAGATCGTGGGAGCCCCGGTCCAGCTCCGCCAGGATCGGCCGCGCGAACGCGTCCCCGACCAGCGGCATCCGGGTGACCCGCTCGCGTTCGGCGGTGCGCAGCAGGTCGGCGGCGTCCAGCCCGTCGACGCGGTCGGGGAAGACCACGCAGGCCCCGCCGCACCAGCCGCCGAGCGCCGACCAGGTGCCCGCCCCGTGCATCAGCGGCGGCCCGACCAGCACCCGGTGCCGTCCGCGCACGGCGCGCTCGACGGCCTCGTCCAGGTCGGTGATCGCGGTGCCGTCGCGCCGCCGCAGCCCGAGGGGGCCGACCATCAGGTCGCCGATCCGCCACAGCACGCCCTTGGGCAGCCCCGTCGTGCCGCCGGTGTAGAGGATGTGCAGGTCACCGGCGTCGGGCCGGACGTCCAGCGGTGCGTCCGACGCCCCGGCGAGCGCGGCCTCGTAGTCGAGCGCCCCCGGCAGCGGGTCCGCGCCGGACCCGTCGGCGACCTGGAGCAGCAGCGGGGCGCGCTCCAGCTTCGGCACGACCCGGCCGATCGCCGCCGCGAACCGCGCGTGGTACACGATCGCCGCCGGGCGCGCGTCCGCGAACAGCCGCACCAGCTCGTCGTCGACGTAGCGGTAGTTGACGTTGAATGGCGCGACCCGCGCCCGGTGCGCGCCGAGCAGCCCCTCCAGGTACTCGGGGCCGTTGTGCAGGTAGAGCGCCAGGTGGTCGTGCGGCGACTCCCAGGGCTCGACGGCCCCGCCGTGCCGCCCCAGCCCGGCGTCGTGCAGGACGCGGGCCAGGCGGCGGCCGCGTTCGGACACCTCGCGCCAGGTCATCCGGCGGTCCCGCCAGACCAGGCACTCGCGTTCGGGAACGGCCGCCGCTATGGCCTCGTGCAGGGTCGCCAGGTCGAGCTGGGGCATCGCCTCTCCTCCCAGAAGTACCGCCGGAGAGCACCGTAACCGAACCCTTACCGAATCCGGTTCGGCGGGGTGGTCCCGGCCGTTCCCGCCGGGGCGGGACAATGGCGGGATGGCCCGCACGACCAGGCCCCGGGGGGAGGTGACCCGGGGCACCACCAACCCCAACCGGCTCCGCCGCATGGACCGCTGGATCGCCGCCACCCGGGCCGGGGCGCTGCGCGCCGGGGACCGTCCCCTGGCCGTCGACCTCGGGTACGGCGCGTCGCCGATCACCGCCGTCGAGCTGTACACGCGGCTGCGCGCGGTCTCGCCCCGGCTGGAGGTCGCCGGGATCGAGATCGAGCCCGACCGGGTCGCCGCCGGGCTGGCGTTCCTGCGCGCCCACCCCGGCCACGACGGCCTGTCGTTCCTGCGCGGCGGCTTCGAGCTGCCCGTGGACCGGCCCCCGAACCTGGTCCGCGCCGCCAACGTCCTGCGCCAGTACGAGGAGCCCGCCGCCTGGCGCGCCTGGGACGACCTGTGCTCCCGGCTCGCCCCCGGCGGCGTCCTGGTCGAGGGCACCTGCGACGAGCTCGGCCGCCGCCATGTCTGGGTCGCCCTGGAACGCGGCGCGCCCACCGGACGCGGCGCCGTCCGCGCCGCACCGCGGACGATCACGTTCGCGGCGCATCTGCCGACCCTGGGCACCCCTTCCGACCTGGCCGAACGCCTTCCCAAGACGCTGATCCACCGCAACGTCCCCGGCGAACGCGTGCACGCCCTGCTCGCCGAGTTCGACCGCTGCTGGGCGGTGGCCGCGCCGCAGTCGGTGTTCGGGCCCCGCGCCCGCTGGGTCGCCGCCGTGGAACTGCTGGCCCGCTCCTACCCGGTCCTGACCCGCCCGCCGTTCGGGGGACGGGCCCGGTGGCGGCTGGGCGAGGTCACGGTGCCGTGGTCAGCGGTCGATCCACGGGCGTGACCAGCCGCACCAGCCCCCGCGCCGCGTCCAGCCGGACCCGGTCGCCGGTCCGCAGCAGCGTCGTGGCCGACTCCGCCCCGACCACGGCCGGAACGCCCAGCTCCCGCGCCACCACGGCGGCCTCGGAGAAGGGCGCCCCCACGTTCGTCACCACGGCCGCCGCGCGCGGGAACAGCGGCGTCCAGCCGACGTTCGCGACCGGCGCCACCAGGATCTCCCCGGGCCGCAGCGCGTCGCCCTCCTCGACCGCGTGCAGCACCCGCACCACGCCCTCGGCCGTCCCGCCGGTGCCCGTCGCACTCATGATCACCATGCCGTCCGCCCGGACGTTCGCGCCCTGCGGGTCCGGCGTCATCCGGTAGCGCTCGTACGCCCGCCGCCGCCCGGTCCCGCGCCGCAGCGCCGTCCCGTCGCCGCCGAGCACCTCCACGATCTCCTCGGCGGTCAGGAAGAACACCGCGTCGCCGAGCGCGGTCACCTCCCCGGCCCGCAGCACGAACGCCCGCAGCACCCCGAACACCCGCGCCACCTCCGACCGCACCGCCGCCCGCAGGTGGAACCCCTCGGCCCACGCGCCGATCCCGCGCCGCAGGGCCGTCACCCGGTGGGGATGCCGCGCCCGCAGCAGCAGCCACGCCTCCCGGACCGCCGCCCGCCGCTCCGCGAGCAGGTCGAGCGCGTCCGGCCCGGGCGCCCCCGACCACCGGGCGACCCAGCCGGGCTCCTCGGCCGGACGCGGCATCGCCACCTCGAACTCGTGCGCCGACCGGTGCCCCCACCGGCGCAGGTAGCCGTCCTCGGCCAGGTCGCCGCGCGCCGCCCGCGCCAGCCCCGTCACCGGCCCGAACACCGCGAACGGGTCCTTCCCGGCCGCCCGCAGCCCGGCGAACACCGCGTTGGCGTCGTCCGTCCCGACCAGCCGCTCCAGCCTGCGGAACACGTCCGGGGCCTCGCCGTCGTCGAGCCCGGCGGCGGCCGCGACCCGGCACGCCTCCAGGAAGTAGGGGCGGATCTCCCGGTTCCACAGCCGGACCAGCTTGCGGGGCTCCCCGGCCGCGCGGACGCGCCGCCGGAGATTGTCGCAGTGGTCCGGCGCGCTCGCCAGGAAGCCGGGGATCCGCCGCCGGTCCAGCCGCGCCCGGGCCGCGCCGACCAGGTGCGCCGGTGCGCGCGGCTCCGGGTCGAGGCTCGTGTAGAGGTGGCCGCCGAGGTTCCCGTACCGCCGCCCGGACGCCGCGCCGACCGTGTCCAGCAGCGTCCGCACCAGCGACCACGTGCACGGCGTCATCACGTCCGGAACGGCCTCCCCGATCCCGCCCCGGCTCCACGCCCGGTCGCCGGGGCGGCCGTCGCCGTCCCCGGCGGCCCGGTGCTCGTCCATCGGCCGCGCCCTGATCAGGTACGGGTGGTCGTCGGCCCAGGCCCACTCCACCCGCATCGGCCGCCCCGCCGCCTGCTCCACGCGGTCCCCGAACCGGGCCAGCTCGGCGGCCTGCCCGGGGGTCAGGACCGGCCGGGTCCGCAGCTCGGCGGGCTGCGGCCCGAACGTCCCGTCCGGCAGCGCCCGCACCGACTTGGCCGCGACCCGCCGCGCGACGATCCGCCGCGACCGCCGGTCCAGCACCAGCACGTCGGGGATGGTCCTACGCTCGACCACGGCCGCGCCCCCGCCCCACACCGCGTGCACCACCGCGTGCGCGGCGTCGCCGGGGGCGGAGGTGCACAGCGTCCCGCCCGCCTCGGCGGCCACCATCGACTGCACCACCACGCCCACCGCCGCGAACTCGTGGTCGATCCGCCGGTGGTTGCGGAAGTCGATCGCCCGCGCCGACCACAGCGACGCCCACGCGTCGCGGACCGCCGCCAGCACCGCCGCCTCGCCCCGCACGTCCAGGAGCGTCGCCAGCCGCCCGCCCTGCAGCGCCTCGGGCCGCTCGATCGGCGCGCCGCCCAGGTCCCACGCCGACGCCGCGCGCACCGCGACCGCATGGTCCTGGGCGCCCAGGTCCGCGTACGCCCAGCGGATCTGCCCGGCCAGGTCGTCCGGCAGGTCGTGCGCGGCGAACAGCGCGGCGATCCGGCGTTCGGCCTCCTCCGGATCCAGCGCGGCCACCGCCCGCAGGATCCGCGGCTGGAGCTCCGCGCCGTCGACGTACCGCCAGTACGCGCCCGAGGTCACCAGGAACCCCGTCGGCACGGGCAGCCCCGCCTCCGTCAGCCGTTCCAGCGACGCCCCCGTGGCCCCCGCCACGTCGGGCCGCACCCGTGCGCCGCCGAGCGGCACCACCCATTCCCCGGCCATGACCGTCCCCCCGAGTCAGGCTTTTACCGGGGGGGATACCCGGACGTGCCGGAGCCGACCCGCCTAGACGCGGTGCAGCTTGTACGGGGCGGCCTGGACGCGCGGCTGCACGTCGATCCGGTCGATGTTCACGTGCGACGGCCGCGTCACCGCCCACGCCACACAGTCGGCGACGTCCTCGGCCACCAGCGGCTCGGGAACGCCCTCGTACGGCTTGGCGGCCCGCTCGGCGTCGCCCTTGAACCGCACCAGCGCGAACTCGTCGGTCCGCACCAGCCCCGGCGCGATCTCGGTGACCCGGACCGGCTCGGCGACCAGCTCCAGCCGCAGCACCTCGTTCACCGCGTAGGCGGCGTGCTTGGCGGCGTTGTACCCGGCCCCGCCCTCGTAGGGGACGTGCGCGGCCAGCGAGGTGATGTTGACGATGTGGCCGTCGCCGCCCGCGACCAGCTTGGGCAGCAGCGCCTTGGTCACCCGCAGCAGGCCCAGCACGTTCGTGTCGTACATCGCCTGCCAGTCGGCCGGGTCGGCGTCGGCGACCGGCTCCAGGCCGAGCGCGCCACCCGCGTTGTTGACCAGCACGTGGACCGCGTCCAGGGACCCGGCCAGCGCGTCCACCGACTCCTGGTCGGTGACGTCCAGCACGACCGGCGCGACCTTGCCCGCGCCCGGCACGCCCTCCGCGATCTCCTTGGCCAGCGCGTCCAGCCGGTCGCGCCGCCGGGCCGCCAGCACGACGTTGAACCCCTCGGCCGCCAGGCGCCGCGCCGTGGCCGCGCCGATCCCACTGCTCGCTCCGGTAACCACCGCCGTCTTCCGCATGCGCACAGCTTTCCAGAACCGCGCGAACGGCCCGCGCACCGGGGTCAACCGCAGGTCATCGCGGGGTCAACGGGCGTGATGACCGTCACGCCCGGCCACCGCGACGGTTGATCGCCCACGTGCGGGAACACCTGACACCCTGGATAGGTTGCACTACCGGAGGTGGTGTCCGGTGTCGCGTCGTATCAGCCGGGTTGCGACGATCAGTGTTCATACTTCGCCCCTCGACCAACCGGGCACGGGCGACGCGGGCGGGATGAACGTCTACGTCGTCGAGGTCGCCAAGCGCCTCGCCGACCGGGGCGTCGAGGTCGACATCTTCACCCGGGCCACCTCGCGGGCCCTGCCGCCGGTCGTCGAGCTGGTCCCCGGCGTGCTCGTCCGCAACGTCGTGGCGGGCCCGTTCGAGGAGCTCGACAAGGCCGAGCTGCCGCGCCAGCTGTGCGGGTTCACCTCCGAGGTCCTGCGCACCGAGGCCGCCCACGACCCCGGCCACTACGACCTGCTGCACACCCACTACTGGCTCTCCGGCCAGGCGGGCTGGGCCGCCAAGCAGCGCTGGGGCGTCCCGCTCGTGCACTCCATGCACACCATGGCCAAGGTCAAGAACGCCGCGCTGGCCGAGGGCGACAGGCCCGAGCCCGCCGAACGCGTCCTCGGCGAGGAGCAGGTCGTCGAGTCCGCCGACCGGCTGGTCGCCAACACCGCCAAGGAGGCCCGCGAGCTGATCGGGCTGTACGGCGCCGACCCCGCCCGCGTCGCGACCGTCAGCCCCGGCGCGGACCTCTCGCTGTTCCAGCCCGAGTCCCTGATCGCCCGCAGCACCGGCCTGCTCCCGCACCGCACCGCCCCCGCGCGCCGCCGCCTCGGCCTGCCCCGCGACGCCTACGTCCTGCTGTTCGTGGGCCGCATCCAGCCGCTCAAGGCCCCCGACGTCCTCCTGCACGCCGCCGCCCGCATGCTGCGGGCCGACCCGTCGCTGCGGTCCCGGCTGGTCGTCGCCGTGGTCGGCGGTCCGTCCGGCTCCGGCCGCGAACGCCCCGAGGGCCTGCAACGCCTGGCCGCCGAGCTGGGCATCGCCGACGTCGTCCGCTTCGAGCCGCCCTGTCCCCAGCGCGAGCTGGCCGACTGGTACCGCGCCGCCGACGTGACGGTCGTCCCGTCGCACAACGAGTCGTTCGGCCTGGTCGCCGTGGAGTCCCAGGCGTGCGGCACCCCGGTCGTCGCGGCGGCCGTGGGCGGCCTGTGCACCGCCGTCAACGACGGCGAGTCCGGCCTGCTGATCAAGGGCCACGACCCGGCCGACTACGCCGCCGCCCTGCGCCGCCTGCACGACGAGCCCGGCCTGCACGCCCGCCTGGCCCGCGGCGCGGTCCGCCACGGCCGCGCGTTCGGCTGGGACGCCACCGTGGACCGCCTGCTGGAGGTGTATACCGGGGCGATGGACGAGAGGACCTCCCGCGTCATGGAGATATCCGCGTGAGTGCGCCGGCGGGGCGGAACGATCACAGTGATGGGGGAAGGCGGCGCCCTGGGGCGCCTCGGAGGCGTGCGGGAGGCACTGCGTGAGTGAGTACGGCGAGATCATCGAGGCGGCCCTGAAGTCCGCCGAGCTCGAATACGACGAGCCGCGTCCGGGCGCGTTCTTCGTCAAGCTGCCCGGTCAGCACAAGCTCGCCACCATGACGTGGCTGATCGTGGGCGACCACAGCCTGCACGTGGAGGCGTTCTTCTGCCGCCAGCCCGACGAGAACCACGCGGAGTTCTACCGCTTCCTCCTCGAACGCAACGGCCGGATGTACGGCGTCTCGTTCGCCCTGGACGAGACCGGCGACGTCTACCTGGTCGGCAGGCTGCCCCTCGCCGCCATCACCGCCGACGAGATCGACCGCGTCCTCGGCTGCGTGCTGACCTACTCCGACGAGAACTTCGACAAGGCCCTGGAGCGCGGCTTCAAGACCTCCATCCAGAAGGAGTGGGACTGGCGGGTGAAGCGCGGCGAGAGCCTGGCGAACCTCCAGGCGTTCGCGTCGTTCGCGGACCCGGCCAACCGCTGACCGGGGACCGGGGCCGGGACCGATAAGCTCTGGGCCATGGCGACCCTGGTATTGCTCCGGCATGGCGAAAGCGTGTGGAACGCGGAGGGCCTGTTCACCGGCTGGGTGGACGTCGACCTGTCCGCCAAGGGGGAGAGTGAGGCGACCAAGGGCGGCGACCTGCTGCTCGACGCCGACATCACTCCCGACGTGGTGCACACCTCGCTGCTGAAGCGGGCGATCCGCACCGCCAACATCGCGCTCGACGTGGCCGACCTGCTCTGGATCCCGGTCCGGCGCTCCTGGCGGCTCAACGAGCGCCACTACGGCGCGCTGCAGGGCAAGAACAAGGCCCAGACGCGCGAGGAGTTCGGCGAGGAGCAGTTCATGGTCTGGCGCCGCTCCTACGACACCCCGCCGCCGCCGATCAAGGACGACGACCCGCTGTCCCAGGTCAACGACCTGCGTTACGCGTCGCTGCCGTCCGAGCTGATCCCGCGCACCGAGTGCCTGGCCGACGTCGTGGACCGTCTGCTGCCGTACTGGTACGACTCGATCGTCCCCGACCTGGCCGCGAACAAGACCGTCCTGGTCGCCGCCCACGGCAACTCCCTGCGCGCCATGGTCAAGCACCTGGACAACGTCTCCGACGAGGACATCGTGGGCCTGAACATCCCCACGGGCATCCCGCTGGTGTACGAGCTGGACGACGACTTCGCCCCGCTGAAGCGCGGCGGCGAGTACCTCGACCCGGTCGCCGCGAAGGCCGCCATCGAGGCGGTCAAGAACCAGGGCGCCAAGAAGAAGTGACCCACCGACCGTGACCGGACGGCCCCGCACCGAGAGGCGCGGGGCCGTCCGCGTTCAGGGCCGTCGGTCGGACGCCCCGGCGGCTTCGGCGAGGGTCCGCGCCACGGCTTCGGGCGCGGTCAGGTGCGGGCAGTGGCCGCCCCCGGGAACGGTGACGAGCCGGACGTTCCCACCGGGCGGGGGAGCGGCGGAGCCGTCGGTGACGACGGCCACCGGGAGATCCAGCGCCGCGAGGGCCCGGCGGGACGTCTCGGGGGCGCGGTTCGCGGCGCGGACGGCCGCCGTCGCCCGGCGGAACGCGCCGGGGCGGCGCAGCAGCGCGGCGGCGGTCTCCACGGCCTCGTCGCGGGGGACGCCCAGGGCGGCGGCGAGGCGTTCGGGGGTGGCCCGGCGCGGGACGGCGGGCGCGCGGGTGAGGAACGGCGGGGCGACCAGCACCAGGCCGCCGATCCGTTCCGGACGGCGCCGCGCGTAACGCAGCGCCGGCGCGCAGGCGGAGGCGTGCGCCGTCAGGACCGGCCGGTCCAGCGGGGCCAGCAGCGCGTCCAGCCAGGCGTCCACGGACGTGTCGGCCGCGCCGGAACGCCCCAGGCCGGGCAGGTCCGCCGTCAGGGAGGCGCCCTCCAGGCGGCGTGTCACCCGCGTCCAGGAGTCGGTGGTCAGCGGCGCGCCCGGCAGCAGCACGTGCGCGGGGCGCGTCCGGTCGCCCGTCATCCAGGTGCGGACCCCGGCGACGTCGTGGAAGCCGTGCGGGGCGTCGGGTGCGGGGACCGCGCCGAACCGCGTCGCGACCAGATGGTCGGCCCAGTCGCGCAGCACCCGCTCGACGGGCGGCGGCGTCAGGCCGTGGAACTCGGCGAACAGGTTCGCCGGGCCGGTCGGGTAGCGCTCCTCGGACAGGAACGGCAGCGTCTCCGGATCCGCCCCGGTCAGAGCGCGCGGCAACGCCCGCAGCAGGCCCACCGGAACGTGGCCGCGCGGCGCGCGCACGCCCGTGTGCCCGGCGAGCAGCCGCAGCAGGCCGGGGAGCTCGGGGGTGTCCTCGTCCAGGACCCAGTAGCCGCCGCCCGCCGTGCCCGGGTCCTCCGGCAGCGCCGCCAGGAAGCGGGCGAAGTACTCCAGCTCGACGACGGGCACGAACGTGCGCGGCCCGCCCGGGGCCAGCGGCAGCCGCCCGTTCCACAGGTCGGCGACCACCGAGGCCAGGCCGATGTACTGGCCGGGGCCGGCGATCGTGGACGGGTTGGCGATCGTCAGCGGGAGGCCGAGTTCGGCGGCCAGGGTCCGCACGGCGGCGTCGCCCTCGCGCTTGGTGGCCTCGTAGGCGCCCAGCCGGGCCCCGTCGTCGTCGCGGGCGCTCACCCGGTAGCCGCTCAGGTGGACCAGCCGGCGCGGGGCCCGGCGTCCGGCGGTCCAGCGCGCCGCGTTGAGCGCGCCGGTGACGTTGGCGGCCCGCGCCTCGGCGAGGTCGAGCCCGAACGCGTAGCGGGCCGCGCAGTTGTAGACGTCGCGGACGTCGGGCAGCCCCTCGATCCCGAGGCCGGGCCGGGTGATGTCGGCGGTGACGACGGTGAGGCCGCCGGTGTCCACGCCCTGTCCGGCCAGCCAGGCGCGCAGCGGCCCGTCGGAGCGGCGCACGGCGGCGGCCACCGTCCGGCCCTGGCGCAGCAGTTCGGCGACGAGCGCGCGGCCGACGAAACCGGTCGCGCCGAGGACGAGCGAGTCGGGGGACATGGAGCTCCTTTAATAGACCGGTCTACATATTTTGAGGGCGAAAAGGGCCCGCCTCACGGCGGGCGGGCCGGTCAGAGCAGGGCGGAGACCGCCTTCGCGGCCCGGTCCAGCGGCGTGCGGCTCTGGTGGGCGCGGGCCAGGACCAGCGCGCCCTCGACCAGCGCCAGGATCGCCGTGGCGGTCTCGGCCGGCGCGGGGTGGCCGTCGGCGGCGAGCCCGCCCGCCAGCGCGTCCTCCCACCCGGAGTACACCTCCGAGCACGCCGCCCGCAGCTCGGGACTGATCGCGGCCATCTCCAGCGCCACGGTCGCCACCGGGCACCCCTTGCGCCAGCCGGACGCCTCCAGCCGGTCGCCCAGGATCCCCAGCAGGGCCGTCAGGCGTTCGGCGGTGCCGTCGCCCGGCAGGTCGGCCATCAGGCGGGTGATCTCCCGGCCGCCGCGCCGCACCGACTCCTCGACGAGCTGGTCCTTGCCGCCGGGGAAGTGGAAGTAGAGCGAGCCCTTCGGGGCGCCGCTGGCCGCGATCACCTGGTTGAGCCCGGCGTTGAAGTAGCCGCCGGACTCGATGAGGTCGCGCGCGGCGTCCAGCAGCCTGGCCCGGGTCTGCTCGCCCTTCTGTCCCATGCCGAGAAAAATAGACCGGTCGTCATATTTCCACAAGCCGGGACGGTGCGAGGGCCCGGTCCCGGTGGTCCGGGACCGGGCCCTCGCGGGCGGGAGGAAGGTTCAGGAGTTTTCGATGATCTCCTGCGGGCGCTGGCCCGTCACCAGGTAGACCACGTGCTCGCCCACCGTCACCGCGTGGTCGGCGAACCGCTCGAAGTAGCGCCCGGCCAGCGTGATGTCGATCGCGGGCTCGACGCCGTGCTTCCACTTCGGGGACAGCAGGATGTCGAACAGCTTGCGGTGCAGGCGGTCCATCGCGTCGTCGTCGGCGTCCAGCTCCAGGCCCATCTCGACGTCCCTGGACGCGATCACGCTGCCCGCCTTGGCGACCATGCGCTCGGCGATCTGCCCCATCTCCAGGACCGTGGACTGCAGCTCCGGCGGGACGGCGGTCTCGGGGTGGCGGCGCCGCGCGGTCTTGGCGATGTGCACCGCCAGGTCGCCCATGCGCTCCAGGTCGGCGCTCATCCGCAGCGTCGTGATCACGGTGCGCAGGTCCCCGGCGACCGGCTGCTGCCGGGCCATCAGATCGAAGACCGTCTCCTCGATCTCGGTGTCGATCTTGTTGATCTGCTCGTCGGCACTGATGACCTCCTCCGACAGCCGCAGGTCGGCGTCCAGCAGCGCGGTCACCGAACGGGCCATGGCGGAGCGGACCAGCCGGGTCATCTCCACGAGCTTGTCGGAGAGGGCGTCGAGCTCCTCATGGTAGGCGTCGCGCAATTTCGAGTGTCCCTTGGTGCGAGTGGTGACAGTGAGGTCGTTGCGGTCGAAGGGGGATCAGCCGGGCGTACTCGCCCACGCCACAGCCTGCACCATGGCCGTGAACTCGCCCGGATGGCAAGGTGAACTTTGGGCGAACTGGGTCGCGTTATGCCCGCCTGTGGTGCGGGAACATCCTGTAACGCACTTACGATCCCATGTGTGGAGGTCGAGATAGTCGCAGGTCTGACCGCCCTCGCCGGGTTGGCCGTGGGACTTGCGACGGGATTGGCGGTGCGTGTGAGCGAGCGGGCCCAGCAGGCCGTACCCACGGCGACGGTCCAGGGCGGTCTGCCGCCCGGGATCGCGTCGGTACTGAGCGTGCTGCGTTCCTCGGCCGTGGTCGTGGACGGGGAGGACCGCGTCGTCCGCGCGAGTTCGGCCGCCCGCGCGTTCGGGATGGTCGCCGGAGACCGGCTCGTCGTCGACGAGCTGCTCGCGCTGGCCCGCCTGGTCCGCCGGGACGGCGAGATCCGCGAGACCGAGATCCAGGTCGTCCCGTCGCCCGTCCGGGGCCGCACCGAGGGCCGCTGGTTCGCCGTGCGCGTCGCGCCGCTCGGCTCGCACGGCCTGGTGCTCGTGCTGGCCGAGGACCTGACCGAGATGCGCCGCGTGGAGGCCATCCGCCGCGACTTCGTCGCCAACGTCAGCCACGAGCTGAAGACCCCGGTCGGCGCGCTGTCGCTGCTGGCCGAGACCGTCGAGAACGCCGCCGACGACCCCGAGGCCGTGCGCCGCT
Organism: Actinomadura kijaniata NBRC 14229; assembly: GCF_001552175.1. Classification (GTDB taxonomy): domain Bacteria; phylum Actinomycetota; class Actinomycetes; order Streptosporangiales; family Streptosporangiaceae; genus Spirillospora; species Spirillospora kijaniata. The sequence goes on from NZ_BCQR01000042.1 coordinate 20,992, forward strand.
TCGCCGGGCGCATGCAGCACGAGTCGGTCCGGCTCACCAACCTGGTGCAGGACCTGATGACCCTGTCGCGCGTGCAGGGCGACGAGCCGCTGCCCGACATGCGCGCGGTCTCCCTCGACGAGGTCGTCGCCGAGGCCCTCGACCGGGCGCAGACCAAGGCCGCCGCCCGCGACATCGAGATCGTCACCGGGGGCCAGGACGGGCTGAAGGTCCGCGGCGACGACGACCTGCTGGTCACCGCCGTGCGCAACCTGATCGACAACGCCGCCGCCTACAGCCCCGAGGGCACCCGCGTCGTGGTCGCCACCCGGCAGACCGACGACGGCCAGGTCGAGATCAACGTCACCGACCAGGGCATCGGAATCCCCGAGGGCGACCTGGAACGGATCTTCGAGCGCTTCTACCGGGTCGATCCGGCCCGGTCCCGCCAGACCGGCGGCACCGGACTCGGGCTCGCCATCGTCAAGCACGTCACCACCAAGCACGGCGGCGAGGTCACCGTCTGGAGCAAGGAGGGCTCCGGCTCGACGTTCACCATCCGGCTGCCGCTGCTGAACCCGCCGACCCCCCCGAACCCCTGACCGCGGCCCCACCCCACCCGGTTGGCCGCTCGAAGAACCGCCAGGAGGCAACACCGTGACCCGCGTGCTCGTCGTGGAAGACGAGGAGTCCTTCAGCGACGCACTGTCGTACAACCTCCGCAAGGAGGGGTTCGAGGTGGCCGTCGCGGCAACCGGCCCCGACGCGCTGGACATCTTCGACCGCAACGGGGCCGACCTCGTGCTGCTCGACCTGATGCTGCCCGGCCTGCCCGGCACCGAGGTCTGCCGGGAGCTGCGCGCCCGCTCCAACGTCCCAGTGATCATGCTGACCGCCAAGGACAGCGAGGTCGACAAGGTCGTCGGCCTGGAACTGGGCGCCGACGACTACGTCACCAAGCCGTTCTCCACCCGGGAGCTGATCGCCCGGATGCGCGCGGTGCTGCGCCGCCAGGGCGACGTCGAGGAGCTCGCCCCGGCGGTGCTGGAGGCGGGCCCGGTCCGGATGGACGTCGAGCGCCACGTCGTCAGCGTCAACGGCGGGCCCGTGCAGCTCCCGCTCAAGGAGTTCGAGCTGCTGGAGGTGCTGCTGCGCAACGCGGGCCGCGTGCTGACCCGCATGCAGCTGATCGACCGCGTCTGGGGCGCCGACTACGTCGGCGACACCAAGACCCTCGACGTCCACATCAAGCGCCTCCGCGCCAAGATCGAGGAAGCCCCGTCCACCCCGCGCCACATCGTCACGGTGCGCGGCCTGGGCTACAAGTTCGAGCCCTGACCGGCCCGCCCCGCGTCCGCGCCCGGACGCGGGGCCACCGAACGGAAACCCCGCACGGCGGGGTTCGGGTCGCCGCGCCGCCACGCCAGGTGCAGCGACACGCCGTGGACGTCCGGGGACAGCCGCCGGAAGACCACATCGTCGCGGCGGGACCCCGCGGCGACCGCCCACGGGACGATCGACACCCCGATCCCCGCGGCGACCAGGCCGACGATGGTCTGCATCTGCACGGCCTCCTGCACCACGCGCACCTCGAACCCGGCGGCGCGGGCCGCCCGCGTGATCGCCGCGTGCAGCGCCGTCCCCAGCTCGCGGGGGAACAGCACGAACCCCTCGTCCGCGAGCGCCGACAACGGCAGCGGGTCGCGGTGGGCGTGCGGGTGCGTGCGGGGGAGCGCCGCCAGCAGCCGCCCCCGGAACAGCTCGCGAGTCTCCAGCCCGTCCTGGTGGACGGGCGCGTACAGGACCCCCACGTCCAGGGTGCCCTCGGCCAGCTCCTCGGCCTGCCGGGCGCTCGGCAGCTCCCGCAGGTCCAGCTCCACTCCCGGATAGCGGTCCCGGAACCGCCGCAGGACCGGCGGCAGCAGGGTGTGGGCCGCCGACCCGACGAACCCGACCACCAGCCTCCCGCTCTCCCCGCGGCCGAGCCGCCGCGCCGCCAGCACCGCGCGGTCGGCGTGCTCCAGGCTGCGCCGGGCCTCGGCCACGAACGCCTCGCCCGCCGGAGTGATCCGCACCTCCCGGGTGGTGCGCTCGAACAGCAGGACGCCCAGCTCCTCCTCGACCCGGCGGACCTGCCTGCTGAGCTGCGGCTGGCTCAGCCCGCACCGCTGCGCCGCCCGCGCGAAGTGCAGCTCCTCGGCGAGCGCCACGAGGGAACGGAAGTGGTCGAGATTCATGGCCGATCCGCATCACGTCATGTCCACCGGGCGATGGTCGCGGCCGGGGGGCGCCCATCGTTGATCTTTTGCAGTATGCGTCATGTCGCCCTCGCGGCCGCCCTCGCCGTCCTCACCCTGTGGACGGGGCCCGCCGCGCTCGCCCACCACGGCTGGGAGGAGTTCCAGACCTCCCGGCCGCTCTACCTCTCCGGCACCGTCGCCCAGGTCCGCTGGGGCAACCCCCACCCCGAGGTCCGGGTGCGGCTGGCCGCCCCGGTCACCCTCCCCGGCTCCCTCGCCACGCGCCCCATCCCCCGGGAGCTGGAGGAGATCGGCGGCCGGGACGTGCTGCGCCGGACCACCGCCCACCCCGGCCCGGCCACGGAGGTCACGCTGATCCTCGCGCCGCTGGAGCGGCTCTCCGCCTGGGGGATGCCCGACCGGGTCCGCCCCGGCGAGCGGATCGAGGCCGTCGGCTACCCGCACCGCGAGGAGGAGACCGAGTTCCGGCCCGAACTGCTGGTCCGGCAGGACGGCCGCGCGATCCGCCAGCGTTCGGTGCCGCTGCCCGCCACCGACGGCGCCACCACGGGCGACTCCACCACGGGCGGCTCCGCCCCCCGCCCGGACGCCTCGTCCGGCGGGGCCGTGAGCCCGGTCCCGTGGATCGTCGGCGGGCTCGGCGTGCTGGCCGTCGCGGGCGGCGCGGCGTACCTGGTCCGCAGGGGCTGACCGGTGGACCTCCTGCGCTGGCTGGAGCAGACCGCGCCGGCCGAGGCGGTCCGCTCGACGCCGTGGGCGTACTCCTCGCTGGAGATCGTCCACCTGGTCGGCCTCGCGCTGCTGGTCGGCCCGGCGGTGACGTTCGACCTGCGGCTGCTGGGGGTGGGCCGCCGCCTGCTCGCGGTCCCGGCGGCCGCGCGGCTCCTGCTGCCGACGGCGCGCTGGGGCTTCGCCCTCGCGGCGGTCTCCGGGGCCGCCATGTTCGCGTCGGGGGCCGTCGAGGTCGCCGGCAGCGGCGCGGCGCCGGTCAAGTTCGCCCTGCTGGGGGTCGCGCTGGTGAACGTCCTGGCGTTCCACCGGGGCGTCTACCGGACGGTCGGCGTCTGGGGCGACACCGCGCCCGCCGCGGCGCGGGCCGCCGCCGTCGTCTCCCTCGCCGCCTGGACCGGGGTCGTCGCCTGCGGGCGGCTGATCGCCTACACCTGAGGCGGAACGGCCCGGAGAAACCGAACGGCCCGCGCGGCGGATGCCGCGCGGGCCGTTCGTCGTGCTGGTCGTTCGGCGACCCCGGTGGCTCAGTGGCCGGCCGGGGCCCCGGACGCCGGGGACGACGGGGCCGGAGTGCCGCCGTGCTCCGGCTTCTGCTCCTCACCGCGGGGGTGGTGGCCGCCCCCGTCGGTCTTCTCGGACTCGGCGGACGCGCCCGGGAGCGGGGTGCCGTTGGACACCGCGGCGTAGGAGGCGTACTCGTTCTGCTGCGGGATGACCGGGACGTTCAGCGTGATGCTGCCCGCGTTCTGGAACCGCAGCGTGACCTTGAGGGTCTCACCGCCCAGCAGCTGGCGCTTGAGGCCGGTCAGCACCACCAGCGGGGCCTTGCCCGGAGACGGCACCGGGGCCGGCTCCGCCGCGGGGGAGGCGGTGTTGGACGAGGGCGCCGACGGGGAGCCGCTCGCGGTCGGCGTGGCGCCCTGGCCGGTCGGCTCCGGCGTCGCGCCCGGGCTGCCGTTGCCGGTCGGCTTGGCCGTCGGGCTGCCGGTGGCGTTGGGGCCGCCGGTGGCGTTCGGGCTGGGCGAGTCACCCGGCTTGGCGGACTTCTTGTCCGTCGGCTTGGCCGAGCCGGACGGGGAGGCGGACGGGGAGGCGGACGCGGCGGTCGAGTCGCCCACCAGCGTGGTCAGCACGCCCTCGCCGGACGGGCGGGCGGGCGGCAACGTCACGGCGCCACCGGTGATCTTCACCTGCTCGAAGTCCGGGGCCTCGACACCGGTCAGCTGGTCCTGGCCCTTCACCTGGTTGATGAACGCGGCGTACAGCGGCAGGTTGCTGCCCGATCCGAACGACTGGCCGGGCTTGGGGCCGAGCACGAACAGGTTGCGGATCTCGATGTGCGCGTTCGCCGGCTTGTCCGCCGGCACGTAGGCGTTGACCGCCTCGGTCAGCCGGGTGGGCGCGGCGGTCTGGGGCTCCTGGCCGGCGCCGCAGCCGGAAAGCACCGGCGCGATGGCGACGGCGCCCGCGATGGCGAACGCGACCACTCGACGGCTGTTTCGGATCACGGCGTCGATTCTCCTCGCGAAAGGGTCTTGGGAAGAGGTGTGGCATTTCGGCGAGAGAAACGCCAGGGGAAGCGTAGCGAGACCTGGCGCTCACCCTGACGGCGGGGCTGGTTTTGCCCCGGTCAGCTCTCCGTCAGCTTCTTGATCTTCGCCTGGAGCTCGGGGGTCGGGCGGGCGTCGCGGACGATGTCGGTGACCGTTCCGACCGTGTCCACCAGCACCAGGGTCACGCCGGTGGGGCGGCCGGGCGCGTAGGCGCCGGCCAGCAGCCCCCGGTCGTCGCGGACGCGCTGCACGGAGCCGGCGTGCACCTCCCGCCCGAGCGTCTGGAGCTCCCGGGACATCCGCTCGCCGGTGACCCCGCCGTAGGGGTGGCCGACCAGCCAGAAGTTGAGCTGGAACGGCTGGGTCCGCGCGGCCAGGTCGGCGATGGTGCGGGCGCATCCGCAGCCCGGCGCGGCGATCCCGATCACGCCGGGGTGGATCGCCTCGCGCGCGGAGACCTCGGTGGGCCGCCCCTCCACGACCGTGACCCTGCCCTCCGGCAGCGGCCCGCCGACCTCGCCGGGCTTGCCGGTGGGATGCGGGTTCAGCAGCGCCGCCGTCGGCCGGGGCATGGGCCGGGGCCCGAACGTCGTCAGCAGCACCCCGCTGACCAGCGCGACCAGCAGCGCCCCCGCGATGATCGGGATCGCCACCCCGAACCGGGTGACCGGCCCGAACACCCGGCGCAGCCGGGCCCGCCGCCGGTCGCGGCGCAGCTCGCGGTGGTAGGCGAGCACGTCGCGGTGGAGATCGCGGGGGTCGTCGGGCACCACGACGTCGACATGGGGGAGCCCGTAGTCGTCGGGGTCGCCGTCTGGCCTCACGCCGCACCTCACCGTCCCTGCGACCGGTCCGCGCCCGTTCCGCGTCTGTTCCGCGCCCGTCCTCTGCCCGTTCCGTGCCCTCCCGGGCGCTTCGTACCCGCGCGGTCCGGCATGTTCACCTTCCAGTATGGGCCGCCCGCAGGCCGTGGTCAGGGGGTCGGCGGGAACCGCCGGCCACCCCCTAAACGATCATTGTGCGATCTTCATATCCTGCTGAAACGAGTCCCAGACGCACCATTAATCGCCTTTGTCAAGACCCCAATTAGGGGGTTGACCTGCGCATATGTCGTGAACGCCGGTGCGGTCACCGGCAGGCCCGTGCTATCCTGGGTGTAGCGGAAGGGGTACTTGTCACATGACTTTCCAGGTCGGCGACACCGTCGTCTACCCCCACCATGGGGCTGCTCGGATCGAGGCCATCGAGACTCGCACCATCAAGGGTGAGGAAAGGACCTATCTGGTCCTGAAGGTCGACAAGGGCGACCTGACTGTTCGCGTTCCGGTCGAGAACGTCGAGGACGTGGGCGTTCGCGACGTCGTCGGCCAGGAGGGCCTGGACAAGGTGTTCGAGGTGCTGCGCGCACCCTACACCGAGGAGCCGACCAACTGGTCGCGGCGCTACAAGGCCAATCTGGAGAAGCTCGCCTCCGGTGACGTCAACAAGGTCGCCGAGGTCGTCCGGGACCTTTGGCGGCGCGACAAGGAGCGCGGCCTGTCGGCGGGCGAGAAGCGCATGCTCGCCAAGGCGCGCCAGATTCTGGTGAGCGAGCTCGCCCTGGCCGAGAAGACCAACGAGGACAAGGCCGAGGCCCTCCTCGACGAGGTCCTGGCCGGCTGAGCTTGCGCGCACGGCTTCCACGGGTGGGCGTCGGAACCGACGTCCACCCGTTCGCTTCCACCGACCGTCCCCTCTGGTGCGCGGGCCTGGAATGGCCCGGCGAGGGGCCGGGGCTGGAGGGCCACTCCGACGGCGACGTGGCCGCCCACGCGGCCTGCGACGCCCTCCTGTCGGCCTGCGGCCTGGGCGACCTGGGCGCGGTCTTCGGCACCGCCGACCCGCGCTGGTCGGGCGCGTCGGGCGTCACGCTGCTGCGCGAGGTGGCCCGCCTGGTCGACGAGGCCGGTTACGAGATCGGCAACGTCGCCGTCCAGGTGATCGGCAACCGCCCGAAGATCAGCAAGCGGCGCGCCGAGGCCGAGAAGACCCTGTCGGAGGCCCTGGGCGGCGCGACCGTCACGGTCTCCGGCACCACGACCGACGGCCTCGGCCTGACCGGCCGGGGCGAGGGCCTGGCCGCGATCGCCAACGCCCTGGTCGTCGCCCGCGCCTGAGCGCACCGGCCGCCCGGTCAGTCGCCGGGCGGCGTCGGGGAGCTGCGCAGCGACTCCGACGGCGGGTTCCAGTCCCAGATCGGCAGATCGTCCGCGGTGTCGCCGACACCGCGGCGGTGACGGCCGCGCCCGCCGTGGTCGGCGTCGCCCCCGTCGGGATCCTCGGCACGGTCCACCGCCGGAACGTCGTCATCGTCGTCGTCCGCCGGCGTCGCCGGCGGCGGCACCAGGTCCGGCCGCGTCGCGATCGTCACGGGGACGAGCTCATCGGTGTCGTCGTCGGCGTCGTGATCGGCGCCATGGTCGGCCGCATGGTCGGCGGAGGCCTCCGGGACTTCGGGAGCGTCCGGGGCGTCGGGAGCGTCCGGGGCGTGGCCGTCGCGGACGAGCTCCACGTCCGTGGGCAGCGACGCGGGCGGCGGTGACGCGGGCGGCCTCCCCGGCTCGGCGCGCTCGACGATCCGCACATGGGCCCCCTCGACCGGGGCGGGGCGGATCCGGCCCGACGGGCGCGGCAGCCGCAGATGCCTGATCATGGTGAGCCAGAGCCAGACCGCCAGCACCAGCGCCGCGTGCGGCGCGACCGCCACGCCCGCCCGCAGCCGGTCCTGCGGCAGCGACGCGAACCCCCACACCGCGTGCTGCACGCTGAGCGCCGCGCCGCCCGCGAACAGCGCCACCAGCACCAGCCACCGCAGCGCCCGCGACCACCACGGGGCGTGCCGCGCCACCAGCAGCGCCAGCACCACGACCACCAGCAGCACGTCCGCCATGACCGGGTAGACGGGGGCCCAGCGTTCCCCGACCCGGCCCGCCACGGCCAGGTCGCGCAACGCGTCGTAGGTCACCGCGAACGAGCCGGCCGCCACCACGGCGACGGCCGTCCCGGTGACGGCGGTGAGGATCCGGCGCTGCGCCGGGGTGTGCCGGGAGCCCTCCTGCGGGCTCGACGGGTCAGGGGACATCGCGCACTCGTCTCGGGGGAAGGCGGCTACGGGACGTTACGGAAGGGAGCGTAACCACCTTGCCCGCGGATTACTCCTGTCGCCCGCACGGTCGTGCGTTATGGACCGATACGTCCCGTCGGAACGGTCGTCGTCCCGCAGGCCGACGTCCCGGATCGGTCAGCCGAGGCTGTCCTCTTTCGGGGATTTTCGACCGTGTCGCGCGGGTAGGCGGTTGTTCGTGCCCACTCCGCGCAGCCTTCCCGGCCGGGCGGTCGGGCCGCGGCTCGGCACCCTGGTGCGGGAGTTCGACGCCCGGCCCGCCCGCCGCCGCGCGCTGGCGTGGCTGACCCTGCTCGGCCTGGCCGGGATCGCGCTGGTCCCGGCCGCCGCGGTGTACCTGACCTCCGGGCGGCCGCTGCTGGGCGTTCCGGCGGCGCTGCTGGCGACCGGCTACCTGGGCGCGGTCGTCTGGATCCTGGCGCGCGGCGCGCTGCGGGGCCGCGACACCGTCGTCCGCCTGCACGAGGGCGGCCTGACCGTGACCGGATCCGGTCTGCGCGGCGCGTACCTGTGGGACGAGCTGACCGAGGTGACCGTCTCGGGCGTGCGCCGCTCCCACCGCGCCCGCACCCGCTGGCGCTGCGTCCTCACCGCCGTCGACGGGCGGACGCTGACGCTCGGTGACGGCCTGCCGGACGTCGGCGACCTCGCCGGAACGGTCGTCGCGGAGGTCGCGCGCCGCCTCGTCCCCCGCGTGCTGGGCGTGGTCGGGTCGGGCGGGACCGTGCGGTTCGGCCCGTTCGCGGTCGGCCCGGACGGGGTGGCCAAGGACGGGCGGCGGCTGCCCTGGCCCGCCGTCCGCGAGGTGGTGATCGGCAACGGCCTGGTCGTCGTCCGCTCCCACGACGGCACCGGCGACCTGGTCGCGATGGCCGGGGAGACCCCCAACGCCGTCGTGCTCGCCGAGGTCTGCCACCGCCGCGCCCGGTCGCCCCGCCGCATGGGATGATCTTCCCGACGGCCACGACGACCTGGGGGGACGACCATGGCGGACACGCTGAACGACAAGGCCCGCGAGCTGTTCGACGGCACCAACTTCGTCACGCTCTCGACGATCGAGCCCGACGGCCACCCGCAGTCCAGCGTGGTGTGGGCCAAGATGGACGGCGACGACGTCGTGTTCTCCACGGTCAAGGGCCGCCGCAAGCACGGCAACCTCACCCGCGACCCGCGCGTGACGCTGTGCGTGTTCGACCAGGAGAACCCCTACGCCTACGCCGAGGTCCGGGGCACCGCCACGATCGTCGACGACCCCGAGGGCGCGCTGATCCAGGAGCTGTCGCACAAGTACACCGGGCAGCCCTGGAAGGAGCACGGCCCGGCCGAACGCGTGATCGTGCGGGTGTCGCCCGCCAAGGTCTACACGCGTTAGAACACGCGTCCCGGCGCCGATCCAATAACCTGAACCCGTGAGCCTGCGCCTTTACGACACCAGCACCCGTACCGTCCGCACGTTCGAGCCCCTGGAAGAGGGCCGCGTGGGGATGTACGTGTGTGGTGCGACGCCGCAGGCCGCCCCGCACATCGGCCACCTCCGCTCCGGCGTCATCTACGACGTGCTGCTGAGGTGGCTGCGGCGGTCCGGGTACGAGGTCACGTTCGTCCGCAACGTCACCGACATCGACGACAAGATCATCAACGTGGCCGCCGAGACCGGCGTGCCGTGGTTCGCCGTCGCCGAGGGCAACCTGCGGGTCTTCACCCGGGGCTACGACACCCTGGGCTGCCTTCCGCCGACCATCGAGCCGCGCGCCACCGGGCACGTCCCGGAGATGATCGTGCTGATGCGGCGGCTGATCGAACATGGCCACGCCTACGCGGCCGGCGGCGACGTCTACTTCGACGTCCCGTCCTGGGCCGAGCGCTACGGCGCGCTGTCCAACCAGAAGATCGAGAACATGCGCGACCCGAAGGACGTGCCGAACTCCGACTGCAAGCGCAGCCCGCTCGACTTCGCGCTGTGGAAGGGCGTCAAGCCCGGCGAACCCTCCTGGGAGACCCCGTGGGGCGACGGCCGTCCCGGCTGGCACCTGGAGTGCTCGGCGATGGCCACCAAGTACCTGGGGTCGACGTTCGACATCCACGGCGGCGGCATGGACCTGATCTTCCCGCACCATGAGAACGAGATCGCCCAGTCGCAGGCGGCCGGGGACGGCTTCGCCCGGTACTGGATGCACAACGGGCTGCTCACGGTGGACGGCGAGAAGATGAGCAAGTCCGTCGGCAACGTCGTGCTGCTGACCGACCTGCTCGACCGCGCCCGCCCCGCCGAGGTCCGCTACTACCTGGCGTCGGCGCACTACCGGTCGCTGATGGACTACACCGACGCGGCCCTCGCCGAGGCGGTGACCGCCTACCAGCGGATCGAGGGCTTCGTGACCCGCGCCGCCGAGGTCGTCGGGGCCGGGACGCCCGGCGAGCCGCCGGCGGCGTTCGTCCAGGCGATGAACGACGACCTCGGCGTCCCGCAGGCGCTGGCCGTCGTGCACGAGACCGTCCGGGAGGGCAACAGCGCCCTGGCGTCCGACGACAAGGACGCCGTCGCCCGGCACCTGGCGGCGGTGCGCGCCATGACCGACGCGCTCGGCCTGGACCCGCTGTCGCCACAGTGGGCCGGGGCGGGCGAGGACGACCTCAAGCCGGTCGTGGACGCCCTGGTCCGGGTGGCCCTGGAGCAGCGGCAGGCCGCCCGCGCCCGCAAGGACTACGCCGCCGCCGACGCCATCCGCGACGGCCTGACCGCCGCCGGGATCGCCGTGGAGGACACCCCGCACGGCCCCCGCTGGGAGCTCAAGCGAGGCTGACCGGCGGCCCCCGCGGGGGCATCGATCTGGCCGGGTGGGGGATCGGCGCGTACGGTCGAGGGACCGGCCCACGTCGATCCCCCACGAGGTGGTCACCAGTGTTCGAGCGGTTCACCGACCGTGCCCGGCAGGTCATCGTGGCGGCCCAGGAGGAATCCCGGCTGCTGGCCCACGCCCACATCGGCACCGAGCACCTCCTGCTCGGGCTCTGGCGAGACCCGGACCCCGCGTTCGCCGAGGCCCTGCGTCCCGCCGAGGTCGATCTGCCGACCCTCCGCGCGAGGGTCGAGGAGCTCGTCGGCCGGGGCGAGGCGGCGCCGCCCGACCACGTCCCGTTCACGCCGCGCGCCAAACACGTCCTGGAACTCAGCCTCCGCGAGGCCAAGGCGCTGCGCCACGACTCCATCGACTCCGGGCACATCATGCTCGGCCTGCTGCGCGAGGCCAACGGCGTGGCCGCGCGGGTCCTCGGCGGGCTCGGCGCGGACCTGCCGTCCGTCCGGGACCGGATCGTCCTCGCCCTGGGCGGCGGCAGGCCCACGGCGTTCCGGCAGCCGTTCCGGACCCGCGACACCGACCGGCGCCTCACCGCGATCGAGGAACGCCTCGCCTCCGTCGAGTCCCTGCTCCACGAGGTCCTCAAACGCCTGGAGTCTCCGCGTCAGTGACGTCGCACTCCCCGGCGCCCCATAAAATCGGATGTTTGGGGGCCGTCCGCAACGGGGGCGAGCCGCAACCGTCGCGAAGGACGAACATGGCCAAACGCAAGGGCAAGGGACCCACTCCCAAGGCCGAGGACCGGCACTGGCACGCCAAGCGCCAGAAGGCGCGTGCCGCCAAGAACTCGCGCCGCACCGGCACGACCACCGCGGGGCCCGCCGCCCGCCAGGGCAAGGACGACAAGCCGGTCCGTTCGGGCCGTCCCGCCGGCGCCCGCCGCGCCAACGGCGAGGTCCCCGAGCTGGTCACCGGCCGCAACCCGGTCGTCGAGGCCCTGCGCGCCAAGGTCCCCGGCACCGCCCTCTACGTGAGCGAGGGCCGCGACGACCGCGTCCGCGAGGCCATCCAGATCGCCACCGACCGGGGCATCCCGCTGCTGGAGGCGGGCAAGCCCGAGCTGGACCGCCTCACCGACGGCGCGGTCCACCAGGGCATCGCGCTCCAGGTGAAGCCCTACCGCTACGCCCACCCCGACGACCTGGCGCGCGGCACGGCCCCCCTGATCGTCGTGCTGGACGGCATCACCGACCCGCGCAACCTGGGCGCGATCGTGCGTTCCGCCTCGGCGTTCGGCGCGGCCGGCGTGGTCATCCCCGAACGCCGCGCGGCGGGCGTCACCGCGGGCGCGTGGAAGACGTCCGCGGGCACCCTGGCGAGCCTCCCGGTGGCCCAGACCACGAACCTGTCCCGCCAGCTGAAGGCGTACCAGAAGGCGGGCTTCTTCGTGGTGGGCCTGGCCGCCGACGGCACGGCGACGGTCGCCGACGTCGAGGTGGCCACGGGCCCGATCGTCCTGGTGGTGGGCTCGGAGGGCAAGGGCCTGGGCCGCCTGGTCTCGGAGACCTGCGACCTGCTGGTCAACATCCCGATGCCGGGCCACGCCGAGTCCCTGAACGCCGGGGTGGCGGCGGGCATCGCCCTCTACGAGATCTCCCGCCTCCGCCACTCCTGACCGCCCCGATTCCGACAAGCGCCGACCCCCTGTCGTCGACTACCATGCCTTCGGGCCCGCCGGCGTAGCTCAATTGGCAGAGCACTTGTCTTGTAAACAAGGGGTTAGGGGTTCAAGTCCCCTCGCCGGCTCTCCACATCAGAGCCCCCTTCCGATCAAGGAAGGGGGCTCTTTTGGTCCTCGTACAGCAGCGAAGTACAGCTACAGCGGCTTATCCGTCCTGCTCAGCGGACCATCCGAGGTGCTCGCCGAGCTGCTTGAGCGCCGCCCGCGTGCTCTCGGACGGCACTTCGGTGTAGACCTCCATCGTGATGCTGATCTTGCTGTGCCGGAGGATCTGCATGGCCACGCGCGGGTGAACGTCCAGCGCCGCCAGGAGCTTGCCGCACGTGTGCCGGGTGTCGTGGACCCGGATCACCTTGACGCCCGCAGCGACGCACCGCGAGGCGAAGGCACGGTTGACGTTGCGCGGCTCCACCGGACGACCGGTGCGGGTCGTGAAGACGAAGCCGCCCTCGTTCCACTCCTTCCCCGCAGCATCCCGGGCGGCTTTCTGCTGCTCCTGACGGACCCGCAGCGCGGTCGCGCACAGGCCGGGCAGCGGCAGGACATCGGTCGATCCATCGGTCTTGGTCCGCTCCTTGTGGATCAGAACGCCCCGAACCCGCTGGAGCTGCCAGCCAATGGCCAATTCCTCCCGGTCGAAATCGACCTCATCCCAGAGAAGCCCGAACACCTCGCCTTTGCGCATTCCCATCACGAGGATGAGGACCCACGCGGCGTACAGCGGATCATTGACCTCCCGCGTGTATTCGAGAAAACGGCGAGCCTCCTCCACAGTCCAGGTCGACGCCTTCCGGCCCCGCTTCCGCGCGGCCGGGACCTTGGCGAGGCCCGCGACGTTGCGGGAGATGATCTCCTCGGACATCGCGTTATTGAGCGCGTTCCGCAGCGTGTTGCGCGCCAGCCTGATGGTCTGGCGGCTGGGGAAGTCCTCGCAGCACTCGCCCAGGGCGCAGCAGCGTTGCCGTCTGCGCGGGTCCTTGTGTTCCTTGGGACGCTTCGCGTCCTTGCCCTGCGCGCAGCACTGGCAGGTACCGGGGATCTTGTTGAGCCAGGTCTGAACGTCCCGGACGTTGAGCTTGTCGAGCCGCTTCTTGCCCAGGCCCGGGATGATGTAGAGCCGGGACATGGTCTCGTAGTTGTCGTAGGTGGCCGGTTCGCGGTTGGGCTCGACCACGTCCCGCAGCCAGTACGTCAGATACTCGGCGACGGCCGGCACCTTCGTGGGGATGGGACGCGTCTTGGCTTCCGCGAGGAGCTTGACGTACTTGTCGTGGACCTCTTCACGGGTCTTGCCGTAGACCCACCTGCGCTTTCTCTCCCCGGCGGGAGTGGTGACCCAGATGTAGGCCGCGTAGCGACCCCGGTAGGGGAAGATCGACCCTTCACCATTGGCACGGCTCCGACGGCGAGGCTTGCCCTTCTGCGCGGCCTCCTCCGGTTCTTCCGTCTTGGTCATCAGGCGGCCTCTTCCATGTCCATGAGCTCTGCAAGGCAGGCGGCGAGCGCTTCGGCGGGAACGAGACGGCGGCGGCCGATCCTGATCGTGCGGAGCTGGTTGGAGCGGATGAGGTTGTAGATCGTCCAGCGGCTCACGCGGAGCCGTTCGGCGGCTTCGTCGACGGTCAGGACGAGGTCGTTCATGCGGTGTCCCTTCGGTCGGTGGTCAGTGGTGGGAGGGGTGTGCCGGTGAGGGCGGCGGTGAGGAGGGCGTCGCCGGGGGAGAGGCCGTGTCCGGCGTAGCGCCAGTGCGCGACGACGAGGACCTGGTCGTCGTCCTCGAAGGGCAGGCAGCCGGTGGTGATCTCGCGTTCGCGCTGGTTGTGGGCCATGCGCGCTTCGCGGAGTGCGCCCAGGGTGGTGGAGTAGCGGCGCGACTTGGTGGAGAAGTGGCCCCGGAAGCCGAGCATGTGTGCCCACTCGGCCAGCCGCAGATCAGCCAGCTCTTCCAGGCCGCCCAGGCGCAGGCATTCGGCGATGAGCCGTCGGGCGTGGGTGGTGACCGGGAGGGCGTCCAGGTTGTCGGAGGGGTGGATGCGCCGGTCCAGGGTGCCGACGCATTCGGCGGCTTTGGTGGCGTATTTGGCGATGTAGCCCGCTACCGCCTGGTCGGTGAGATCCCCGCTGCTGGTGATCGGGCGGATGTCGATCTGCGTGCCCCAGGTCAGGGAACGGGAGGCGACGCTGGGGGCGGCCGGGGTGGGAACGGTGACGGCGCGGGCGGCGTGAGTGACGGCGTGGGCTAGGTCCTCGAAGGTGGCCCAGCCGGGCGGGGACGAGGCAGGCCCGTCGGGTCCGTCGAGGCGGATGACGGCGTGGAAGTGGACCACGCCGCGGCGTTGGTATTCGGCGACCTTGGCGAAGGAGACCGTCAGTGTCTCGCGCAGCTCGGTCAGGGTGAGCCCGGCGGTTTTGGCGATGCGTCGCCGTAGCGCCATGGTGAAGCGCCGCCACAGCTCCGGCGCGCAGGCGTTGAACAGGACCGAGCCGGTGTAGTCGTAGCAGTCGCCGCACAACGGTTGTCCCAGCGCCGGGTCGTCGGCGGCGTGCCGGGTGGTGCACGACAGCGGCCGTCCGTGCGGGCAGGTTCCGGCGTTGCGGCGCGGGTGACAGGGCATCACCGCGCCGCTCTTCTCCCGTCGCGTGTGGACCGGGCCGAACGAGGGTGCGGTGAGGGTGACGAACGCGGCCGGGTGGGTGGTGACTGTCTGGGGGACGCCTTTGCCGCCGACCAGTCCGGCGCGCACGAGTTGATAGGTGTCGGCGCGGTAGGTCTCGGCGCAGGCGGGGCAGCGCGAGGCGCGGCGGGTCTTGCAGGCCACCCGCAGCACACCGCCGGGTTCGGCGTGGGTGCTGTAGCGGTGCAGCAGCGCACCAGTCAGAGCGTCGATGTGGTCGATGTGGCCCCGTAGCCGGATCGGCTGGAGGCAGCCGCCCAGGGCGCGGGTGCGGGCGGCCCAGCGGGCGAAGTCGGTTCCGTTGAGGCGGGTGGCCATCTGTCGGACGGCGGCCGGGTTGTGCAGGGAGGCGACGGGAGCAAGGGACACGGGCAGCAGGACTCCTGTCGGTTGGTGGGCGGGGTGGCCCTGACGCGGTGCGGGGAAGGCCGCGCCAGGGCGGGGGCAGGACGGGGCGGGGTTAGAAGGCGGAGACGAAGCGGCTCAGGCCGTCGGCGATGGTCATCAGCAGGCCGAACGTCGCCTTGACCGTTCGGGCGGCTCCGTTGGGGTCGCGCAGGGCGAAGAACAGGAGCGTGGCCGCCAGGGCGTAGTAGCCGAGTTTGCGCAGCAGCATCAGGGTCCTCGTTTCAGCAGAAGCCCGCGCCCAGGCAGGCAGGGCAGGTGTTGGCGAGGGAGTCCAGGCCGGTGCCGCCGCAGTGGCAGCACGTGTAGCGCTGCACCGGCGGGAGCAACGGGCGGGGCAGCCGGACGGCAGCCCGGGTGGCGAGTTCGTAGAGGGTGATCTCTTCGGAGCCGCAGGAGTTGCAGGCGGTCCCGGTCAGGTCGGCCGGGAGGTCGCGCCAGTCCGAGGCGCGGGAGTGGCCGCAGGACCGGCACCGGTACCAGAACCGGGGCGCGGGCTTGCCGGTCATCAGGCCGCCCGCCCCGGCTCGTTCCGGCCGTCGGCGTGGAAGTGGTCGGCGTAGCTCATGAGCGCCTCGTGCTCTTCCATGCGCCGAGCGGGGATGTGGCTGATCTGGTAGACGATCCGGCCGAAACGGCGGAATGCCTGGTAGTGGCCGCCGGGGGTGGTGGAGGGCTCGACGTCCAGGAGGGCGGCCACGCGGTCGACCTCGGCCCGCTGGTGGGCGTCGGTCTCGGCGTTCTGGCTGACTCCCTGGGACATTCGGAGCGTCCAGCCGTATTCGCAGACGGGCACGTCGGGGTTGGCCTCCAGGAAGTCGGCCAGGGCACGGAGGCCGGTGATGGTCTGGTGGCGGGCGAACAGGTCGCCGGGGACGATCGGGGAGTTCTGCTCGGGCATGGCGGTCTCCTCGTCGGGTCAGGCGGGGACGTGGTCGCGGACTTGGCGCAGCAGCTCGGAGGCGAGCTGGTTGGACACCCCGAGACGAGCCCGCAGGGCGTCACGGGTGATGGGGCGTCCGTAGGTGGCCTGATGTTCGGCGGCCACACGGCGGGCGAAGGCCACCAGCGGCGCGGCCGGTTCCGGTGATCGACCCTCGGCGGCGGGGGCGTCTTGGCCGGGGACGGGCAAGGCGGTTTGCTCGCTGACATCAGGACCGGCGGGGACGGCAGCCGCCAGCCCAGGACGAGGACCGTCCTGGATCTCACGGGACGGGGACGTCGCCGAGGACGCCGGAGACGGTCGGGACGAGGCCGAGGGGTGGCCGAAGGACGGCGGCGGAGCCATCTCGCCGGAGGCGGGCGAGGCCGGTTCGGCAGGACGGACGGCCGCCGCGCGGCGTTCGAGCATGGAGACCGCGACCAGGAACGCCGCCGCCGGGGTGCCGGCCACGATCCAGCCCCAGACGGAGGGTTCGGCTTGGGCGAGGTTGGCCGCCAAGGAGAGCAGGATGCCGCCGGTCAGTACCAACGTTGGCCAGGAGGGGCCGGAGGAGTGGCGGCCGGTGTGCTTGTCGCGTTGGCGCTCGCGGGCCGCCATGACGCAGGTCAGGTCGATGCACACCGCTACGGCCCAGGCCATCCAGCCGTGTTGTCCGTGGTCGATGGCGGTGTCGCGGATGTGGGTGAAGGACCCGGCGGCCGCGATGACCGCCAGGACCAGCACCGGGGCGACATCGACCAGCCCGCCCCACAGGCGCCGACTCACGCCGCCGCCCGAACGCTCAGCGAGGCCAGCAGCGCCACCAGTTCGGCATCACAACGGTGCGCGGCGGCCCAGGTGTCGGCCTGGTCGAAGGTGGTGGCGGTGAAGGTGTCCACGCAACACGAGCAGCGGGCGAGGTAGAGGGCTCGGACGGCGTCCCAGTCGATACGCACCGAGCCGAGGACGGCCATGGCCGCCGATCGGGACGAGGACGACGACCGGCGGGACGAGGACGACGACCGGCGGGACGAGGACGACGGCGAGGACGAAACGGATGCGGAGCCGGAGACGGAACGAGGGCGAAGGGCGATCACTCGGGCGGTCACGATGCCTCCAGAGCCGGTTTCGGGCATGGGTCAGGTAGGGACGTGGCGCGATCAGGGCTCACGCCGGGCGAAGTGGGAGAGGGAAGATCAGGCGGCGGCGGCCGAGCAGCCGGGACCGGTGGTGAGGGAGGAACCGATCAGGTCGTTCCAGTCGGGGGTCAGGTGCGCGTGGTCGCGGGTGGCGGTCTCAGCGGCTTTCTCGGAGACATAGACCGAGCGAGCGCGGTACCAAGCGCCGTCTTGACCGGCGACGATGCACACACCGGGGGTCTCGGCGGGGATGGCGCGGGCGGCGTCCAGGGCGGCCGGGTCCATGTCGCCAAGCGTCATGTTGGCGGTTTCGGGGTCGTTGACGCGGTGGCAGACCCGCCCGGAGAGCTGCGCCCGCAGCGCGGTGACGCCGGGACCGAGGTCCGAGCCGATGCGCTGGCCGCACACCACCAAATGGACGGCGAACGCGCGGCCCAGTTGAGCGACCCGCAACAGTGCGGTTCCGGTACGAGCGACCTCATCCTTCTCGGACTTGTCGGCCATCAGGAACAGCTCGGCCACCTCGTCGATCAGGACGACGATCGGGACCGGGCGCAGCTCTTCAGGCAGACGCCACACGTTGCGTGCGCCGTGGGAGCGGCACTGTTCCATGCGGTCTTCCAGCTCGGCCACCAGGTCATCCAGCAGGGCGCGGCACTGCGTGCGGGTGGTGGCCAGCGCCGACAGGCGAGGGGCGTAGGGGGTGAACTCCACCCCGCCCTTGAGGTCGAACCCGACCAGGGCGACCGGTTGCGGGGCCAGGGCCTTGATGATGGCGTTGGCCAGGTTGGACTTGCCCGACTGTGTGGCCCCGGCGTTCAGCCAGTGCGGCACAACCCGGAAGTCGATCACCCAGTCTTGGCCGTTCTCCAGCTTGCCCGGACGCACCTTCAGCAGCTCCCCGGTTTCGGGAGCCACCTCCACCACCGTCAGTGGGTCACGCATGGTGGCCCACAGAGTGACGTGGCCGGGCGTGACGTCGACTACTCGCACCGAGTGCACCCGCCAGGCGTGCGCGATGCGTTCGGCCGCCTTCTCGTAGTCGGCGGGAGCCTGCCCATCGCTCAGCCGCAGCCGTACCCGCCAGCCCAGCCGGGTCGGCCGGGGCAGCCCGAGCCGCGGAGCCTTCTCGACGCCCACGCGGCGAAGCTGGCGTTTGTACTGCACGACCGTCGCGGCGTTGCGGGCGGCCGGACCGACGACCGGCAGGGCGTCCAGGGTGTACCGCCAGCGCTGCCGGGTGCGGGTCAGGCCGCAACCGGAGGCGACATGACTCCAGGTCAGGTAGACCAGCACCATCCGGGTGGGGAAGGCGACGCCGTACCAGAACGAGTCCGGGTGCCAGCGCCGCCAGGCCCACAGCCCGACCGCGACGGCGACCATGCCGCCGAGGAAGAGGTAGAAGTCCGTCATGACCGTTCCCTTCAGGCCGCGTCCGTGGAAGTACCAGCGGGCGGGACGGCCGCCAAGGTGGCCGGGACGATGTCGTCGGCGCGGTAGGCGATGCCCCAACGCAGCCGACCGTTCATCTGCCGCTCCCAGGGCATCGCGACCAGACCGACCACGCGCACCACCTGTCCAAGCGTGATGCCGGGGTCCTTGGACAGCGCCACGCTCAGCAGGTCGATTCGGCCCATCTGGTCGGCGGCCGACAGGCCCACCGTGAATACGGCGTTGCCGTCACGGTCCACCTTGACCTCTCCGGTCTCCTGGCTGACCAGCTTGGGACGGGGCGGAGCGACGCACACGAAGGTCAGGCCGGTGACGTCGACGGGGATGTTGCGCATGAGTCCTCCAACTCGTTGTCCACCCCCCTAGACACCGGGTGGATTCACTCACTTGGTTTGTCTAGGGAGGTGGACAGTAAGGTACGGCCTAACGGAGCGACTGTCTAGGGGGGTCTACAAAATTGCCGCGCTCACTCGTGAGGCCGCCAGTAGACAACGCTGGCATCGTCCGAGGCCTTGCCTCGTGGCCAGCGCGAACCGTCCGGGTCGCTGGCTTCGACCTCGCGCGTTCGGGCGATCAGCTCCCCGGGACCTTCCTTGCGCAGCACGGCCAGGAGCTCATGCCACGTCGCCAGCCCGAAGCGGTCGGCAAGCCGACTCGCCCCATCGCTGAGAAGCGCGACAGCTCCCAGACCTTCCAGCGGAACGGACCCCGTGAGCGCCTGCCCGGCCGCCTCAGGCTTGGTGCTGGCTACCCAGAAGCCGCCCGGTTGATTGCGGTACAAGGCGAGCTTCTGTACACGGCTGAGCAGCCCGGCGGCGTGCTCATCCGTCCCGAGCGGTGGCCGTTCATCCGGATCGTCCAGCTTGGCGATCACACGACCCAGCCGGTCATCGGTGACGACCAAGGGCTCATCGTCCACCTGGTCGAGCACCAGCACCGAGTCAGACAGCACCAGGTACTCCAGATGATCACCAGCCACCCGCGCCAGGGCCACCGTGGCAGACGGGGACCCGGGATGTTCGAGGTCGCAAGCGTCCTGATGAAGGGCGTTGACCCGCTCAATGGCCACGGCCAAGGCTTCGGGAAGGGAAGCCCCCGTGTTCACGGCCTCTGCGAGTAGCAGTCCACCCAGGGACCGGGCATACCAGGAGACCGAGTGCGAGCATCCCGACTCCAGACCGGCAGGAGCGCCCGCCCCGTCAACGACCAGCAGGACACCAGATGCCGCCGCCGCGAAGTCCTCGTTGTCCCGTGCAGGGTTTCCCGGCTCGGTAGCGATCAGCACGCGCATCCATGTCTCCCGTCAGGCCGCCTCGTCGTGTCGGTAGACCGGAGTCAGAAGCTCGGTACGCAGCGGCTCATGGGTCCTCGGGTCGTACTCGGTGCCGACGATCGCCGAGAAACGGCTGTCTGCCACCTTGCCCCACAGGCTGCTGATGTCGCTGGTCAGGAAGTGCACGACACCTAGCGAACCCTCGGGATGGATACCGGCGATGGCGAGGATGCTGCCGTTGCCGTCCGGACGGGGAAGCCGCCCCAGGTACCCGATGTCATACGGGCGTTGCGGCTCCTCCTCCTGTCCCGAACGGAACTCCTTGCCGGTCCGCTTGTCTCGGAGGAGCCAGCCGACATCGTCGCGCTCCCACTCCAAGACCGGGTCCTTCTCATACGCTTCCCGCATCGCAGGGGACATGCGGGGACCGCAGATCACCAGCAGTCCCGGACGGTTGAGGTCGATCTCACCGTTGAGGCCCACGTGGTCGTACCCGACCGACAGATCGAAGGTCCGCGCGAGGTCTTCCAGCCGCTTGCCGGTGGTGAGGTCGTCCAGGGCAACGTACGTCCGGTCGCTGGCCGGGTCGGGCCGCAACGGGGTCACGACGGTCACCGCGCCGTTCCCCAGGAACGCGCCTTCGGGCGCCGGTCCCGTGTGCCGGATCTGATGGATCCGCCCGCGGCTCAGCCCGGCGGCCTGCGCGATCTGCGCGTACGACATGCCCTGCGCGTGGAGGTCCTGGATCAGCCGCCGCCGCAGCCGGGCCAGCTCGGTGACCTCTTGCTGAGCCTCCGCCAGGCGTGTGGTCGCCGCGCGCAGGAGTTCGTACGGGTCATCGATCTGCGCGATGCGCTCGAACTCGCCTGGCATGCCATCCCCTCCGGTCTCTGCCCGCGAGTCTAGGACCCTAGACAAAACGGCGGGAAGCTCCATGCCGGTCGAAGAGCTCACAGCACGCAGCCGCCGGCGACGCCGGGGCATGGGAGGCCCGCTCAACGCCGACCGGATTCCTTCCTGCGCCAGGGCCGGGGGAACTCGACGCCTTCCTTGGTCAGCTCTTCGGCGTACAACGCGGCGTAAAGATCGGGATGGATGAGCGCCAGTCGGCTCAGTGCCCGCCCCCGGGCACGCCGACGAGCGAGGTTCGTGGGACCGCGCATGTACTTGTTGACCGCTTCCTGGCAGGCCTCACACGCGGCCTCGCCGCGCCGTCGGTGCGCGTTGTATCCGGCCCGGGTTCCGCACCGGGCAGGCGCCCTGACCATCAGAGCGCCTCCGCCAGTTCGGCCCAGACGCGCAGGCCCATCCGGACCGGCTCACACCCCCACGCTTTGGAGACGTGCTGGACGATGTGCAGCCCACGCCCGTCCTGCGCGAACTCATCGGCAGGCTCGTCGGCGACCCGGGGACAACCCCGAGACCCCATGTCGACCACGCTCACCCGAACGCAGTCCTGCGCAACGTCCAGCTCCAGGACGAAGGAGCCGCCGACCTCGCCGCTCTCGGTGTGCTCCACGGCGTTCGTGGCGAGTTCGCTCACCACCAGTTCCGCAGTTTCGGCCAGGAGGTTGTCGCCGAGGAGCGCCCGCGTGAGTCGGCGAGCCTCACCGACCGACCCGGGTCCGCCCGGGAAGAGCCGGGACCAGCGCGTCATCTGCATCACCACCGCGCGTCTAGGGGGCTAAACACCCCGAGGGAGACGCAGCGTATGACAGATCTAGGGGGCTATTCAATACGTTCAGTGAATAGTCTTCAAGGTGCGGCGCACGTCTGCCGCCGCCTGTTCCACCAGCTCCCGCGCGGACTCCCCAAACTCCGCAGCCCGCTCAACCTGCGCAAAGACCTCCGCGTACGCCCGCACCTCACGCTCATCGGTCAGGCCGATCTCGCGGGTGAACGTCTCCACCGTGACCGCCGCTTCATCCACCAGCGTGAACCCGTGCAGAGCCACATGCCCCAGCCCCACCCCACGCAGCCGCACATCAGGCACCACGCCCAACCGCACATGCGGCAACCCCGCTACCTCCGCCACCCGCGCAAACTGTCCCTCCATGCACTCGCCCGACCCAGGCCAAGTGCGCAAGACCCCTTCCGCCAGCACCACAACCACCTCACGCCCAGGCTCGTGCAGCACCGACCTCCACTCAGTCACCGCACCCAGCCCAGCCGCAGCCGCGTACCCATCGGTCCGCAGCAAGCGCGGCATCACCGCCGACTCCCACACCCGCACCCGCCGAGCGCCCCGAACCAGCTCCACCCCAGCACCAGGCCGAAACAGAACCCCCGCATCCAGCCGCCGAGGAGCCGACCGCTCATACGCCTCCCGAACCAACGACTCCAGCCGCTCAACCTCAGTCGCCCCGACCCCCAGCACCTCGAACAGCCGCAGCACGACAACCGGATCAGAGACCCGCCGCCCCATCTCCACCCGAGACACCGTCGGCTGCGGCACCCCCGCCAACCGAGCCAGCCCACTGCCAGACAGCCCAGCCGCAGTCCGCAGCCGCCGCAGCTCCCGCCCGACCTCCACCAGCCGCTCATCACCCATAACCGAGCGTTCTACCAGCCTCAGGCACCAGCGGCCCGACTCGCGACCAACCTCAGCGACAACAGGGACAACAGAGCCGAATGAGAACTTTCTCTACGTCTTCAAGGGCGCCGCTCCGCGCCGCCAGGCGGCCGCCCGCCCCGCCGCACCGGGCGTGCGGCCTGTCCCGTCCGGTCCCGCCCGCCGGGGCGGACACCCGCGAGCGCCGTGAGAAGAGCAGCGTGGCTCGCCTGAGAGTTGCATGAGCAATGATGCTGCACCTCGCTAAGCGCTTTCACATGACCGCATCCGGTCATGTGAAAGGCACTGCATTGCATGCAACTCTTGGCATCCTTGTAGCACATCAATTCGTGCTGGATCGATAGCCCTTCTGTCGTACGGCCTGTAACGCAAGGCTCGACTTCTGGCAGGGGCATGAGGACTTCGTGTGTAGTTCGTATAGCTGGAGCGCTACTTGAGTGACATCGAGCCTAGGCAACTTGAAATTAGCCCGATGCTAACTACGGTGGCGAACCTGTCCAGCGACCCCACCGGTGTCTCAACCTTTAGACGCTACCTTTGGCAGGTCAAGCAAGCCGTCCGTATGTGGCTGACATGCCTCGTTGATGAGGGCGGGCCGATGTGCATCATTTGTGAGCATGTCGAGGACATATTGGTTGTATACCCAGATCATCTGCGATTCCTGCAACTGAAGACGCGCGACAAAGGATCATGGAGTGCAAACAAGATTTGCTATGACGGGAATGGTATAGAGTCCTTGATTCGAGCATACAAGGAGGCCAGAAAGGCAAATTTGCATGAACAGTCAACCTTTGAACTGTGGCTTGAAGGTCCTATCGCTGAAGGTGGACCTACTGAAAAATTTGTAAACGCCCCACATGATGCACCGAAAGAGCTAAGGGAGAAGATTGTAAAACTTGGGGCAGAACCGGCCTGGATTGATGACTTTTTGAGCCGTCTCAAAATTCGGCATGGTCAACCATCTCAGGCTTATACCGATGCTGCTTGCCTTCAGGAAATGGGGGCATTGTGGCCCTCTTTGTCTATTCAGGAACTTCGGTATGTATATAAACGATTGTTGGATGCGGCAACAACAGCTCAAGCTGGTGAGGTCAAGATTGAAAGCATAAGGACTAACATTGCAACAGCTCTACCCCTGCTGAGACAAGGGGCAACAGTTTCGAAACGTAATGGGAATGATGCGCTAAGAGCGCTTTATGCACAGACACTGCAACGCGCAACGCTCATAAGCCTCACTCCTCCAGTTACTGGCGCGACAAGCGAGCAACTAATGGAGAGGATATCTGCGGGCTCCAGCGCTTCCGCGCTGGAGCTAAAAATGCTTGCCGCAGGGGCTAGCGAAGCGACGATTCGGACAGCCAAAGAGCTTCGTGCAGATGCAGAAGTCATTCGCCAAAAGCTCATTGCAAGTAGACAGGATCCAGAAGGCGAACTTGAGGAACTTGCTGAACGAGTACTAATCGTAGGGCGCGCTACAGCCTCTAAAGTTACCGTTTCCCAGGCAGTCAATCCGTCTGCTGCATATAGACCCGCTGAATTTATCGCGGCAGAACTGCTTAGCGATCCCTCTAAGCTTGGAAGTATTGATCAAAAAAAGTTGTTCAACGGTGATGGGTTCGCCATCTACGGGTACTTGAGTCACCTTTCTGATGAATGTCGCTTTGGCTGGCGGAGTACGTAGTGCCAGAAAAATCGAAGGAAAAAGTATCGCCAACTGGGTCGCGAACAAAGTACAGGCCGACGCGAGAAGGGGAGGGCAGGATCCTGCTCCTAATTGACACTTTCAGTCGGAAAAAGAATGCAGTGCGGTATCTAGAAGGGCGAGTTAAGCTAGCAAAGCTCGACTTCCTTCTTAGGTATCCACATCATCTACGCAGGTTGCTGTTGGCGCATGGTGTAAATGAGTCTCAACTAAGAGACCTGGATGCTGGCGACTCGCCGCTTGATTCGCGCATGATGAGATACCGGTATGGACCATGGGATCCTTCCTACTACGCAATACTTGGTTCTCTGATAGGTCGAGGTCTGGTAGAGGTAGTTCCGCTAGGAGGGCGCTCAGGTTTCGGCTATCGAACTTCGCAGCTAGGTGCAGAACTCGCGTCCGCCCTGAGAGACGATGAGAGCTTTTTTCAGCTCGAAAAACGCTTGCAGTTGCTGAGAAAGTATCTCGATAAGTCGGGTGCCACGCTCAAAGGATATCTGTATGAGCTTCCTGAAGTGGCTGACGCGGCCTGGAACGAGGATGTTAAATGACTGATTCACCTCAGAAAGAAAGGCAACAACTCGCAAATTCTCATCGGCTGCGGATAAATAAGGTTGAGCTTGTGGGAGGTGGTCGGCAGGTCTTCTTTGGTTCCGGACTCAACGTCATCTTCGGTGATATTACAACTGGGAAAACCACGCTCGTTCGGCTGATACGTGGACTGTTGGGCGTTATGCCTGATGGATTGGCTCCAGAGACACAACGCATTACGGGGATTCTGGGAGACGTTTTGTTGGGGGATAGCAATTGGCGTATCTACCGACCCAGAGCAGCATCTCGGAGTGCAATGATTGAAATTGCTGAGCAGATAGTAACTGATCGACGTCCACCGGTAGCGATGCGTCTTCCAGCAGCTGGTTCAGGTCAGAATTACAGCTCCTTTATGCTGGACCAGCTCTCGATACCCGTCGTTAGTGTGCCCCAGGCCCGGACACGTCCAACTGACAAGCTCACGCCGATTACCATGACAGACTGGCTTGGGTACTGCATTATTGCAGGGGACGAGCTGGACACCCAAGTCTTCGGCCACCTACACCCCTTTCGCAATATCAAGCGTCGGTGGGTGTTTGAGCTAATTTATGGATATTTTGATCCAGAGCTTGCAAGGTTGGTCGCGACTCTCGGAAGTATCGACTTGCAACTTCAGGCGCTCGATCAAGAGAGCACTGTACTAGAAAAATTCTTGGCGGAAACTCCATTTGCGGACAGTTCGGCGCTGCAACTGCGGTTGCGCGATCGACAGACTGAGCTTATGTTGCTTCGTCAAAAGAGTAGTGAAATCGCTACTTCTGTAGCTGAGGTACCTGGCGCACAAGAGTCGCGTGAGACTCTTCTGGCACTTCGTGGTCGTAGAACGGACATTGGCGATCGAGAATCGCGTCTTCAAGCACAAATTGCCGATTTGCGAGATCTGCATCGGCAGCTTAAGAGCCAATCGGCACGGATAACTAGGGCCATTGTGGCTGATGAATGGCTCGTCGACTTTGATTTTGTCGTATGTCCAAGGTGTGGCACTGATGTCGATGCTGATAGGGGAACCGAAGCAACGTGCTATCTATGCCTTCAAGAACACACAACCTCTGTGTCCCGGGACCAACTATTGGCCGAGCAAGACCGCATCGGAAGTCAAATCCTTGAAACCGAGGAGCTTATCGAAAAGCGGTCCGTAACGCATAAAATCATCAAGGACGAGATGCTGTCTCTTGACCGAGAAATTGAGGAGATGGCGGAAAGGCTTGATCGGCAGACGGCATCTTTCATCTCCGATCGGGCAACAACTCTTGAGAATCTCGCTGCAGAACAAGCTCGTCTTGAGGCAGATGTTGCTCGCCTCAATGAGTACCTTGCTCTTTTGCGAAAGTTTCAGAACACAAGCCAGCGGCGTTCAGAACTTGAAGACAGCCGTGACGAGTTGTCTGCGGAGATTGAGAGCAAGGAGCTTGGCAAGGTTGATGCAGAGGAACACGTCCGAGCGCTAGAGCAGCGGATGTTGGAGTATCTGCATGAATTGCACATACCTCAATTTGGCGACGAGTTGAGCGTTAAAATAAATAGAACCACGTTCCTGCCGATTATTGCAGGAAGAAGCTTCGAAGAGCTGTCGAGTCAAGGTCTCAAGACCCTCGTAAATATTGCCCATGCCTTGGCGCATCACACAGTCGCCATTGATAGAGACCTCCCCCTTCCTGGGTTTCTGATTATCGATGGGATATCGGCTAATTCCGGCTCTGAAGGATTCGATCGAGCGCGCGTAGCGGATGTCTATCGTCTCCTCAAGCAGGTTGGGGAAGAGTACGAGGACGAACTGCAGATCATTGCCGTTGATAATGAACCACTCAAAGATCTAGTTCTTGAGTTGCTCGACTCCACGGTCCTCGTGCTGCGACAGAATGATCGCCTGATCCGGACCCATAAGCCGGAGAGCGCTGTATGAGAAGTTTCGCGCTATGCTTCACAGCCGTACGAGCGTAAAGGGGGCCTCGCAACTCCCTGTAGGCCGCGCTCCGCTTCGTTCGCTGAAGCTTGATGCGAACGCCGGTTGAGCGTGCTCGAACCAGGGGGCGCGCCGCCCCCTAGACCCCTCGCCGGCCGAAGCACATGATCGCGCGAGGCTGCCTGTCACACATGACGATCGTTCGCGCGATCATGCACTCCGGATCGGGGCTGCGGCGGATTGAGCCTGCTAACGAAGGTGCTAGTAACGGCTCTGGATGACCTTGGACGGCTGCGCACGTAGGAACCGTCCGCATGCAGAGCAGAGGGCAGACCTGGATACGCGTGGACCCCCTCGATCTTGCTTGTAATTAGATGCTCGCTGTCGTCTTATGCTGTTCGGGATCAAGGGGAGTCAAGCTCGTGCAAGTGTCGCTTGACCCCGCGCCAGGCTACGAGGCTCACCCCACGCAAAGTCTGGAATCTTCCGACTCAAGCCAGAGAAGTTAGGCTCCGAGAAGCCATTGAGCAGGTAGTCTTCTAGACTTGTGGCATCATCGGACAAGCGCCATGCTCGTGTCTGTAAAAGACGCTAGCATTCAAGGGTTTGCGCGTTGACAAGGCGAAGCATAAAAGAGAGGGTGCATCCTCAATGAGTGATGAAGAGTCTCCAGCATCTTCGGAAGTTGAGATAGCGCTTCGGGCCGCGCATCGCGCTCTCGAAGCCATCTCCGGAGACGGGTTTGTGCCCGAAGAGCGTCTGACGACCTCAGAAGTGGCCACCCAGTTCCCTGCCATGGTTGACAGGGCATACCAAGCTCTTGCCGCTCAGCTCGGCCCACTCATTTGGTGGCATGCACCGCCGAGGGAGGGGTGGGGCACCGTCATAGCAGTTCACAACTTTGACGACGACGCCCACAGCATCGGTGAGATCGAACTTGATGGGGCTACATTCAACGGGCCCACCGGAGGTTGGCACGATAGCGCCCTGGATCGTGCCGCGCGCGCGTACAGGCGTGAAGCCGGATGGGATTTCCCTCCTGGCGACTCGGGCATCTGGTTGCTTATGCTTTCCCCAGAGTCCCGAACGAGCGCGGGGAATGATGAGACGGCACTCTATAGTGGGCACCTCGTTGGGTTTTTGATTGTCCGTGATCGTGACGAAAATGGAATCTACGAGTCTGTAGCGCATATTTGGACCGCTTCGTCTTGGCGACGTCGCGGAATTGCGCGACGTCTGCTCAATGAAGCCCGAGCACGCTTTCCTATTGCCGAAGTAGAAGGCCCCTACACAGAAGACGGGTCCGCCTTTCTTGACGCCTGCCCGATAGAAGCGGATGGCCATTAGCTGAGACCCAGATCGCTTGCTGTGTGTGGTTGTGCAACCTAAGGGTTGGGGCTGTAGCTGACGCGTGGCTTCCGATGCAGCAGTCTGACGGCCCCTGCGCCCCGGGTCGGCTTGACCTCTGATGGAGTAGTTCTGCCCTAGGTAAGGGCGGTGGCTGTACAGCAGGGGGTACAGCTACGGAGGCTTACGGCTGCTGGCGGATGCAGGCAGTGGCACATGGACTGACCTGGGACGGAGCGCTTCCGGTGGGTGGTGCCGGTTTCTTGTAAACAAGGGGTTAGGGGTTCAAGTCCCCTCGCCGGCTCTCCACGCCAGAGCCCTCTTCCCAGGTGGGAAGGGGGCTCTGGGGGTCTCTGCCTGGCTGTGTGCTTGACCTTCTTTTCTGGTCGCCAAAGAATCCGTTCTGGGCTTGGTGGTGGAAGGGGCGTTCGGCATGGGGTTCGTGGTCGAGCGGGAGCAGCGGACGATGCTCTTGCACCGGATGAACTTCGTTGGGCGTCCCTCGCCGGGTAACACGGTCTCCTGGGATTACGAGGGGCGGTTCTGGCTCGTTGACAGGCCCGATGACGGGAGTTCGGCGCATCGGCGTTCCGTTCGGTGCCCGGTGTGCGAGAAGACGTTGAACTTCACCGTGCACAGCGTTGAGGCCACCTCCGGTAGGCGGGCCCGCCGGTGGGTCTGGGCCGCCTGCGGTCTCGCCGTCGCTGTGCTCACGCCGTTCGCCCTGCTGGTCACCGGTTTCGGCACCGTCCGGTTCACCGTCGTGCTGGTGGTCGCCATCCTGGCGTTCCTGTTCGCGTACCTCTCCGCCTATGTCGCCGCACGTGAGACGGGCTTCGTGGGGCACGGGGTGAGTTGGCCGATCATCCCCAAACACGTGGCGGCCCTGCCCCAACGCGACCCGCATACCGGCCGGATCGAGTACTCCCGGGAGCCCATCCCGTTCAAGCGGGAGCGATCTGCGGACACCAGTTGAAGCGGATACGTTCCGTGTTCTTGTCGCTCCATCGCCGATGCCTGGGCTGGACCTGTTCGAAGAGTTCGGCGGCCGGTGTGCGGATTTCTCGCCGGGATTCGCGTTAGTTGTTGCGGGATCATGCTGCGTGGGCTGTTTCGGGCAGGGTTTCGAGGTAGTCGGCCAGTGCGTCGGTCAGGTGGGTCAGGGAGCGGGCACAGAACAGGATGGGCTGGTAGCCCGTGATGTCGTAGTCGGTGCGTGCCATGGTGGGGACGTCCAGTTCGTGGATCTGGTGTCCGGGCCAGTTGAGCTCGCCGTACGAGGAGAGCAGTGCTGCGCCGAACGCCTTCGGGACGCCGCTCTCGGCCAGCAGTCCGCATTCGAGGGTGAACCAGTACACGCGGCTGATCGCGTCCAGGGTCTCCGGACCGTCCGCCCGGACGGCGGCGCGGCCGATCATCCGGTAGATCTCCGCGATGGCGGGGTGCGACAGGTGGAGGCCGTGGCCGAACACGTCGTGGATGACGTCCGGCTCGGGCGTGTACAGCGGAACGGCCGGGTGCCGGACGAACTGCACCGCGTGGAAGTGGCCCCGTGCCATCGATCCGAGGAACCGCCTGGTGGGGACGACTCCTCCCGCCAGGGTGAAGCTGAACCCCGTCAGGCGTCGGAGTTCCGCTCCGACCTCCTCGTGCTGGGGGATCCGGTCGGCGGGGACCGGGGCCTGCTCGCGGGCTTCGAGGACCTCGCGGCACGCGTGGCGGCGGTGGGCCCGGGTCAGCGCGCGGTGGACCGTCCGCCAGGTGGCGTGCTCCTCCTCGGTGTACCGGACCGTGGGAGAGGGCTGCCCGACCTGGTGTCCGCGGGCGAGGGCCGCGAAGGCGCGTCGCCGCCGCAGGTAGCGCGGGTCGCTCATGCCGGGATGGCGGTCGGCCGGCCCTAGCCGACCATCGGGTGTGATCGGTGTGGCTCTCATGTCCCCTGGTCTACCCGGTGTGAATGATCTATTCCGGAGCGTGGTCAGGCGATGCCGCGGTTCCCGCGTTCGATGTCGATGAGCTCGTTGGTGAGCTTCTCCGGGTCCACCTCGCAGCCGGGGTCGTGGAGGGCGTCGTAGTCCCGGGTGCTGAGGGGGAGGCCGAGTTCGGCGAGCTGGTCGGCCAGTTGGGCGAAGGCGATGCGTTCGTCGGGCTCGCCCTGGTAGCGGGCTCGTTCGGAGGCGCACGCCTCGGCCAGGTTGCCGCCCGCCAGGGTCCAGTAGGTGAACTCGGTGTCCAGCTCGATGACGGGCGGGGGCCCTTCGGGCTCGTCGGGGTGCGTCCAGTAGCCGATCCAGCCCTTGCCGCCCTTGGCGACGAACTTGGCGTACCTGCTCATCTCCGCGATGCCGGCGTTGATGGCCTGCATCTCGGGGTCGGCGAGTTCCTTCTCGCTGAGGTAGCTGGTGTCGAGCAGCGGGCTGGGCTCTCCCGGCTCCAGGAACGTCAGGTCGAGAAGGAACTGGAGGTCGGTGCGGCCCTCCCACTGCGCCACCAGCATCGTGCGCAGGTCGTCCGGGACCGGACGGCCGTCCAGGCGCTCGCGGGAGAACTCGGCAAGCCGTTCTTCGTGCATGGGTCCGCCTCGGTGATCGGGTTCCGGGCGATCGTAGCGGCGGCCGCTGACAGCGCTCGCGTACGGTTTCCGTATGGAGATCGAGGAGCTGGTCAGTGCCTACGACTATCCGGAGGACGCGCCCTGGCTGCGGGCGAACATGATCGCCACCCTGGACGGGGCCATCCAGTACAAGGGGAACACCGGGGCCATCGGGTACGAGACCGACTGGCTGCTGATGCAGGAGCTCCGGAAGCTCGCCGATGTCGTGATCATGGGGGCCTCGACCGTCCGGGAGTACGACGAGTTCCCCTCGGCGACGCCGCTGGTCGTCGTGTCCCGGAGCCTGGACCTGGACTTCGACGGCAAGGTCTTCGCCGAGGCGCGGAGCCGGCCGATCATCGTCACGTGCGCGGCCGCGCCCGCCGAGCGGCTGCGGGTCGCTGAGGAACGCGCCGAGGTCCTCGTCTGCGGCGACCGGTCGGCGGACGTCGGGCTGATGCTGGAAACGCTGGCCGAACGCGGTTTCCGCCGCATGCTCTGCGAGGGCGGCCCGACGCTCCTCGCCGAGGTCGCCGCCGCCGGGTGGCTGCACGAGCTGTGCCTGACGATGAGCCCCATGGTCGTCGCCGGGACCGCCAAGCGCATCCTGGACGGCCCCGTCATCGACATCCAGCGCATGAAGCTGCGCCACACCGTCCAGGACGGCGACTACCTGTTCCTCAAGTACCAGGTCGAGCGGTAGGTCACAGGTTGTGGCGGGTGTGGGCCGGGGGGCGCCAGCCGAGGATGCCCTCGGTCATCCGCACCGCCGCGACCGTCTCGCGGACGTCGTGGACGCGCACGATCCGCGCCCCCTGCATGATGCAGAAGACCACGGCGGCGATCGTGCCCTCGACGCGTTCCCGCTGCGGCCGGTCGATGGTCTCGCCGATGAAGTCCTTGTTGGAGACGGCCGCGAGCATCGGGTAGCCCACCGCGGCGATCTCCGCCAGGCGGCGGGTCAGCTCCAGCGAGTGGTAGGTGTTCTTGTTCAGGTCGTGGCCGGGGTCGATGATGATCCGGTCCGCCGGGATGCCGCGGCCGAGCGCCGCCTCGACGCGGTCGCGCAGGAACGCCGCGACCTCCCCGGCGACGTCCTCGTAGGTCGGGCGCGGGTAGCGCGTGCGCGGGGCGGCGAGGCTGTGGGTGATGATGACGTGCGCGCCGGTCTCGGCGACCACGTCGGCCAGGGCGAGGTCGTGCAGGCCGGTGACGTTGTTGATGACGTCGGCCCCGGCGGCGACGGCGGCGCGGGCGACCTCGGGGTCGTAGGTCTCGACGGAGATCACGGCGCCGGTGCGGGCGCGGGCGGCCTCCACCAGGGGCAGCACCCGGTCCATCTCCTCCTGCCGCGACACCGGCGGGGTGTCGGGGGAGAAGGGGACGCCGCCGATGTCCAGCCAGTCCGCCTCGTGGGACAGCGCGTCCTCGACGGCCCGCACCGCGCTGTCCAGGGCGAACGTGCGCCCCCGGTCGTGGAAGGAGTCCGGGGTCCGGTTGATGATGGCCATCACCGCGACCTGGCGCGCGAAGTCGAAGGTCCGCCGGCCGATCGTCCGCTTCGGGCTGACGAGGTCGGGAGTGAACAGCTTCGAGCCTGCTGCTTCGGTCAAGACTGGCCTGCCTCGCGGTGATTGCCCCGGTGATCCCGGCCAGCATAACGCCCTGCTCCTAGCGCGTCTCCTCCGCGATGGCGCGCCCCGCGACACGCCCTCCGAACAGGCAGTTCCCCAGGAACGTCCCCTCCAGCGACCGGTAGCCGTGGACGCCGCCGCCCCCGAATCCCGCCACCTCGCCCGCCGCGTACAGGCCGGGGAACGGCGTCCCGTCGGCGCGCAGCGCGCGGGCGGACAGGTCGGTCTGGACGCCGCCCAGCGTCTTGCGCGTCAGGATGTGCAGCCGGACGGCGATCAGCGGCCCGGCCTTCGGGTCCAGCAGCCGGTGCGGCGCCGCGGTGCGGATCAGCCGGTCGCCCCGGTAGCGGCGGGCGTTGTGGACCGCCATGACCTGGAGGTCCTTGCTGAACGGGTTCGCCACCTGGCGGTCGCGGGCGACGATCTGCCGTTCCAGCTCGGCCGGGTCGATCAGGGGCTCCTTGACCAGGTCGTTCATCGCGGCGGCCAGCTCGGGCACGGTGGTCGCGGTGACGAAGTCCGGGCCGTGGTCCAGGAACGCCTGGACCGGCGGGGGCGCGCCCGCGCCCACCCGGTTCAGCAGTTGCGGGATGCTCCGGCCGGTCAGGTCCGGGTTCTGCTCGGAGCCCGACAGCGTGAACTCCCGCTCGATGATCTTGCGGGTGAGCACGAACCAGGAGTGCTCGTACCCCGAATCCATGATCGTCTTGAGGGTGCTCAGGGTGTCGAAGCCGGGCAGGCAGGGGGCCGGGAGGCGGCGGCCGCGGGCGTCCAGCCACAGCGAGGACGGGCCGGGCAGGATGCGGATGCCGTGGTGGGGCCAGATGGGGTTCCAGTTCTGGACGCCCTCGGTGTAGTGCCACATGCGGTCGCGGTTGACCAGCCGCGCGCCCGCGTCCTCGGCGATGGCCAGCATGCGCCCGTCCACGTGCTCGGGAACGCCCGCGATCATGTGGCGCGGCGGCCCGCCGAGCCGCGGGGGCCAGAAGGCGCGGACCATGTCGTGGTCGCCGCCGATGCCGCCGGAGGTCACCAGGACGGCCTGCGCCGACAGCTCGAAGTCGCCGGCCGGCGTCCGGGAGCTGGACACCCCCCGGGGCGCGGTGCTGGGTTCGAGGATCGTGCCGCGGACGCCGGTGACGGTCCCGCCGGTGACGACCAGCCCGTCGACGCGGTGCCGGAAGCGCAGGTCCACCCGTCCGAGCTTCTCGGTCTCGAACACGTGCCGCACGAACGGCGTCAGCAGCCCGGGTCCGGTGCCCCAGGTGATGTGGAACCGCGGAACGCTGTTGCCGTGCCCGTCGGCGAGGTGGCCGCCGCGTTCGGCCCACCCCACCACGGGGAAGAACCGCACCCCGAGCCCGTGCAGCCAGGAACGCTTCTCGGTGGCCGCGAACTCCACGTACGCCTCGGCCCACCGGCGGGCCCAGTAGTCCTCGCCGGAGGGGTCGTCGACGCCCCGGTCGAACGCCGCGCTGCCCAGCCAGTCCTGCCAGGCCAGCGCGTGCGAGTCGCGGACGCCCATGCGCCGCTGCTCGGGCGAGTCCACGAAGAACAGCCCGCCGAACGACCAGTACGCCTGCCCGCCCAGGTTGGTGCGCGGCTCCTGGTCGAGCAGGATCACGCGCCGCCCGGCGGCGATCAGCTCGGCGGTCGCGACCAGCCCGGCCAGCCCCGCCCCGACCACGATCACGTCAGCGTCCATGTCCCCCTATCTACCGGAACGGGCGGCTCCTCAACCCCGCCCGGCGCGGCCGGTCCCGGCTGTGATCACATAGGGGCGTGACGAACGTGCGCGACGAGGTCGAAGCGGTCCTGCGGGCCTGGGACGCCTACGAGGTGAAGCGGGGCGGCGACCCCGTCATCGACTTCGACCTGCTGCCGGGCGGCCCCGAGCCCGAGCCCGCCGCCGACCGGCTCGGCGTGTACCGGCGGCTCGCCGAGCTGCGCGGGGACGCCGAGGGGCCGGTGCGGGAACGCGTCGACGCCGACCTGGCCTACCTGGGCGCCCTCCTCGGCGAACGCCCCCCGCTCGACGCGTACGTGCGCGCCACCCAGGGTTGCGGCGCCGTCGGCTGGTCCCCCGAGTACGTCGAGGAACGCCGCCGGATCGCCGTCGCCGCGCTCGCCGAGGTCGGCGTCGCGTGGGGGCCGGAGGCCAACGCCGAGCTGCGCCGCGTCGAGGGCCCGCTCGACGTCGCCGACGCGCCCGACGCGATCCGCGGGGCCGTCGCCGAGCTCGAACCCGCCGTCCGCGCGCTGACCGGCAGCGACGCCCCCTACCGCCTCACCGTCGAGACCGCCGAGGTCGAGGCCTACTGGGCGTTCTGGCTGGACGGGGCGGGCCGGGACGTACGGCTGCGCCTCAACCTGCCCAACGTCGAGTTCACCCGCGCCGGGGCCCGCCAGTTCGCGCTGCACGAGGTCCTGGGCCACGGTTTGCAGAGCGCGAGCCTGCACGCCCGCGCCGCCGACGCGCCCTGGGTCCGGCTACTCTCCGTGCACGCCCTCCAGCAGGTGATGCTGGAGGGGCTCGCCCAGGCGTGGCCGCTGTTCGTCACGCCGGACGACGCCATCCTGGCCGCGCGCATCCGCCTCGACCACTACGTGCAGCTCGTGCGCGCCCGCGCCCACCTGGACATCAACGCCGGAACGCCGGTCCTCGACGTCGCCGACCGGATGCGCGCCGCCGTCCCCTGGTGGGGTGACGACCGCGTCGCCGCGCAGCTGGCCGACCGGGGGGCGAACCCGCTGCTGCGCTCCTATCTGTGGGCTTATCCGGCCGGTGTGGATTGGTTCGTCTCCCTCGCCGAAAAGGGGGGAGAGGCGACCGGAAACGTATTGCGGACAGCTTATCGAGAGCCGCTGACCCCCGCCGGGCTGGCCGCCCTGTGGCCGGAAGGACCGCGGATCGGCGGCTGAGGATTCCGCCTTACCTGGTCCATTACCGGCTGTCATGTACGGAGCGTAACCTTCTGGTCTTGGTCGTCCTCCCCATCGGGCATGGCCGCATTCCCGGACAGGGCTCCGACATTTCGGTTTCGGAAGTGGACATTGGGCGCGATGGGGTTGCCTGGGGGCCAGGTTGGCCTCGCCCTGGCGGCTTTTTCTTGCTTTCTCGCCAACCGGCCACTACCCGCTCCCATTCTTTGATCTCATAGTGATGAGACCACTACTGAGGGTCACTATGAGTCAGGGGAGGGCCGGA
This sequence comes from Actinomadura kijaniata NBRC 14229, assembly GCF_001552175.1. GTDB lineage: Bacteria > Actinomycetota > Actinomycetes > Streptosporangiales > Streptosporangiaceae > Spirillospora > Spirillospora kijaniata. Next base: position 56,638 of record NZ_BCQR01000042.1, read on the forward strand.
TGGTCTGGGACTCAAGACCACCCCAGCCGCGCGGGGGGCGCGGCCGTGCCCGGCAGGGCACCGGCGTTCGATACGCCGCCATGGCGCATGATGAGCGGTTCCTTTTGCTGCGATCCCGGTTCCGGCGGCTCGCCGCCGCGATCGTCGCCTCGTTCATGGGGTGGTATCTGCTTTATGTCTTGTTGTCGGCGTTCGCGCGCGGGTTCATGGCCCAGCCGCTGTTCGGCAACGTCAACGTGGCGCTGGTGATGGGCGTCCTGCAGTTCGTCTCCACGTTCTCGCTGGCCTGGTGCTACGCCTCCTACGCCCGCAAGACCCTGGACCCGCTCTCGGCCGAGCTGCGGGCCGAGGCCGACCAGGCGCCCCATCCGCCCGGCCACGCCGCCGTCCGCCCCGAGCCCGAGGCCCGCGCCCGGGCCGAGGACGCCGCGGCCGAGCGGAGCCCGCGCCCCGCCGACCCCTTCACCGCCCACGAGCGGGGCGCGTCCGTCGAACGCCCCCGGGACACCGAACGCGGCTGGCCCGGCGTCCGCCCCGACCCGGGGTGGCTCCAGTGAGGGCGGCGGCCGTGCGGGCCGGGACGCTCGCGGCCGAGGCGGGGGGCGGCCGCGCGCTGACGTTCGTGCTGTTCCTGGTGTTCATCGGCATCACCCTCGGCATCACGTTCTGGGCCCGCGCCAACACCAAGGGCGCCGTCGACTTCTACGCGGGCGGCCGCAGCTTCTCCGGCGCCCAGAACGGCACCGCGCTCGCCGGCGACTACATGTCGGCGGCGTCGTTCCTGGGCATCGCCGGGATCATCGCGCTGTCGGGCTACGACGGGTTCCTGTACTCGATCGGCTTCCTGGTGGCGTGGCTGCTGACGCTGCTGCTGGTCGAGCTGATGCGCAACGCGGGCCGCTTCACCATGGCCGACGTGCTGTCCTACCGGGTGCGCCACCAGGCCCCGGTGCGGACCGCCGCCGCCGTCTCCACCGTCACCGTGTCGGTCTTCTACCTGCTGGCGCAGATGGTCGGCGCGGGCGCGCTGGTGTCGCTGCTGCTGGGCATCCACGCCGGCGAGACGTTCATGGGGATGTCCGCCGACACCGCCCGCACCCTGGCGATCATCGGTGTCGGCGCGCTGATGATCGTCTATGTGAGCTTCGGGGGGATGAAGGGCACCACCTGGGTCCAGATCGTCAAGGCCGTGCTGCTGATCTTCGGCGCGGCGGTGCTGACCCTGCTGGTGCTGGCCCGGTTCGGCTTCAACCTGTCGTCGATGCTGGGCGCGGCGGCCGACTCCAGCGGCCGGGGGCAGGCGTTCCTGCAGCCCGGCCTGAAGTACGGCCGGGAGGTGCCCGACACCGCCCAGACGCTGATCAACAAGCTGGACTTCATCAGCCTGGCGCTGGCGCTGGTCCTCGGCACCGCGGGCCTGCCGCACATCGTCACCCGGTTCTTCACCGTGCCCGACGCGCGCGCCGCCCGCACCTCGGTGAACTGGGCGATCGGCCTGGTGGGCGCGTTCTACCTGATGACGCTGGCGCTCGGCTTCGGCGCGGCGGCGCTGGTCGGCCGCGCCGAGATCGTCGCCCAGGACCCGGCGGGCAACACCGCCGCCCCGCAGCTGGCGCAGGCGGTCGGCGAGATGGTCGGCGGGCGGATCGGCGGCGAGATCATGCTGGCGTTCATCGCGGCGGTCGCGTTCGCCACCATCCTGGCGGTGGTGTCGGGCCTGGTGCTGGCCTCCTCCACCTCGCTGGCGCACGACTACTTCGGCCACGTGCTGATGCTCGGCCGGCCGCGCGAGTCGCAGGAGGTCGCGGTGGCGCGGTTCGCGGCGTTCCTGATCGGGTCGCTGGCCATCGTGCTCGCGGTGATCGCCAAGAACATGAACGTGGCGTTCCTGGTCGCCCTCGCCTTCGCGATGGCCGCCGCCGCGAACCTCCCGGCGATCACGCTGTCGCTGTTCTGGCGGCGGTTCAACGCGCGCGGCGTGGTGTGGGGCATCTACGGCGGGCTGCTGTCGTCGCTGGTCCTGGTGTTCTTCTCGCCGGTGGTGTCGGGCAAGGTCGATCCGGTGACCGGCGCGAGCCTGTCGCTGTTCCCCGCCGGGGTGGACTTCCACTGGTTCCCGATGGAGAACCCCGGGCTCGTGTCGATCCCGTTCGGGTTCCTGTGCGCGGTGGTCGGCACGTTCCTGGGGCGCGAACGCGCCGACCGCGAGAGGTACGACGACCTGTCGGTGCGCTCCCTGACCGGAGCGGGCTCCGCCTGAGCGGACCGCCGGACGGAGATCGCAGGGCACGCCCGCCTGGACCGGCGGGTGGAAAGAGGGCCCCTCCCGTGCCGGGGAGGGGCCCTCGCCCCTGTCAGGGCGTGGTTACGTGGGCGGACTAACAGCCCGGGCAAGCGCCAGGTTACTGACGAGTACGGCATTCTGGAGCGCATGAAGTCCACGTCCCTGCTCGCCATCGCCGGCGCGGTCGGCGGCACCGCGCTCGCCGCCGCCGGAGCCGCCGTCCTCCTGCTGGGCGACGGCGAGGCCGACGCCCGCCCCGCCGCCACCGCCGCCGCCCACCGGGACGCCGGGGGGATCGGCAGGGCCCTGCGCGCCGCCGGGGCGACCGGCTGCGTCGCCGAGCAGACCCGCGTCGAGTGCCGTTACGAGGGGCGCTACGTCGCCGCCGCCGTCTTCACCCCCGACACCGGCATGACCGTCGACACCGCCCTGGAGAGCTGGAAGAGCGGCGTCGGCCAAGGCGCCCTCGGCGAGCAGGGCGCGTTCTCGCTGCTGCGCGGCCCGAACTGGCTGGTCACCGGCCCCCGTGCGATGGTGGACAAGGTCCGTCCCGAAATCGGCGGCGACGCGCTGCACTGCGACCGCCCCTTCGGGGCCTGCGCCTGATCCCGGCGGGGCGGGGAAGATCCGCGCTGTCCCGTCCCGTGCCCTAATGTGCCGAGTGCCCGGGCGGCGTCGGCTTCGCGTGGCAGAATGCGGGATGCGCCCTCCGTGCTCGGTGGGGTGCTGATGAGGGGGTGAGCCCGCCCGCGACGGCCGCGACGTCCGGGGCGCGTGTCGCCCCGTCGAGCACGGCCGACTTGCCGGGAGGAGGTGCGCGGCGTGACCCGTGCCGCCCGACGCCGCCGCGAGCCCGCCGCCCGCCGCCTCGCCGTCCCGGTCACGGCGACCCTCACCGGACTGACCCTCGCCGCCTCCGTCGCGGTTCCCGCCGCGCTCGCCCCCGAACGCCCCGCCGACCGTTCCACCGCCCGGCCCGCCCCGGAACGCACCGTGCGCGGCGCGGCGGCCGGGGCGCTGCGCGCGGCCCGCACCGACCAGATCCGCGCCCGCCAGTGGCATCTGAACGACATGCACGTGACGCGCGCCTGGCGCTGGTCGCGGGGCGCGGGCGTCACCGTCGCGGTGCTGGACACCGGCGTCGACCGCCGCCACCCCGACCTGGCCGGGCGCGTCACCACCGGCCCCGACCTGACCGGCGGCACCCGGCGTCCCGGCGGCAAGTACTGGGGCCTGCACGGCACCTCGATGGCCAGCATCATCGCCGGGCACGGCCACGGCCCCGGCCAGCAGGAGGGCGTGCTCGGGCTCGCGCCCCAGGCGCAGATCCTGTCGGTCCGCGTCACCTGGGAGAACGACGACCCGATGCGCCGCAACGGCGGCGAGGTCGGCCGCAACCGCGACGCCGTCGCCCAGGGCATCCGGTACGCCGTCGACAACGGCGCCCACGTCATCAACATGTCCCTCGGCGGCGGACGCCAGTTCTACAACGGCAGCCAGGCCGAGGAGTCGGCGATCAGGTACGCGCTGTCCAGGGGCGTCGTGCTGATCGCGTCGGCGGGCAACGACGGCTCCGCCGCCAACCGCAAGAACTTCCCCGCCGCCTACCCCGGCGTCATCGCCGTCGGCGCGCTCGACCGGCGGCTGCGGCTGTGGAAGGACAGCAACCGGCACCCCTACGTCACCGTCTGCGCGCCCGGCGTGGACATCGTCAGTGCCGACGCGGGCACCGGCTACGTCGTCGGCACCGGCACCAGCCCGTCGTCGGCGATCGTCGCGGGCGTGGCGGCGCTGATCCGGTCGCGGTACCCGAAGCTGACCCCCGAGCAGATCCGGCAGGCGCTCGTCCAGGGCTCCCCGCCGCGCCGCCAGCCGACCGGCTCCGAGACCTGCCGGGGCCCGCTGGACGCGGCGCGCGCGTTGCAGGCCGCCGCCCGCCTCAGCAAGGCCCGGACGCTGTCGGGCGCGGCGCCGGCGCCGGCCGACTCGCGCCCGATGTCCGCGCCCGAGGAGGACGAGGAGCCCGACACCCTCCTGTTCGCGATCCTCGCCGGCGGGGGAGTCCTGGTCCTGCTGGGCCTGGTGCTCGGCTGGCGGCAGCGCCGCCGTCCGGGCGACGAGGACGACTTCGCCTACGAGCCGCCGCGCGAACCGGCCGGCGCGGTGGCCCCCTCGGGCCCCGTCGCGGAGCCGCCGGTGTGGCAGAGCCGGGACGTCTCCCTGTCGGGGACGAGCGCCGACCTGTCCATCCCGCACGGGACCCCGGCCGACAAGCCCGTGTGGCCGCCGAACGGGGACCGGCCGGAGCGCGACCGCCACGAGCCGGCCGAGAGCCCCCCGTACGTGGCCCCCGGCCACCGGCCCGCGTACGCGGACCCGCCGTACCGGCCGGGAGAGGCGGCATACGGTCCCGCGGACGCCGCCCCCGTCCCGTACGACCCGGCCGAGACGGCGGCCGACCGGGCATACGGCGACCCCGCGAGCACCGCGTACGACGCGGACCCGCCCTACGGCCCCGCGTACACCGCCGGCGGGCGGGAACGCGCCGACGACCCCTCGGTGACGCCTGACATCCATGACCCCCTGGGCGTGGGCGACCCTCCCGAGGTTCCCGGCGTCGGCTCCCCGCTCTACGGCGAGGGCCCGCGGCCCGGCCGCGACCCTTGGAGCACGGGCGCCCCCGACCCGTTCGACGGCGGTGGCCCGCCCGCGCCCTCGGGGGGCCCCGTCCCGGACGCCGACACGACCGCCACCGACGGGTACCCGACGTTCGACGACGACGAGTGGGACCGGTTCCGGCGCAGCGCCCTGGCGGAGCCGGGAGCGGACACGGACGGGTTGCCCGGCGGCGCGTTCCCGCCGGCCCCGCCGCCCGGCCTGGCCGACCGGCCCAGCACCGTGGACCCCCTGGACGAGGACCCGCTGCGGCGGGGACGCCGGTCCCGGCCCGCCGACGAGGACGACTACCGGCCGCCGTGGTGGTGACCGGCGTACTCCGCCGGGCGTAGCGCGGAAGCCGCCTGACGTGGGATTACAGGCCCCGTGCCGGCCGCCGACCATCGACTTGTCCGCACTGGAGGAGGTCGATGGAGATGATGACCGCGATGACCGCGCTGACCACGTTGGCGGCCCACCCCGGGCCCTGGCGCGACGGCCCCCACGGAGGCGCCTACGACGCGCCCGCCTGGTGGCCGGTGTTCCCGATCGGGTTCGGGCTGTTCTGGCTGGCGGTGCTGGCCGGGGCGTTCTACCTGCTGCGCCGCCGGGGCTGGGCCCGGCCCGCGACGGCGGGGGCCGACCCGCTGGCGCAGGCGCGTTCCACCCTGGCCGAGCGGTTCGCCCGCGGGGAGATCGACGAGGACGAGTACCTCACCCGCTCGGCGGCGCTGCGCCAGGACGTCTGACGGGGAGGGCGGGGTCCGGGCGCTACTCGGACTCCGCCTCCTCGAAGATCCGGTCGACCCCGTCGGGGTCCATCGGGGAACGGACGGCCGCGTCGGCGAACCGGGCGAGCAGCCGCGCGAACTCGGTCCGCTCCCCGGGCGTCCAGTCCGCCATCAGCTCGCGCATGTAGTCGAGGCGGAACCGTTCGGCGACCTGCTTGACCCGCGCGCCCGCGTCGGTCAGGCCCAGGTTGGCGCGGCGAGCGTCCATGGGGGAGGGGCGGCGGGACACCAGGCCCGCGTCGATGGCGTGGCCGACCAGGCGGCTGGCGGTCGAGGGGTCGATCTCCAGGCGTTCGGCGACCGCGCCGACGGTGACCTCCGGGCCGTCCGCGCAGTCGCTGAGCGCGGCCACCGCGTGCACCACCATCAGGTTCGACAGCTGCAACGGCCGCCCGCCCGGCCCGCCGGAGGTCTGGGCCCGGATACGCTTCATCAGGTCGGGCTTCGCCCACACCCGGCGCAGGTGGAACAGCGCGAGGGCGATGTCGTTGAGCACCGGGTCGTCCACCGGGTCGACCGGAGCCCCGGCGGTGGGCCTGTCCGTCGCCATGCGCGTTCTCCGTTCCTCTCGGACGCCGTCTCGCCGCCCGGATGGCCGGACGATTACAAATGTACTATGCATACTTTAACGCGTGCGGTCCCGGAGAGTTCCGGATCCGCGTGGCGGGTTCCCCCGGCGCCGCCGACACGGATGTGGTGCACTGGGGCCTGCGCGTTCTCATGGGACGACGGGCACCGGCCTTCCCCGCGAACCGCCGGACGGCGTCGGTGCGGCCGACTAGCATGGCAGCGGCCGAACCCGGATGACCCGGGATCAGTGACCACAGAGGGGATTCCGTGCCAGGGCGACAGGGCCCCGGCGACGCTCCCGTTACCTGGACGGCAGCATGAACGATGACCCAGTACCCGAGCCGCTGACCACTGGTCTGGACGAGGAGGAGCACGCCTTCCCGGCCGATCTGCTCTCCGAGCGCGACCGCCAGATCCTCGCCTTCGAACGGCAGTGGTGGAAGTACGCCGGAGCCAAGGAGCAGGCCATCCGCGAGCTGTTCGACATGTCGGCGACGCGGTACTACCAGCTCCTCAACATCCTCATCGACCGCCCCGAGGCGCTCGAACACGACCCCATGCTCGTCAAGCGCCTGCGCCGGATGCGGACCCAGCGGCAGCGGCAGCGTGCCGCGCGTCGGCTGGGCATCCGGCCCTGAGGTGACCAAGACTGGTCCCGTGATCTCACCCCCTGCCACGACGGCCGCCGGTGCGAGCGGCCTGGACGCGATCCGTGACAACCCCGCCGAGGCGGTCCTCGGTTTCGACTTCGACGGCACCCTGGCGCCGATCGTCGCCGACCCGGCGGCGGCCCGGGCCCATCCCCGGGCGGCCGCGACCCTGGCCCGCCTGGCCCCGCTCGTCGGCTCCCTGGTGATCATCACCGGGCGGCCGGCCGCCACCGCCGTCGAGTACGGCGGGTTCGACGGCCTCGACGGTCTGGTCGTGCTCGGCCAGTACGGCCGGGAGCGCTGGGAGTCCGGCGTGCTGACCGCGCCCGAGCCGCCGCCCGGCGTCGCCGAGGTCCGGGCCAAGCTGCCGGAGGTCCTGGAGGCGTCCGGCGCGCCGCCCGAGACCTACGTGGAGGACAAGGGGCAGGCCCTCGCGGTGCACACGCGCCGCTGCGCCGAGCCGGAGAAGGCGTTCCAGCGGCTGCGGGGCATCATGGCCGCCCTCGCCGAGCGCACCGGCCTGGTCGTCGAGCCCGGCCGCTACGTCCTGGAGCTGCGCCCGCCCGGCATGGACAAGGGCCAGGCGCTCCGCTCCCACCTGGCCGAACGCGGCCGGACGCCGTCGGCGGTGCTGTTCGCCGGGGACGACCTGGGCGACCTGGCGGCCTACGACGCGATCGAGGCGCTGCGCGCGGAGGGCGTGCCCGGGGTGAAGGTGTGCAGCGCCTCCACCGAGGTGACCGTGCTGGCCGAACGCGCGGACGTGACCGTCGACGGTCCCGAGGGCGTGGTGGCGTTCCTGGAAAGCATGATCAATGATCTTTCCTGAACGCCGTTGACCTGCGCGTTCCGCGCAAACCTACGGGCCGGATGTGAGCTCTACGGCTAATTGCGCCAAAATACGGTGAATTGCGGTACTGGAGCGACCACAGGGGACCGGGGTCGAGAGCGGGGAGCTTGCACGGTGGAGAACCGGACGGGAATACCTGGAACGCCACGAGGGCCGGAGGAACCGGGAGGCACCGGTCCCCAGCCGTACGCGCCGCACGCCGAGCCGCCGGTCCCCGCCGTGGGCCCCGCCCAGCCCCCGCCGTACCCGTCCGAGGCGACCGGCGGCGGCCCGATCCCCGGCCCGCCCCCGGGTGGCGCGGCCCGGTCCGACACGATCCTGGACGGCCCCGCCGGGATGACCGGACGCGAGACCAGCGGCGTCCAGGTGCGGATCAGCTCGCGCCGGGCCCGCAACCGGGCGGCCCGCGAGGAGTCCGCCCGCAACGGCCGGCGCAACGGGATCGTCGCGGCCGCCGCCATCGCGACGGCGGCGGTGCTGGTCACCGGCGGCCTGCTGCTCATGCCGGGCTCCGACGACAGCGGCGGCCCGGCGCCCCGGGCGGGGGGCGAGGCCACCTCGTCCCCGGCCCGGGCGAAGCTGCCCCGCGCGGGACGGCCGCTGGAGGTCGGAACGGCCGACGGGTCGCGTTACCGCATCGCGGCGGTGGGCGCCGGCACCGCCGGCGGCGCCGCCCCGCAGTCGGGTTCGCAGGCGCAGTCGGGCGGCAGGCGCGCCTACGTCGAGTACGTGCTGAGCAACCCGACCCAGAACAAGGTGCTGCTGGACTTCCCCGGCGACGTGTTCGTCCGCCGCGCCCTGCTGCCGCCCTCGTCCCGCGCCCGCTGCGTGTGGGAGACCGGCGTTCCCGAGGACATGTGCACCCCGCCGACCAGGAGCGAGGTGATGCGCCCGCTGGCGGGCGGCCCGCTGCTCGCCGGTGACGGCGACGACAAGTACCTGCCGCCGGGCGGCGCCTACCTGGTGCGGGCGACGGTGGACGTTCCCGTCCTCAAGGGTCTGAAGGCCCGGGACCTGCGCCTCTACGTCTGGAAGAAGCTGTACGTGGAGGACCAGGTCGCGCGACGGGCGCCGTTCCCGTCCTGAGCGCCGCCGCGGCCGGTCCGCCGGTGACGACAGAACGCGCCCGGCTGCGGAGTCGCAGCCGGGCGCGTTGACGGGGGACGCGCACGGGCCGTGGCGCCGCGCGGTGGCGGCGGGCGCGTGCCGTCCGGTGACCGCTACTCGGCCTCGGGGTCATCGGCGAGGATGCCGTAGAGGCGGCGGCGGGCGTCGTTGACGACCTCCAGCGCGCGAGCCTGCTGGGCCTCGCTGCCGACGTGCATGACCTGGTGCAGCGCGCCCATGAGCTGGCCGATGGCGTCGCGGGTGCGCACGGCGCTCTCGCCCGCGGACTCGGCGACCTCCTCCCAGGGGGCGGTCTCCTGGCGCGCGGCCTCGGCGGTCCCCTCCTCGGTGAGCGCGAACAGCCGCTTGCCGCCCTCCTCCCGGCTGGTGACCAGCCCCTCGTCCTCCAGCATCTGGAGCGTCGGGTAGACCGAGCCGGGGCTCGGCCGCCAGACGCCGCCGGTGCGCTCGTCGAGCTGCTGGATCATCTCGTAGCCGTGCATGGGGCGCTCGGCGAGCAGGGCCAGCAGGGCGGCGCGCACGTTGCCGCGCCGCGTCCGGCCGCGTCCGCCGCGCCCCCGCCCTCGGCCGCGTGGACCGAAACCGGGGCCGGGGCCGGGGCCGAAGCCGCCGAACGGGTCGCCGCGCCGGGCACGCTCCTCGAAGAACGGGTGTCCCTCGCGCTGCATCGGATGACGGTGTCCGTGGTGGTGACGCATCGTGTCTCTCCTTCGATCGGTTGTCGATGCATTAACGATATATCGGTGAACACTCGCGATGCAACTGTCATTCCCGCGTGAGGTGGGCGCGCCCTCCCGTGATCACTCTGCGTGCCGTAAAAGATCTATCCCGTGACCTCTTGACGTGAAAATCAACGCATGATGAATTAATGGGCAGGAGGTGGTACCCATGACCGAAGCCACCATGACCACGACCTGCCTCATCGCCGGCGGCGGTCCTGCGGGCGCCGTCCTGGGGCTGCTGCTGGCGCGCGCCGGGATCGAGGTGACCGTGCTGGAGAAGCACGGCGACTTCCTGCGCGACTTCCGCGGCGACACGATCCACCCGTCCACGCTGGACGCCCTGGACGAGCTCGGCCTCGGCGACCGCTTCGAGCGGCTGGACCACCGCAAGCTCGCGAAGCTGAGCCTGGTCACCGACGAGGGCGAGATGACGATCTCCGCGCTGTCGACGCTGCGCGGCCCCCACCCCTACGTCGCGATGGTGCCGCAGTGGGACTTCCTCAACATGATCACCGAGGAGGCCGCGCGCTACCCGACGTTCCGGTTGCTGATGAACGCCGAGGCCACCGGCCTGCTCCGGGAGGGCGACCGGGTGACGGGCGTGCGCTACCGCGACGCCGACGGCGCCGAGCACCGCGTCCGCGCCCACCTGACCGTCGCCGCCGACGGACGCCACTCCACGCTGCGGCGCGCGGCCGGGCTGCGTTCCAAGGAGTCGGGAGTGCCGATGGACGTCGCCTGGTTCAGGCTGCCGCGCCACGCCGGCGACCGCGAGGACGCGTTCCTGCGCGTGAGCCGGGGCCGCATGGCGGCCGTCATCAACCGCACCACCTACTGGCAGATCGCCTACCTGGTGCCGAAGGGCCGGTACGCGGAGGTCGAGGCGGCCGGGGTGGAGAGCTTCCGCCGGTCGGTGGCTGAGCTGCTGCCGTTCCTGGCCGACCGCGTCGAGACCATCGACATGGCCGACGTGCGGGTGCTGGACGTGCGGGTGGACCGCCTGCTGCGCTGGTGGCGTCCGGGCCTGCTGTGCATCGGCGACGCGGCCCACGCCATGTCACCGGTGGGAGGCGTGGGCATCAACCTGGCCATCCAGGACGCCATCGCCACGGCGAACCTGCTGGACGGCCCCCTCCGCCGGGGCGCCGTCACCGAACGGGACCTCGCCGCCGTCGAGAGGCGCCGCACCCCGCCCACCAGGATCGTCCAGGGCTTCCAGCTCGGCATCCAGCGGGCGGCGATCGCCCCGATCATGCGCGGCGCCGTCCCCCTGCCCATCCGCCTGCTGAACCGGATACGGGGCGTCGGTCCCCTGCCGCGCGTCACGGCCCGGATGGTCGGCTACGGCCCCCGCCCCGAACACGTCCGCATCCCGCGACGGGTGACCCCCGCCCCGGAACCCCTCACCAGGACCTGACCGATGCGGTCCGGGGTCCGGCCGGGGCGCCGGTCAGGGAGCGGTGATCTTCAGGCTGTCCAGGATGGGCTTGACCAGGTCGCGGTTCGGGTCGGTTTCCTTGATCCGGATCCAGGCGCCGAACTTGTTGGTGCGGTCCTTCAGGCCGATCTCGGCGATCTTCGGGGTGCCGACGGTGCAGCTCGTGTAGCGGGTGACGGTCCCGGACAGGGACTTGTCGGGAGAGGTGTAGTTCTCCGGGGCGCCCTTGGTGCACTGCGCGTGCGCGGTGAACCGCGCCGGGAGCGGGCCCGAGGTCAGGTCGGTGGTCAGGCCGACGAAGACGCCCGCGCCCTTGCCGTTGCCCTTGAACGCGGCGACGCTCGGCGCGGCGCGCAGCACCGGGCGCGGCCGGGCGTCGGCGGGCAGGCCCTGCGCCGAGGGCGTCCAGGTGTTCTCGGCGGTGCCGAGCGGCCACGCCTTGGGCACGCCGACCTGGATCTTCTTGCTGGGGTCGGCGACCGTGGTGAAGTCGGCGGGCAGCGCCGGGGGCTTCGGGCCGTCGCCGCCGGGTTTGTCCTCGCCGCCGGAGAACAGGTTGCCGAGCAGCAGCCCGCCGATCACCGCGACGGTCAGCAGGACCGTGCCGATGATCAGCGGCAGCATGGTGTTCCTGCCGTCTCCGGAGCCCTTGCCGGAGCCGAGGCCCTTGAGCCGGCCCATCGCGTTCTGCACGGGAGACGGCCCCTGCGGTCCCTGCCGGCCTTGCGGCGGGCCCTGCTGCCCCTGCGGTGGTCCCTGTGGTCCCTGTGGTCCCTGCGGTGGTCCCTGTGGTCCCTGCTGCGGGCCCGGGGGGCCTCCCTGCCCACCCGGGGGCGGGAAGCCTCCCGGCGGGCCGTACGGCTGGCCTCCCTGCGGTGGCGGGCCGTATTGGCCCTGGCCAGGAGACTGGAAGACGGCGGTCTTGCCCTCGTCGGCCGGCGGCGGCCCGCCCTGAGGACGCATGTCCGGCGCGGGCAGGGAGATCGTGCGTTCGGCGTCGGCGTCGCGGCCCGTGGTCGACGGGCCGACGGGACGCCCGGCCGGGCCCGTCGGGTCGCGGGGCGAGGCGGGGCCGGGGTGCGGGTACTGGGCGTTGTGCGGCTGGTCCACAATCGTTTGGTCGCCGTCCATGGCCGGATTGTTCGCGGCGGGGGCGTCCTCCCGCGTCGGCGGCTCCGGCTGGACCTGGTGCCCGGCGGACGCCCGGGGCGGCGCGTGCGGCGGGCGTCCCGTGTTCTGCGGCGGGGGCGGCATCGGGCGCCGCGGCGGCTCCCGGCCCTCGTCACGGACGGTCTCCTCCAGCTCCGGCGGTCCGGCGGCCGGGGCGGGCTCGCCGCCCGACAGCGTCGGCCGCAGCGTGGCCAGGGCCTCGGCGAACGCCTCGGCGGTCGGCCAGCGCCGGTCCCGCTCGACCTCCAGCGCCCGCAGGATCACCTGGTCGAGCGCGGGCGGCAGGCCCTCGCGCAGCTTGCTGGGCGGCGTGCGGATCGGGGCCGGGCCCGGCGGCTTGCCGGCGAGCATGTGGTAGGTCAGCGCGCCCAGCCCGTACACGTCGGCGCGCACGTCCAGGCCGCCGCCGAAGCGGGCCTGCTCGGGCGACATGTACCCGGGGGTGCCGACCGGCAGCGTGAACGCGCCCGAGGCGTGCGCCAGCGCCTTGGCCAGCCCCAGGTCGGCGATCAGCAGTTTCTCGCCGCCGTCGGAGGTCGACTGGAACAGCACGTTGGACGGCTTGAGGTCGCGGTGGATCACGCCCAGCGCGTTGATGACCTCGACGCCGTGGGCGATCTCCTCGGCCAGCACCAGGGCCTCGCTGACCGGAAGTGGCCGCTCCCGCATCCGGTCGGCCAGGGTCCCCCGGTCGGCGTAGGACATCACGAAGTAGGGACGGCCGTCGGGCAGCTCCCCGATGTCGTGCACGCGGACGAGCCGCTCGGAGTCGGCGCGGCGCAGGATGCGCGCCTCCTCCAGAAACCGGTTGCGCACATCCAGATCGTCGATCAGGCTGCCGGAGAGGACTTTGATGGCGACCTGCGAGTCGAGCGCCTCGTCGTGCCCGAGCCACACGGAGGCGAACGCCCCGGATCCGAGGACGCGATCGATTCGGTAACGGCCGACAGTCGGTGGGAAGGACACTCCCGTATCATGCCCATCAAACGGGGTGTGTGCGAACGAGCTGTTAAGGCGCGGCGATGGCATTCGATGCGATGACCGAGGATTTGGCCGTCAAGGCCGCCCAGGGCGACAAGAACGCCCTGGAAGCGCTGCTGCGCAGGATCGAGCCCGACGTGCTGCGGCACAGCTCGCGCTACCTGCCCTGCCGCCAGGACGCCGAGGAGGCGTGTCAGGACGCGTTGATGCAGGTCGCGCGGAACATCCACCGGTTCGAGGGCCGCTCGCGGTTCTCCACGTGGCTGCACGTGGTGGTCTCGAACTCGGCCCGCTCCACCTACCGGTCGCTCAAGCGGCGCTCGGTCGAGCAGGCCGGGGAGCTGCCGCAGCAGCGGCCCGACCCCCGCCGGACCAGCGTCATCGCCGGTTCCCGGGTGGACATCCTGGACGCGATGGAGGAGCTGGAGACCCGCAAGCCGGACCTCATCCAGGCGCTGGTGCTGCGCGACGTGTCCCAGCTGGAGTACTCGGAGATCGCCGAGCACCTGCAACTGCCGCTGGGCACGGTGAAGTCGCGTATCCACGAGGCCCGCAAGCAGGTCCGGCAGACCCTCGGCGAGCACTACACCTGAGCCCGGGGCCGGCCGGGTCGCGTCAAGGCTCGGCAACGCGCGGGCAAGAACACCGTCGGTGAGCGGCGGGCGACCGGGCGTGTCGGACAGCATCGGCTGTCATGGCCATCCCTTCCGACCGCCCGATCTTCGTCATCGGCTGTCCCCGTTCGGGAACGACGCTGCTGCAGTTGATGCTGCACTCGCACCGGCGGATCGCGATCCCCGCCGAGACCCGGTTCCTGCTGCCCGCCTATACGTCGCGGTGCGAATTCGGTGACCTGGAGGACACCGAGAACAGACGGGCACTCGCGGAGTGGATCACCGGCCGGAAGACCACCAAGTTCCGTGATCTGGGACTGGACGCCGCCGAGGTCACCGAGGAGATCGTGCAGGGTCCGCCGACGATCGGCTCGGCGCTTGGCATCGTGTTCCGCGCCTACGCCCGCAAGCACGACAGGCCGCGCTGGGGCGACAAGCGGCCCAGCTACTCCAAGCACGTCGGGACGCTGCTGCGGATGTTCCCCGACGCCCAGTTCGTGCACCTCATCCGGGACGGCCGGGACTGCGTGGCGTCGCTGACCGAGATGCCCTGGTACAAGCAGGACGTCTACCACGCGATCTCCGCCTGGCGGGAGGCGATCGACAACGGCCGCCGCCACGCCGCGCGCCTCGGCCCCGACGCCTACTACGAGCTCCAGTACGAACGCCTGGTCGCCGACCCGGCGGGCGAGCTGTCCAGCCTGTGCGCGTTCCTGGGGGAGGACTTCGACCCGGCGATGACCGAGCCGCAGGGCATCGCCAAGAAGACGGTCCCGCCGCAGAAGAGGTGGCACGACCGCACCCGCGCCCCGGTCGACAACGCCCGGGTCGGGTCCTGGTCGACCCGGCTGGAGCCGTGGGAGATCGGCCTGGCCGAGGCGGTGTTCGGCGACCGGCTGATCGAGTACGGGTACGAGCCGAGCGGCGCGCCGCGGCCGACGGCGGCGCAGCTGGCCCGCTTCGCGCGGATCAGCACCCACCGCCGCATGGCCTACCGCAAGGCCGACCTGCGCGAACGCTGGCAGCGCCGCTACGAGCCCAACCCGGTGGAGTGCCTGCTGGGCTCCATGGAGACCGTCGAGATCTGACGATCCCGGATCTGACGGTTCCGGAGCGGCGCCGTGCACCGGAACCCGGCGGCGGCGGCGGTCCAGGCCACCTGCGGGACGCCGCCGGCCGGGATCTGCGGCCAGGAGATCGACGGGCCGTCGAAGCCCACCTCGATCAGGGCGGGGCTTCACCGGCACGACGAGCGGCACGGCGTAGGGGAGGAGCCGCGGGAGGGGCCGCCATCGGGGGCACCGTTCCCGCGGTGCGCCCAGCGGCGGGCCCGCAGCACTCCCATGCGCCCGGCACGACGGTGATGACCGTGAACGCGGCCGGGCCCCGCACAGCGGACGGAAGGCGGCCCCGTCCCCGTCTTCCGGCGGGGCACCGCTACGGGCGGCGGGTGATGTCGGCCTCGGCGAAGGCGGCGACGTCCAGCTCGTGCCGCGCGCAGGGGTGACCGTTGGCGGCGGCGCGGCGGAACAGCTCGTACCCCAGCCACAGCTCGCCGCTCTGGACGTGGTGCAGCCCGGCGCGGTAGGCGGCCTCGACGTGGCCGTTGGCGGCGGCCCGTTCGAAGAACAGGACGGCCGCGCGGATCATCTCGGCGCTCTCGTAGCGCAGCCCGATCCGGTAGGCGGCGACGGCCCCCCGCGCGAAGTAGGGGACGTCGGCGTCGTCCGCCAGCCCGCGGGCCTCGGCGTGCCCGGCCTCGGCGGCCCGCTGCGACCAGTACGCGGACTCGCTGGGGCGGTCGTCGCAGGCCAGCAGCACCGCCAGCCGGTAGCGGGCCTCGGGGTCGCCGTCCTCGGCGTTGCGCAGCAGCCGCATCCCCGTGCGCCCGTAGGCCCGGACGTAGCGTCGCAGCGTCAGGGTCGGCTCGGGCGGCGGTACCACCCCGGCCCTCGGCCCGAAGGCGTCGACGATCTCCACCGTGCCGACGCCGGACCGGGCGGTCGGCGCCGCGCCCCGGGCCGCGCCGCTCCCCACCGTTCCGGAGGGACCGCCGGAACGCGCCGGACCCCCTCCCGGCGGCATGTCGTCACGGCCGCCGGCCTGGTCGGGGGCCGGTCCGGCGGGAACCGCGCCCGGGAGGCGGGGCTGCCGCGGCGCGGTCCCCGGCGGTTGGCCGGGGACCGCCGACCC
>NZ_BCQR01000043.1 GCF_001552175.1 Actinomadura kijaniata NBRC 14229
CGGGCGCTGCGCAAGCTGCGGGCCGCGCACCGGCGCGGGGCGGCGGCGCCCACGGCCCCGGCCCCCTGATCACGTGAGGGTCGTGCGCAGCGCCCCGTCGGGTCCGGCCACGAACACCGGGGCCTTGGCGCCCAGGTCCCGCACCGCCGCGACGTCGGCCTCGGCGGCGGTGCCGGCGGTGGTCACCAGCGCGGCGGCCTCCAGGTCCTCAGCGCCGCTGGAGACGGCCATGGCCACGGCGACCTGGAGCGCCGACAGCTTCAGCGACGGCAGGTCCACACTGGTGGCGGCGTAGGTCCGCCCGGTCTCGTCCCGCACGGCCGCCCCCTCGGCGGCCCCGTTCCGGGCCCGCGACGACCGCGCCAACGTAATGATCTTCTCGTCCTCGGGATTCACGCGTCCCAGCGTAGTGACCCGCGGCGGGGCCGCTCGCGGGCGGTCGCAAGTCGGCGGCAAGCCGGTCGCAAGCCGGTCGCAAGTGGGCGGCAAGGGGCGCGGGCCAGGCTCTCGGGCATGTCGAGATTTCTGTACCGCCTGGGAAGGGCCGCGGCGCTGCGGCCCTGGCGGGTCGTCGTGGCGTGGGTGCTGTTCGTGGGGGCCGCCGCCGGCGTCTCCGTGGTCGCGGGGGGCGCGTTGCAGGACGACTACACGCTGGCCGGGACCGGTTCGCAGCAGGCCACCGATCTGCTGAAGGAACGCTTCCCGGCGCTGTCGGGGGCCGACGCGCGGGTGGTCGTGCGGGCTCGTTCGGGAAAGGTGGACGCGGCGGCGGTGGAGGCCGCGCGCGGGCGGTTGCAGCGATTGCCGCACGTCAGCGGGGTCGCCCCGGCCGTGCCGAGCGGGGACGGCGCCACCGCGCTGGTCACCGTGCGGTACGACGTCCCCGTCACCGGCCTGCCCACCGCGCGGACTCTGGACCGGCTCCGGGACGCCACGGCCCCGCTGAAGGCCGGGCACGCGGTGGAGTTCGGCGGGCAGGTGCCCGAGAACGTCACCGCGCCCGGCGGCGCCGCCGAGGCCGTCGGGGTCGTCGCGGCGCTGGTGATCCTGCTGCTGGCGTTCGGGTCGGTGGTCGCGGCGGGACTGCCGCTGGTGGTGGCGCTGGCCGGGCTCGGGGCCGGGGTGTCGGGGATCACGGTGCTGGCGGCGGTCACGAACGTGGCCACCACCGCGCCCACCCTGGCGATCATGGTGGGGCTCGGTGTCGGCATCGACTACGCGCTGTTCATCCTGACCCGGCACCGGGAGGGGCTGGCCGCGGGGCTGGCGGTGCCCGAGGCCGCCGGGCGCGCCGTCGCCACCGCCGGACAGTCGGTGATCTTCGCCGGGGCCACGGTGCTGCTGGCGCTCAGCGGGCTGGTGGTGTCGCGGATGCCCGCGTTCATGGCGATGGGGTTCGCGACCGGGATCGTGGTCGCGATGACCGTGGCGGCGGCGGTGACGCTGCTGCCCGCCGTGCTGGGGCTGGCCGGCCGGCGGGTGCTGCGGCGGCGGGACCGCCGCGCGGGCGCCGTGGTCGTGGTGGACTCGCCGCGGGTGCGCCGGTGGGCCGACCTGGTGGCGCGGCGGCCGTGGGCGTGGCTGCTGGCGGCGCTGCTGCTGATGCTGACGCTGGCCGCGCCCGCGCTGGGGATGCGGACCTGGCCGAGCGACGCCAGCAGCGAGCCGACCTCCAACACGGCCCGGCGCGCCTACGACCTGGTCGCCGAGGCGTACGGGCCGGGGGCCAACGGCCCGCTGCTGGTCGCGGTGGACCTGCGCAGGGTGCCGGCGGACGCGCTGCCGGGGCTCGGGAGCGGGCTGGCGAGGGCGCCGGGGGTCGTCGCGGTGGCCCCGCCGCAGGTGTCGCCGGGACGGGACGCCGCCGTCATCGTCGTCACCCCCGCCTACGGTCCGCAGGACGAGCGGGTGACCGGGCTCGTCGAGGGCATCCGGGAGCGGGTCCTGCCCGACGGCGCGGAGATCACCGGGTTCACCGCCGCCTACGTCGATCTCACCCGGCGGCTGGAGGACCGCCTCTGGCCGGTGATCGGCGTCGTCGTCGCCACCTCGTTCCTGATGCTGATGGTGGTGTTCCGGTCGCTGCTGGCCCCGTTGAAGGCCGCCGCCATGAACCTGCTGTCGATCGGCGCGGCCTACGGCGTGCTGACGGCGGTGTTCCAGTGGGGGTGGGGCACGGAGCTGCTGGGGCTGCCGCACAGCGTGCCGGTGTCGAGCTTCATCCTGCTGCTGCTGTTCGCGGTGCTGTTCGGGATCTCGATGGACTACGAGGTGTTCCTGCTGTCGCGGGTCCGCGAGGAGTGGCTGCGCACCGGCGACGCGCGCGGGTCGGTCGCCACCGGGCTGGCCGCGACCGGACGGCTGATCACCAGCGCCGCGCTGATCATGGTGGCGGTGTTCCTCGGCTTCGCGCTGGACCCCGGACTGGTGATCAAGCAGATGGGGGTGGGGCTGGCCGTCGCGGTCGCGCTGGACGCCACCGTGGTGCGGATGGTGCTGGTCCCGGCCACGATGGCGCTGCTGGGGCGGGCCAACTGGTGGCTGCCCCGCCCGCTGGCCCGGATCCTGCCCGACGTCGACGTCCACGGCGTCGAGCCCGAGCCCGGCCGCACCGAGCCCGTCCCCGTGTGACGCCCCTCGCGGCGCGGTCGCCGTGCCCCGGTCTACGCTGGCCGGGACATGGCGACCGTGCGGGTGCTGGGCAGCTTCCAGGCGTTGCTGGACGGGGCGGAGGCCGATCTCGGCGGGCCCCGCCAGCGCTGCGTGCTGGCCCGGCTCGTCGTCGCGCGCGGCCGGATGGTCCCCGCCGAGCGCCTCGTGGAGCAGGTGTGGCCGGACGGTCCGCCGCCCCGTGCCGCCGCCGGGCTCCAGGCGTTCGTGTCGCACCTGCGGCGCGCCCTGGAACCGGACCGCCCGCCCCGCGCCCCCGCCCGCGTCCTGGTCACCGACCCGCCCGGCTACGCGCTGCGGCTGCCCGAGCGGGACGTGGACGCCTGGCGGTTCGACGCCCTGGTCGACCGGGCCGCGACCGGCGACCCGGCCGGGGCCCGCCGCGCGGCCGAGGAGGCCCTGGGCCTGTGGCGGGGGCCCGCCTACGCCGAGTTCGCCGCCCTGCCGTGGGCGGCGACCGAGGCGTCCCGGCTGGAGGAGCGCCGCCGCCTGGCCGTCGAACGCCGCGCCGAGGCCATGCTCCGCCTGAGCGCCGCCGCCGAGGCCGTCCCCGACCTGGAGGCGCACGTCGCCGCCGATCCGCTGCGCGAGGAGGCGTGGCGCCTGCTGGCCCTGGCCCTGTACCGCGCGGGCCGCCAGGGCGACGCCCTGGACGCGCTGCGCCGCGCCCGCGCCGCCCTGGCCGAGGAACTCGGCGTGGACCCCGGCACCGCGCTGCGCCGCCTGGAACACGACATCCTCACCCAGGCCCCGGCCCTGGACCTGACGGACCTCCGCGCCGAGGCACCGAGCGCCCCGTACCGAGCCCCCACCGTGCCGACCGGGGAACGCGACGCGGAACCGGGCCCGGCCTCGCATGGCCGGCACCTTGGCGACGTGCGGCCGGGCGCGCCGCGGGGTTCCCTGTTCGTGGGGCGGCGCGCCGAGCTGGAACGCCTCCGGGCGGCGGCCGAGCGCGGCGGCCTCGCGCTGGTCAGCGGTGACGCCGGGATGGGCAAGACCTCCCTGGCCGAACGTCTGGCCGAACGTCTCGCCGCCGAGGGCCGGCGCTGCGCCTGGGGACGCGCCCCCGAGACCGGCGGGGCCCCCGCCGCCTGGCCCTGGGCCGAACTGCTGCGTGACCTGGCCGCCGACACCCCGCCCGCCGACGACCGGCTCGCCCCGCTGCTGGACGACACGGCCGCCGCCAGCACGGCCGCCGCCAGCACGGCCGCCGCCAGCACGGGCGCCGCCACCGTCGGCGACGCCACCACCGCCCGCTTCCGGCTGCACCTCGCCGTCGCCGACTACCTGGCCGGACTCGCCGAGCGCACCCCGCTGCTGCTGGTCCTGGACGACCTGCACCGGGCCGACGACGAGACCCTGGCCCTGCTGGTCCGGGTGCTGGGCCGGGTGCGGGGGCTGCCCGTGCTGGTCGTGGGGACGTTCCGGCACACCGAGGCCCCGGACCGGCTGACCGCCGCGCTGGCCGCGTTCGCCCGGCACGAGCCGACCCGCGTCGCGCTGGACGGGCTGTCGGCGGCCGAGGTCGCCGTGCTGGTCCGCGCGGTGTGCCGCGCCGAGGTCGGGGACGCCGAGCTCGCCGCCATCGCCGAGCGCACCGGCGGCAACCCGTTCTTCGCACGCGAGACCGCCCGGTTGCTGGACGCCGAGGGCCCGGCGGCCGCGACCGGCGCCGTGCCCGCCGGGGTCGGCGACGTGCTGCGCCGCCGCCTGGCCCGGCTGCCCGAGCCCGCCCGCGCCGTGCTGCGCGACGCCGCCGTCGTCGGCCGCGACGCCGACCTGGCCGTGCTGGCCGACCTGTCCGGCGACGAGGACGCCGTGCTCGACGCGGTCGAGGCGGGACTGGCGGCGGGCCTGGTCACCGAGCCCGCGCCGGGCCGGATGCGGTTCGCGCACGCGCTGGTCCGCGACACCCTCTACGCCGACCTGTCGCGGACCCGCCGCGTTCGCCTCCACGGCCGGGTCGCCGCCGCGCTGGAACGCCACCGCCCCGGCGAGGTCGCCGCCCTCGCCCACCACCATCTGGAGGCGGGCACCGACCCGGACCGGGCCGTCCGCTACGCGCGGCTGGCCGCCGAGGCCGCCGAGGGCCGGTTCGCGCACGCCATGGCCGCCGACCTGTACGAACGCGCCGCCGACACGCTGCGCACACGGGGCCGGGTGGGGGAGGCGCTGGAGATCGAGGCCGCGGCCATCCGCGCCTGCGCCCTGTCCGGGCGGGTCGTGCGGGCCCGCGAGCGGCGGCAGCGCGCCGTCGCCGAGGCCCGCGCCCTGGGCGACCTGACGCTGCTCGCACGGGCGATCGTCGCGTTCGACGTGCCGACGCTGTGGACCAGCCGCAAGTACAACACCGTGGACCACGAGATCGTCGAGGCCGCCGAGGCGGCGCTGGCCGGACCGCCCGGCGCCGACCCCGAGCTGCGCGTCCGCCTGCTGACCTCCGTCGCGATCGAGCTGGAGGGCGAGCCGCACGACCGGGGCCCGCGCGCCGCCGAGGAGGCGGTCGCCGCCGCCCGCGCACTCGGCCGTCCCCGGCTGCTCGCCGTCGCCCTCAACGGCCTGTTCCTCAACTCCTACCGCTCCGCCGGCGACAACGACCAGCGCCTGCGGATCGCCGAGGAGATGCTCGACCTCGCCACCCGGGACGGCCTGGCCACCTACCGGGTCCTGGCGCACCTGCTGCTCCAGCAGGCCCACGTCACCGGGCTGGACCTGGCCGCCGCCGACGCCCACCGGGCCGAGGGGCTGCGGCTGGCCGACCAGTACGGACTGCCGCTGCTGGCCCTGATCGGAAGCTGGTACCGGGCGCTCGGGCACGTCGTCGCGGCCCGGTACGCCGAGGCCGAACGCGCCTACACCGAGATCGCCGAGTCGATCGCCCGGACGGGCGTGTGGGGCAGCGAACGCGGCGTGGAGGCGTTCGGGATCTTCTGCGTGCGGACGTTCCAGGGCCGCGAGGGGGAGATGGCCGACCAGATGCGCTGGGTCCGCGACAACTGGCCGGACGTGGGCGCCGCCGACGACCTGCTCGCCCTCGCGCTGGCCGCGCGGGGACGCCGGGCCGAGGCGCGCGCGGCGGCCGCGGAGGCCGCGCCGGTCCGCCGCGACTACTTCTTCGACCTGGCGATGACGTTCCGGGCACGCCGCGCCGTCGCCCTGGACGACCGGGAGCTGGCCGCCGAGTGCTACACGGCGCTGCTGCCCTACGCCGGGCGGCTGGCGGGCGGCGGCTGCGCGGTCGCCACCATCGGCCCCGTCGCCCAGACCCTCGGCGACGTGGCCGCCTACCTGGGGCGGCCCGGGGAGGCCGCCGAGCACTACGCGACGGCCGAACGCGTCGCCGAGCGGGTCGGCGCGGCCGAGTGGGCGCGGACCGCCCGCGAGGCCCGCGACGCGCTGGACACCACGGCCGCCTGACCGGCCGCCTGACGGTCCACCCTCCGGCGTAGGCGACAATTGACGTTGTGACATCGCTGGGAAACACCACACCCGAGGGCTTCCGCTCCGGCTTCGCCTGCTTCATCGGCCGCCCCAACGTGGGCAAGTCCACCCTGATGAACGCCCTGGTCGGTACCAAGGTCGCCATCACCAGCAGCCGGCCGCAGACGACCCGCCGGGCCATCCGGGGCATCGTGCACCGCCCCGACGCCCAGCTGGTGGTCGTCGACACGCCCGGCCTGCACAAGCCGCGCACCCTGCTCGGCGAACGCCTGGACAGCCTGGTCCGCTCCACCCTCACCGAGGTGGACGTGATCGGCTTCTGCGTGCCCGCCGACCAGCCCGTCGGGCCCGGCGACAAGTTCATCGCCCGCGAGCTGGCCAACGTCGGCCGGACCCCGATCGTCGCGATCGTCACCAAGACCGACCTGGCCCCGCCGGAGAAGGTCGCCCAGCAGCTGATGGCGGTGGGGGAGCTCGGCGAGTTCGCCGACATCGTGCCCTGCTCGGCCGCCGACGGCTTCCAGGTGGACCTGGTCGGCGACCTGCTGATCCGGCACCTGCCGGAGGGCCACGCGCTCTACCCCGAGGGCGACCTGACCGACGAGCCCGAGCACGTCCTGGTCGCCGAGCTGATCCGCGAGGCGGCGCTGGAGGGCGTGCGCGACGAGCTGCCGCACTCGATCGCCGTGCTGGTCGACGAGATGGGGCCGCGCGAGGACCGCGAGGACCTCACCGACATCTACGCCCACCTGTACGTGGAGCGGCCCAGCCAGAAGGGCATCATCATCGGCCACAAGGGCTCGCGGCTGCGCGAGGTCGGCCAGAGCGCCCGCCAGCAGATCGAGGCGCTGCTGGGCACCAAGGTCTACCTGGACCTGCGGATCAAGGTGCTCAAGGACTGGCAGCGCGACCCCAAGCAGCTGCGCCGTCTCGGCTTCGACGACTGAGCCGGGCCGCCAGCGGCCGGGCCAGCGCGAACCCGACGACCAGCAGCGCGGCGGCGACCGCCAGGTACCAGCCGTACCCCACGGCGATCTGGTAGCCGATCAGCGGCCCGTCGGCGCCGAGCTCGGCGCGCGCCGAGTCCAGCCGCAGCACGAACAGCCCGCAGGCCAGCAGCGCCAGCCCGCCCGGAACGGCCGTCAGCGCCGCGATCCGCGGGTCGCGGACGGCGATCGACCAGAACGTCATCGCCGCCGCGGTCAGCGCCAGCACCGGCACCACCAGCACCGTCCCGTCCACGTCGATCCCGGCCGCCGAGCCCGCGTCGTGGGTGACCGGGTCGCCGAACGCGCCGAGCACCATCCGGGCGTGCACCCACGGCAGGAAAGCCGCCACCAGCAGCGCCGCCGCCGCCACGAGGTTCAGGACGTTCCACGCCGCGTCCGGGAGACCCGCCCTGCGGCGCGGCTCCTCGGCGGACACGGGCGGGGAGGGCGAAGTGCTTGGAATGTCCTGAGTGTCCAGTGCGGGAGGTGGCGGCGGGGGAGCGCCCTCCGGGGGCAGGAACTCCGGGCGCGGCCGCCGCTCCGCGTCCGGCCGGTCGCGTCGGTCGGCCGCCTCAGGTCCCAGGTCACCGCTCATGCACCCAGCGTAAGGGGAACGCCCGGCTTGGCCAGGGCGGCCCCGGCGGGGCGTGTTGATCGGTACGTTGGAACGCGACGGGACCGGAGAACGGGCACAACGGCGTGCCGGACCGCCGCGCGGCGGACCGGCCGGAGGCGAGGCCATGAACACCGCGCTTGCGAACACCGGGCTTGTGAACACCGGGCTTGTGAACACCGCGCTCGTACGCGAGCCCGGCCCGCTCCTGGCGGAGGGGACCGTCACCCATGCCGAGCGGCGGCCGGTGGACCTCGACCTGGCCCGGCGGCAGCACGAGGCGTACGTGGCGGCGCTGCGCGCGGCGGGCTGGAACGTCCGGGCGGTGCCGCCCGCCGACGACTGCCCCGACGCGGTGTTCGTCGAGGACACCGTCGTGGTCGGCGGCGACCTGGCGGTCCTGACCCGGCCGGGCGCGGAGCGGCGGCGCGCCGAGGTCGCCGGGACCGAACGCGCCGTGCGCGACCTCGGCCTGCGCGTCGCGACCGTCGAGGCCCCCGGCACCCTGGACGGCGGCGACGTCCTCCAGGCGGGCGACACCGTCTACGTGGGCCGCACCGCCCGCACCAACGAGGAGGGCGTCTGCCGGCTGGCCCACCTGCTGGGCGGGCGCCGCGTGGTCCCGGTCGAGGTCACCGGCTGCCTGCACCTGAAGACGGCGGTGACGGCGCTGCCGGACGGCACCCTGATCGGCGTCCCCGAGTGGGTGGACACCGCCGCGCTGCCCGGCCTGCGGGTCGCGCCCGAGCCGTCCGGCGCGCGCGTGGTGGTGCTCGGCCCCGACCACGTCCTGCTGGCGGCGTCCGCGCCCCGCACCGCCGAGGTCCTGGCCGCCGACGGCCTGCGCGTCACGGTGGTCGACATCAGCGAGTACGAGGCGCTGGACGGCTGCGTCACCTGCCTTTCGGTGCTCATTCCCTGACCACTCGTCACGGTGAACGTTCCGTAAATCGCATGTAACGCGGCGGTCGTCGGCGGGAAATCTCATTCCGGAGACTTGTTCACGGTAAACGGACCCACGGGGCCGATTCTGTGAGGAGTCGACAGTTGCGGAAACCATTCCTGCGACCATTGGCGGCGGCCGCCCTCCTGCCCGCCGCCCTGCTCACCGCGTGCGGCGGGCAGGACGGCGGAAACGCGAGCGCCGGCGCCGGCGGGAACGACGGGAACACCATCAAGGTCGGCATCCTGCACTCACTGAGCGGCACCATGGCGATCAGCGAGGTGACCGTCAAGAACTCCGAGTCGCTCGCCACCGACGAGATCAACGCCCGGGGCGGCCTGCTGGGCAAGAGGCTCCAGCCGATCGTGGAGGACGGGGCCTCCGACTGGCCGACGTTCGCGCAGAAGGCCCAGAAGCTCATCCGGAAGGACCGGGTCGCCACCGTGTTCGGCGGCTGGACCTCCGCCAGCCGCAAGGCGATGCTCCCGGTCTTCGAACGCAACAAGGCGCTGCTGTGGTACCCGGTGCAGTACGAGGGACTGGAGTCCTCGCCCTACATCTTCTACACCGGCGCCACCACCAACCAGCAGATCGTCCCGGGCCTGGACTATCTGAAGGAAAAAGACAAGAAACGCATCTACCTGGTCGGCAGCGACTACGTTTTCCCGCGCACCGCCAACAAAATCATCAAGGCCTACGCGCAGGCCAACGGAATGCAGATCCTGGGCGAGGAGTACACCCCGCTCGGCCACACCGAGTACAGCACGCTGGTCAACAAGATCGGTGAGGCGAAGCCGGACGCGGTGTTCAACACCCTCAACGGCGACAGCAACGTCGCGTTCTTCAAGCAGCTCAGGAGCGCGGGTTTCGACGCCGGCCGGCTCCCGGTGATGTCGGTGTCCGTCGCCGAGGAGGAGGTCAAGGGCATCGGCGTGCAGAACATCGCCGGCCACCCGGTGGCGTGGAACTACTACCAGACCACCGGGGGCAGGGCGAACGAGGCGTTCGTCAGGGCGTTCCAGGCCCGGCACCGGGGCGCGGTGACCTCCGACCCGATGGAGGCGGGCTACAACGCCGTCCACCTGTGGGCCGAGGCCGTCCGCAGGGCCGGGACCACCGACGTCGAGGCCGTGAAGAAGGCCGCCGCCGGGCTCTCCCTCGACCTGCCCGAGGGCAGGGTGACCATCGACGGCGCGACCCAGCACGTCCACAAGACCGCGCGGATCGGCGTCGTCCAGCCCGACGGGCTCATCAAGGAGGTCTGGTCCTCCCGGGAGCCGATCAGGCCCGACCCGTACCTGAGGTCCTACCCCTGGGCCGCCGGCCTGTCCTCATGACCTTCCCGACACGCTCCGGAGGAGGCGGCACGGACTCATGACCTCCCTGCTCAACCAGCTCCCGATCGGGCTCAGCATCGGCGCGGTGCTGCTGCTGACCGCCCTCGGACTGACGTTCACCTTCGGCCAGATGGGCGTCGTCAACATGGCGCACGGCGAGTTCCTCATGGCCGGCGCCTACACCGCCTACCTGCTCCAGGACTGGGCCGGCGCGCAGGCCGTGCCGGTCGCGCTGCCGGTGGCGTTCCTGGTCGCGGGCGCGCTCGGCTGGGTCCTGGAACGCACCGCGATCCGCCACTTCTACGGCCGCCCCCTGGACACCCTGCTGCTGACCTGGGGCGTCAGCCTGATCCTCCAGCAGGCCGCGCGCGACCTGTTCGGCGCGCCCAACGTGCAGGTCGTCGCCCCGTCCTGGCTGACCGGCCGGGTCGGGCTGTCCGGCGCGACGCTGCCCCACGCCCGGCTGTTCATCATGGCCCTGGCGGTCGCCTGCGTCGTCGGGATCTGGGCGTACCTGGGCCGCTCCCGGCAGGGCCGCCGGATGCGCGCGGTCATGCAGAACCGCGAGCTGGCCGCCGTCAGCGGCGTCGCCACCGGCCGCGTGGACCAGCTCACCTTCTTCATCGGCTCGGGCCTGGCGGGCGTCGCCGGGGTCGCGCTGACGCTGGTCGGCCCGGTCGGGCCGTCGATCGGCACCTACTACATCGTGGACGCGTTCCTGGTCGTGGTCGCGGGCGGGCTCGGGCAGCTGCGCGGCGCGGTGATCGCCGCGCTGGCGCTCGGGATGCTGAACTCGTTCGCCGAGTTCTGGACCGACGCCAGCCTCGCCAAGGTCGTCGTCTTCGCGGTGGTCGTCGCGTTCCTCCAGGTCCGCCCGCAGGGCCTGTTCGTCCTCCGCTCCCGGGCGCTGACATGAGCGCCCGGCTGCGCGGTCACGCCCCGTTCGCGGCGGTCGCGGTCCTGCTGCTGGTGGTCGCGCCGCTGGCGCTGCCCGCCTTCCGCCTGGACGAGCTGGCCAAGTACCTGTGCTTCGCCATCGCCGCGCTCGGCATCGGCCTGGCGTGGGGCCAGGGCGGCATGCTGACGCTCGGCCAGGGCGTGTTCTTCGGCCTCGGCGGCTACGCCACGGCCATGTACCTGAAGCTGCACGACGCCGGGGGCGACCTGCCCGACTTCATGGTGTGGAGCGGCGTCGAGGAGCTGCCCGCGCTGTGGCGGCCGTTCGGCGCCGCCGGGTTCGCGCTGGCCGCCGTCGTCGCGGTCCCGGTCGCCGTCGTGCTGGGCGCGCTGGTGTTCCGGCAGCGGGTGCGCGGCGCGTACTTCGCGATCCTCACCCAGGCGCTCGCGGCGGCGTTCGTGATCCTGCTGGTCGGGCAGCAGGGCCTGACCGGCGGCACCAACGGCCTGACCAACTTCTACGACGTCTTCGGCCGGGACCCCGAGGCCGAGGGCACCCAGCGGACCCTGTACTTCGTGACGGCGGGCGTGCTCGGCGCGCTGTACCTGGGCGCGCGGCAGCTGGTGCGGAGCCGGTTCGGGCGGCTGCTGGTCGCGGTCCGCGACGGCGAGGACCGGGTGCGGTTCCTCGGCTACAACCCCGCCACGGTCAAGACGGTCACGTTCGCGGTCTCGGCGGGCATGGCGGGCCTGGCCGGGGCGCTGTTCGTGCCGGTCGTCGGGATCATCTCGCCGTCGCTGCTGGGCGTGGTCCCGTCGCTGGAGCTGGTCGTGGCGGTCGCGGTCGGCGGCCGGTACGCGCTGGCCGGGGCGGTCCTCGGCGCGATCGTCATGAACTACGCCAAGACCTCGTTCAGCGAGCAGTGGGCGGGCGGCTGGCTGTACCTGGAGGGCGCGCTGTTCGTCCTGGTGATGACCCTGGCCCCCAGGGGCGCGGCCGGCCTGTACGAACAGGCCCGCGACGCCCTGGCCCGCCGCCGCGGGACCCCTGCGCCGGCCGCGCGACCGCGGGAGGCGGCCACATGAGCGACGCGTTGCTGGAGATCCGGGGGCTGAAGGTCGTCTTCGATGGCTTCACCGCCCTCGACGGGGTGGACCTGACCGTCGGCCAGGGGGAGCTGCGCTTCCTCATCGGGCCGAACGGCGCGGGCAAGACCACCCTCATCGACGTGGTCACCGGGCTGACCCGGCCCGCCGAGGGGTCGGTGCGGTTCGCCGGGACCGAGCTGACCGGCCGCCGGGAGCACAGGATCGTGCGGCTGGGGATCGGACGCACGTTCCAGACGTCGGTGGTGTTCGAGGAGCTGACCGTGGTGGAGAACCTGGACCTGGCCGCCGGGTTCCGCCGCCCGCTGCCCGCGCTGCTGCGGCAGCGCAGGGGGATGTCCGACCAGGTCGCCGCCGCCCTGGACACCATCGGGCTCGGCGATCTGGCCGACCGGCCCGCCGGGGTCCTGTCCCACGGCCAGCGGCAGTGGCTGGAGATCGGGATGCTGGTCGCCCAGCGGCCGAGGCTGCTGCTGCTGGACGAGCCGGTCGCGGGCATGAGCGGGGACGAACGCGACCGCACCGGCGAGCTGCTCACCGAGATCGCCAGGGACCACACGGTGGTCGTGGTGGAGCACGACATGGAGTTCCTGCGCCGCTACGCCTCCCAGGTGACCGTCCTGCACGAGGGGCGGGTGCTGGTGGAGGGCGACGTGGCCACCGTCCAGGACGACCCGCGCGTCCAGGAGGTCTACCTCGGCCGCGGCCGCGAGGAGGCAGCATGAGGGAGCCGGAGGGGCGCGGCGTCGTCTGGACTGAGGAGCGCCGGGAGCGGAGCGACCAGAGCGACGGGGGAAGGCGGCGCCTTGGGGCGCCTCGGAGGCGACCGGGGGGCGCAGTGAGGGAGTCGGAGGAGCGCGGTGCCGCCTAGACGGAGGAGCCCGTGACGAGGGAAGGTGGCGCCTCCACGGCGCCTCGGAGGCGACCGGAGGGCACGGCGTGAGTGGTTCGTTGTTGGAGGTCAGGGGGCTGGAGGCCGCCTATGGGCGGGCCCGGGTGCTGTTCGGGGTGGACCTGGAGGTCGGGGCGGGCGGGCTGATGTGCGTGATGGGGCGCAACGGCGTCGGCAAGACCACCCTGCTCAACGCGGTCATGGGCGTGCTGCCGCCGACCGCCGGGACGGTGCTGTTCGACGGTGAGGACGTCACCGGGCTGCCCACGCACGAGCGCGTCCGGCGCGGGATGGGTTACGTCCCGCAGGGGCACGAGACGTTCCCGCAGCTCACCGTCGCCGAGAACCTCCAGGTCACGCTGGAGGCGTCCCGGCACCGGGACCGGGGGGCGATCGACGAGGCGCTGGCGGTCTTCCCCCGGCTGACGGAGCTGCTGAACCGCCGGGCGGGGTTCCTGTCGGGCGGGCAACAGCAGCAGCTCGCCATCGCCCGCGCCCTGGTCACCCGGCCCCGGATGCTGATCCTGGACGAGCCGACCGAGGGCATCCAGCCGTCGATCGTCGCCGAGATCGAGACGGCGATCGAACGCCTGCACCGGGAGGACGGGCTGGCGGTGCTGCTGGTCGAGCAGTACCTGGAGCTCGCGCTGCGCCTGGCCGACACGTTCGTGATCATCGAGGGCGGTCTCGTCCGGCGCTCCGGCACCGCCGCGGACCTGCGCGACGCGGAGGTGAAGCGGCTGCTGGCGGTCTGACCTGGTAGATCAACGGTCCCGCATACCGGGACAAAGGGGAACCGCGTCTCACCATCTGGGACGCGGTTTCCGATCGCCGGATGGGATCTGTTAGCTTGACACGCGTGTCGCACGGTCTGCTCCTCCTTAGCGGCCGCAGCGGGGGCCTGTAACAGGCCGGCTCCCTCGCTGCGGGACTTCGACGTGCAGTCGGCCGCAAGGTTCGAGCAGAGGGAAATCCACTCCATGTTTCCGCAGCAGCAGCCGTCCGGCATGGCCTTCCAGCGCTACCGCCCGTTCGCACCCGTCCGGCTGACCGACCGGACCTGGCCGGACAAGGTGATCACCGAGGCCCCCCGATGGTGCGCGGTCGACCTGCGCGACGGCAACCAGGCCCTGATCGACCCGATGGACTCCCACCGCAAGCTCAAGATGTTCGAGCTGCTGGTACGGATGGGCTACAAGGAGATCGAGGTCGGCTTCCCGGCGGCCAGCCAGACCGACTTCGACTTCGTCCGGCAGATCATCGAGGAGGGCCGGATCCCCGACGACGTGGTGATCCAGGTCCTGACCCAGGCCCGGCCCGAGCTGATCGAGCGGACCTTCGAGTCGCTGCGCGGCGCGAAGCAGGCGATCGTCCACCTGTACAACTCGACCTCCACGCTCCAGCGGCGCGTGGTGTTCGGGCAGGACCGGGAGGGCATCACCGCGATCGCCGTCGAGGGTGCCAAGCTGTGCCGGAAGCTGGCCGAGGACATGGGCGACACCCAGATCTTCTTCGAGTACTCGCCGGAGTCGTTCACCGGCACCGAGCTGGAGTACGCCGTCGAGGTCTGCAACGCCGTCAACGACGTCTGGCAGCCCACCCCCGAGTGGAAGACGATCGTCAACCTGCCCGCCACCGTCGAGATGGCCACCCCCAACGTCTACGCCGACCAGATCGAGTGGATGCACCGCAACCTGGCCCACCGGGACTCGGTGATCCTGTCGATCCACCCGCACAACGACCGGGGCACCGCCGTCGCCGCCGCCGAGCTGGGCTACATGGCCGGGGCCGACCGCATCGAGGGCTGCCTGTTCGGCAACGGCGAGCGCACCGGCAACGTCTGCCTGGTCACCCTGGGCCTGAACCTGTTCACCCAGGGCGTCGACCCGCAGATCGACTTCTCCGACATCGACGAGATCCGCCGCACCGTCGAGTACTGCAACCAGCTGCCCGTCCACGAGCGCCACCCCTACGGCGGCGACCTGGTCTACACCGCGTTCTCCGGCTCCCACCAGGACGCGATCAACAAGGGCTTCGACCACCTGGGGCGGGACGCCGCCGCGGCGGGCGTCCCGGTGGACGAGTTCACCTGGGAGGTCCCGTACCTGCCCATCGACCCCAAGGACGTGGGCCGCTCCTACGAGGCCGTCATCCGGGTCAACAGCCAGTCCGGCAAGGGCGGCGTCGCCTACATCATGAAGACCGAGCACTCCCTGGAGCTGCCGCGCCGCCTGCAGATCGAGTTCTCCCGCGTGGTGCAGGAGCACACCGACGCCGCGGGCGGCGAGGTCACGGCCGAGCGCATGTGGGAGATCTTCCAGGGCGAGTTCCTAGGCAACGGCCCGCGCGTCGGCCTGCTGGCGCACCGCGCGACCTCCCGCGTGGACGAGAAGGACCGGCTGTCCTGCGACGTGCGGGTGGACGGCGAGATCCGCGAGATCGAGGGCGTCGGCAACGGCCCGGTGTCGGCGTTCGAGGCGGCCCTGGCCACCGTGGGCGTCAACGTCCGCGTCCTGGACTACGCCGAGCACGCCCTGAGCGCCGGCGGTGACGCCCGCGCCGCCGCCTACGTCGAGTGCGACGTGGACGGCGAGACCGTGTGGGGCGTCGGCATCGACGGCAACATCGTCACCGCGTCCCTGAAGGCCATGCTGTCGGCCGTCAACCGGGTGGCCCGCCGCACGGCCGCCTGATCCCGAGACATCCGGGTGCGGCCTGCGCGGAGGCCCACCCGGACCAGGCCCGGTCACGACGATGCGACCCCGTCGGGTGACCGCTGTCTGGCCCCCGTCCCTGACGATCTCAGGGGCGGGGGCCGACTACTTCGCGCAAGCCGCTTGCGGGATTCGGTCCTATAGTTGCGGCATGACACGTCGACTCGCCGAGGTCGCCCAGAAGGTCGGGGTCAGTGAGGCCACCGTCAGCCGCGTGCTCAACGGACGGCCCGGCGTGTCGGAGGCGACCCGCGCCGCCGTGCTGACGGCCCTGGACGTGCTCGGCTACGAACGCCCCACCCAGCTGCGCGGGGAGCGGGCCCGGCTGGTCGGGCTGGTGCTGCCCGAACTGGGCAACCCGATCTTCCCGGCGCTGGCCGAGGTGGTCGGCGGCGCGCTCGCCCAGCGCGGCTTCACCCCCGTGCTGTGCACGGTGACGCCCGGCGGCCTGTCGGAGGCCGACTACGTGGAGATGCTGTTGCAGCAGCAGGCGTCCGGCGTGGTGTTCGCGGGCGGCCAGTACGCCGAGGCCGACGCCCCGCACGACCACTACCGGCGGCTGCTGGAGGTGCGGCTGCCGGTGGTGCTGGTGAACGCCGGAAGCGAGGAGCTGGACTTCCCCCGGGTCTCCACCGACGACGCGGTGGCGGCCGAGCAGGCGTTCGGGCACCTGGCCTCGCTCGGCCACGAGCGCATCGGCCTGGTGCTCGGCCCGGAGGACCACGTGCCCAGCCGCCGCAAGCTGGACGCGGCCCGCGCCGCCGCCGCGCGGGCGGGCCTGGACCTGCCGGACGCGTGGGTCCGGCGCAGCCTGTTCTCGCTGGAGGGCGGGCAGGCGGTGACGGCGTCGCTGCTGCGCGACGGGGTGACCGGCATCGTCTGCGGCAGCGATCCGCTGGCGCTCGGGGTGGTCAGGGCGGTGCGGCGGCACGGCATGAGCGTGCCCGAGGACGTGTCGGTGGTGGGCTTCGACGACTCGGCCTTCATGAACTGCGTCAACCCGCCGCTGACCACGGTGCGGCAGCCGATCGAGGCGATCGGCCGCGCGGCGGTGACGCTGCTGACCGGTCAGGTGACGGGCGGCGCCGTGGCGGCCGAGGAACTGCTGTACGAGCCGGAACTGGTGGTGCGGGCCTCGACCGCGCCCGTCCGGACGCGGGCGGGCGACCCGCGCTGACACCGGTTTGCGCCGTCTCGTGCTCGGGTCCGAGCATGCCCTGACATGGGATTGTCTGCTTT
Organism: Actinomadura kijaniata NBRC 14229; assembly: GCF_001552175.1. GTDB lineage: Bacteria > Actinomycetota > Actinomycetes > Streptosporangiales > Streptosporangiaceae > Spirillospora > Spirillospora kijaniata. The sequence goes on from NZ_BCQR01000043.1 coordinate 16,846, forward strand.
TTGCGCAAATAAATTCATCTCTTGCCCTGTGATGTAGGTCTCTGTATGTTCCTCGCATCGGCCGGGGATCGGCCGACGGGCACGGACAGGCGCTCCCGAGGGGGCGGGCCGCGCCGTTCCAGAGAGGAACACCCATGAGATCCCGGATGGTGGCCCCCGCGCTCACCCTGGCCGCCGGCGCCTGTCTCGCCGGCTGCGGCGCGGGCGACCCCGAGGCCAGGCCCGACCGGCCGCTGGCCGGCGACGCCAAGGTGACGATCACGGTGGGCTGCATGCCCGCCAAGAGCCAGACGGCCCAGCGCAGGGAGTGGGACCAGGACGTCGCGGCGTTCCGGCGGCTGCACCCCAACATCACGATCGTCGGCAAGGACGCCTTCCCCTGCATGGACCCCACCACCTTCCAGGCCAGGCTGGCGGGCGGGGAGACCGAGGACGTCTTCTACGTCTACTTCACCGACGTGCGCGGCGTCGTCGCCAAGGGGCGGGCCGCCGACCTGACCCCCTACCTGGGGCACGTCAGGCAGTACCCCCACCTCGACCCGAACGTGACGCGGGTCTTCAAGGACGGCGGGAAGGTCTACGGCCTGCCCCGGCAGAACTACACGATGGGCCTGTTCTACAACCGCGCGCTGTTCCGGCGGGCCGGACTGGATCCCGACGCCCCGCCCCGGACCTGGGCCGAGGTGCGCGAGGCGGCCAGGAAGATCAGCGCGCTCGGCGGCGGCGTCACCGGATACGCCGAGCTCAGCGCCCGGAACCAGGGCGGCTGGCACTTCACCGCCGCGCTCTACGGCCAGGGCGGCGACGTGGTCACCCCGGACGGCAGGCGCGCGGCGTTCAACGGCCCGCAGGGCCGGGCGGTGCTCCAGGCGCTGAAGGACATGCGCTGGACCGACGGCTCCATGGGTTCCAAGCAGCTGCTGGTGGACGCCGACATCCAGCGGATGATGGCCTCCGGCAGGCTCGGCATGTACCTGGGCGCCCCCGACAACGCCACCGCGCTGGTCGACCAGTTCAAGGCCCGGTACGAGGACCTCGGCATGGGCCCCCTCCCCGGCGGGTCCGGCACGCTCATGGGCGGCGACGGCTACCTGTTCCATCCGAAGGCGTCACCGGAGAAGATCAAGGCCGGGCTGCTGTGGCTCGACTTCCACGCCCTCACCCCCGGCCAGGGCCAGCTCGGCTACGAGCGGGCCAAGGCCAACGGCCGCCCGGTCGGCCTGCCCCAGCCCCGGCTGTTCGGGCGGAACGCCGTCGGGCAGCGGGACCGCGAGCTGCGTGCCCGCTCGGCCAACCTGCCGGTCGGCAACTTCAAGCCCTACGAGGACGCCTCGGCCGCCCTCCCCGGCAAGCTGGAGCCGCCGCGGGCCCAGCAGCTCTACGCCCTCCTCGACACCGTCATGTCGGCCGTGCTGACCAGGCGGGACGCCGACATCGACCGGCTTCTGGCCGACGCCGAGAAGAAGGCCAACATCCTGCTCGCCCGGTCGGCGAACTGACCTCCGCCGCGGGGCGCCGCGAGGCGTGCCGTACCGCACGCACCACACGCACCACACGCGCCGGCGCCCCGCCCCGCCCCGAGGGGACTCCGATGACCACGACGCGGGCCGCCGCCCGCCCCGCTCCGCGCGCCCGCCGGGTCAGCCCGCGCGTGCGCCGCGCGGCGCGGCGCAACCTGACCGCCTACGGCTTCCTGAGCGGCGCGCTGATCTGCTTCGCGCTGTTCTCCTGGTACCCGATCGTGCGCGGGGTGCTGCTCAGCTTCCAGCGGACCGACGCCGCCGGCGACACCCGCTGGGTCGGGCTGGACAACCTCCGCACCGTCCTGGCCGACCCGGCGTTCGCCGGCGCCTGGCTCAACACCGCGATCTTCACGCTGCTGGCGCTGGTGGTCGGCTACGCGGTGCCGTTCGCCATCGCGATCGTGCTGAACGAGCTGCGGCACGCCCGCGCCTACCTGCGGTTCGTGGTGTACCTGCCGGTCATGCTGCCGCCCGCGGCGGCGGTCCTGCTGTTCAAGTGGTTCTACGACCCGGGGCCCGGCCTGTTCAACCAGATCCTGCGGGCCGCGCACCTTCCCGGGCTGAGCTGGCTGGACTCGGCCGACACCGCGCTGCTGTCGCTGGTGCTGGTGGCCACCTGGATGAACCTGGGCAGCGGCACGCTGATCTACCTGGCGGCGCTGCAGACCATCCCCGGCGAGCTGTACGAGGCCGCCGAGCTGGACGGGGCCGGGCTGCTGCGCCGGGTCTGGCACGTCACGGTGCCGCAGACCCGGCTGATCCTGCTGGTGATGCTGCTGCTCCAGATCATCGCGACGATGCAGGTGTTCATCGAGCCGTACCTGCTCACCGGCGGCGGACCCGAGGACGCCACGGTCACCGTCGCGTACCTGATGTACCAGTACGCCTTCAACTACGACGACTTCGGTGGCGGAGGGGCGCTCGGGCTGATGCTGATGGTCGTGCTCATGCTCTTCTCCGCCGTCTACCTGCGGGTCTCCCGCCAGGACGCGAGGTAGCACGCGATGACGAACCTCCCGCGAGCCGGGCGCCGGACCCCGGCCGGGCCCCGGCCGCGCACGCTGGTCAACCCGAACGCGCTGCGCACCCGCCGCGGCCGGGCCGTCTACGCGGTCACGCTGCTGACGGTCGTGGTGACCTTCACGTTCGTGTTCGTCTTCCCGCTCTACTGGATGGTCACCGGGGCGATGAAGACGCCGGACGAGCTGGCGCGCACCCCGCCGAGCCCGCTGCCGGGCGGCCTGGACCTGACCGCCTACCGGGAGGCGTGGCACCAGCTCGACCTCGGCCTGTACCTGCGCAACACCTTCGTCTACGCGCTGGGGGCATGGCTGTTCACGCTGGCGGTCGACGTCACCGCCGCCTACGCGCTGTCGCGGCTGCGGCCGCTGCTGGGCGGGGCGGTGCTCGGCCTGATGCTGGCCACGCTCATGATCCCGCCGATGGTGATCCTGCTGCCCGCCTACCTGACGGTCAAGGACCTGCCGCCGCTCGGCGTCAGCCTGCTCAACACGCCGTGGGCGATCTGGCTGCCGGCCGCCGCCAACGCCTTCAACATCTTCCTGCTCAAACGGTTCTTCGACTCGATCCCCACCGAGCTGCTCCACGCGGCGCAGGTGGACGGCGCGTCCCCGGCCCGGGTGCTGTGGTCGGTGGTGCTGCCGGTGTCGCGGCCCATCGTCGGCGTGGTGTCGATCTTCACGGTGGTGAACGTGTGGCGCGACTTCGCCTGGCCGCTGCTGGTGCTGCCCGACAGCGAGCGCCGCACGGTCAGCACCGCCATCGCCTCCCTGGCGGTGCAGGTGCCGCAGAACGTGCTGATCGCCTCGCTGGTCGTCGCGAGCCTGCCGACGGTCGTCGTGTTCTTCGTCTTCCAGCGGCACATCATGGCCGGCCTCACCGCCGGTGGCCTGAAGGGCTGAGCCCACTCCCGACCCACTCCCGTACCGGATGGAGGATCGTCATGAGCAAGCCCGACCACTGGTGGCGGAGCGCCGTGATCTACCAGGTGTACCCGCGCAGCTTCGCCGACGGCGACGGCGACGGGGTCGGCGACCTGGCGGGACTGCGGTCCCGGCTGCCCTACCTGGCCGACCTCGGGGTGGACGCGCTGTGGCTGAACCCCTGGTACCCCTCGCCGATGGCCGACGGCGGCTACGACGTGGCCGACTACCGGGGCGTCGCCGAGGTCTTCGGGACGCTGGCGGAGGCGGAGGCGTTCCTGACCGAGGCCCACGCCGCCGGACTGCGCGTGATCCTGGACGTGGTGCCCAACCACGGTTCGCACCGGCACCCCTGGTTCGTGCGGGCGCTGGAGGCCGGGCCGGGCTCACCCGAGCGCGAGCGGTTCTGGTTCCGGCCCGGCCGGGGCGACGCGCCGCCCAACGACTGGCAGTCGATCTTCGGCGGCCCCGCCTGGACCCGGGTGCCCGACGGCGAGTGGTACCTGCACCTGTTCGCCCCCGAGCAGCCGGACTTCAACTGGAACCACCCGGCCGTCGCCGCCGAGTTCCACGACGTGCTGCGCTTCTGGTTCGACCGCGGCGCCGACGGCATCCGCGTCGACTCGGCCGCGCTGCTGGTCAAGGACCCCGACGCCGAGCCCGACGGCCGCGACCCCTACACCGACCGCGACGGCGTCCACGAGATCTACCGCTCCTGGCGGCGCGTCGCCGACGAGTACGAGGGCCGGATGCTGGTCGGCGAGGTCTGGCTGCCCGACGTCGAGCGCCTCGCCCGCTACCTGCGGCCCGACGAGATGCACACCGCCTTCAACTTCGACTTCCTCACCTGCCCGTGGGAGCCGGCCGCGCTGCGCAAGGTCGTCGAGGGCACGCTCGCCACCCACCTGCCGCTCGGCGCGCCGCCGACCTGGGTGCTGGCCAACCACGACGTGGTGCGCCCGGTCACCCGCTACGGGCGCGCCGACACCTCGTTCGACATCCGGGACCGGCGGCTCGGCGCGCCCACCGACCTCGCGCTCGGCGCCCGCCGGGCGCGGGCGGCGGCCCTGCTGGCGATGGCGCTGCCCGGGGCCGTCTACGTCTACCAGGGAGAGGAGCTCGGGCTCCCCGAGGTGGAGGACCTGCCGGACGAGCTGCGCCAGGACCCGATCTGGCCCCGGTCGGGCCACACCGACCGGGGGCGCGACGGCTGCCGGGTGCCGCTGCCGTGGTCGGGGGACCGGCCGCCGTTCGGGTTCGGCGACGGCGAGCCCTGGCTGCCGCAGCCGCCCTCCTGGCGCGACCTGACGGTGGAGGCCCAGGGCGCCGACCCCGGCTCGATGCTCACCCTCTACCGGACCGCGCTGCGGCTGCGCCGCGAACTGCTCGGCGACGGGCGGCTGACCTGGCTGCCCGCCGAGGAGGACGTGCTGGCCTTCACCCGTGACTCCGGCCTGGCCTGCGTGGTCAACCTCGGCGCCGGGCCCGCGCCGCTGCCGCCGCACGAGCGGGTGCTGCTGGCCAGCGGGCCGCTGGAAGGGGGCATGCTGCCGCCCGACACCGCCGTCTGGCTGCGCTGACCCCGGCGCCGACCCCGGCGTCAACGCCCGTCGGGGCGTCCCGCGGACACCCCGACGGGGAGGTCAGTGCGCCCGGCCGAGCACATGGTGGACCAGCTCCCGCAGCGGCCCGCTCAGCTGGGCCTCGCCGACGACGGCGTGCGCGCCGTCGATGTCGATCTCGTACAGGAACTGGTCGGGTATCCGACCGGGCGGCGGCACGGAGCCCAGGTCGACCCGGTCCACCAGCCGGGACAGCAGGGGATCGCGCTCGCTGTCGGACTCGCCGCGCCTCTCGATACCCGCGAAGCCCCCGCTGCGGGTCACCGTGACCTTCATGGCCCTGCCTCACCTCCGGATGCTCACACCCGAACGCCTACCCCCGACCACGCGTTCCTCACCGCCGCCGTCTCGGCGCCGTCGGAGCCGTACAGCCGGGTCGCGGCGCCGAGCGTGGCGCGGGCGAACCCCTGGAAGTCGATCGTCGGGGTCAGGTCCGCGCCGGTCAACGTGTCATACCAGACCCGCCCGGCCTTCTCCCAGGAGTGACCGCCGATCCCGGTCGCGGCCAGGTGGAACGCGCGGTTGGGGATGCCGGAGTTGATGTGGACGCCGCCGTTGTCGCGGTAGGTGTCCACGTAGTCGTCCATGTGGCCCGGCTGCGGGTCCTTGCCGAGGCGCGGGTCGTCGTAGGCGGTGCCCGGCTCCTTCATCGACCGCAGCGCCACGCCGTTGACGCCCTCGGCCAGCAGCCCCTGCCCGATCAGCCAGTCGGCCTGGTCGGCGGTCTGGCCCAGGTGCCACTGCTTGATCAGCGAGCCGAACACGTCCGACACCGACTCGTTCAGCGCCCCGGACTGCCCGTAGTACTCCAGGTTCGCGGTGTACTGGGTGACGCCGTGCACCAGCTCGTGCCCGGTGACGTCCAGCGGCCCGGTGAACGAGGTGAACAGCACCCCGTCGCCGTCCCCGTACACCATCTGCTCGCCGTTCCAGAACGCGTTGTCGTAGTCGCGGCCGTAGTGCACCGTCGAGATCATCTTCAGGCCGGCGCCGTCGATGGAGTTGCGCCGGTAGGCGGCCTCGAAGAAGTCGAAGGTCACCCCCAGCCACTCGTACGCCTGGTCCACGGTCCGGTCGCCGGTGGCCGGATCGCCCTCGGCGCGCACGGTCTCGCCGGGCAGGGTCTCCCGGTTCTGGGCGTCGTTGATCGTACGGTCGGGGACGAAGTCCTCGGTGGGCGGGGGAGACTCGACCGGCAGCACCCGGCGTTCGGTGCGCTGGGCCGAGGACAGCGCGAGGGTCCGGCGGGCCAGGTCGCGCAGGGCGGGGTCGTCGCCTCGCGCGACGTTCTCCAGCATGTGGGGCGGCACGATGGTGCATCTCATGGCTACGAACCTGCCACCTGGATGTGATTCAGGCCACGGTTTCCCGGGCCCTGGTCCGTCCTCTTCCGGTCACGTTCCGTGACGAGCGGGCGGTTCCCGGCGAACGACCCACCGCCGCGCGTGCGGGAGAATGGACGGGTGACGCTCTACCGGGACGAAGGCATCGTGCTGCGCACCCAGAAGCTGGGGGAGGCCGACCGCATCGTGACGGTGCTGACCCGGCGGCACGGCCGCATCCGCGCCGCCGCCAAGGGGGTCCGCAAGACCAAGTCGCGGTTCGGGGCGCGGCTGGAGCCGTTCACCCACGTGGACCTGCAGTTCTACGAGCGCCGCTCGCTCGACCTGATCACCCAGGCGGAGACGCTGCGGCCCTACGGCGAGTCCCTGGTGACCGACTATCCCCGGTACACGGCGGGCACCGCGATGCTGGAGACCGCCGAGAAGCTCACCAGCGAGGAGGGCGAGCCGGCGCTGCGGCAGTTCCTGCTGCTGGTCGGCGGCCTGCGGACGCTGGCCGAACGCGGCCACGACCCGCGCATGGTGCTGGACGCGTTCCTGCTGCGGTCGTTGTCGGTGGCGGGCTGGGCGCCCGCCCTGGACGAGTGCTGCCGCTGCGGCGAGCGCGGCCAGCTGCGGGGCTTCGCCATCGCGGCCGGGGGCGCGGTGTGCGCCCGCTGCCGTCCGCCCGGCTCGGCCACGCCCGCGCCGCCGACGTTCCAGCTGATGCTGGCGCTGCTGCGCGGCGACTGGGAGTACGCCGACGGGAGCGAGGGACGCCACCGGGTAGAGTGCAGCGGCCTCGTCGCGGCCTACCTGCAATGGCATCTGGAGCACGGGATCCGGTCGCTGCGGCACGTGGAGCGCGGGACCGACGACAGCACGAGCAACGACAGGGAGCCAGTTTGAGAAGGGCCGTTACGCCGCCGGAGCCCCACAGGGACGGCGCGCGTCCCCCCGCGATCCCCGCGGACCTGATCCCGAGGCACGTGGCCATCGTGATGGACGGCAACGGGCGCTGGGCGAAGGAGCGGGGGCTGCCGCGCACCGAGGGCCACAAGATGGGGGAGACCTCCCTCTTCGACGTGATCATGGGCGCGATCGAGCTGGGCGTCCCCTACCTGTCGGCCTACGCCTTCTCCACCGAGAACTGGAAGCGCTCGCCCGACGAGGTGCGCTTCCTGATGGGCTTCAACCGCGACGTCATCCGCCGCCGCCGCGACCAGCTGCACGCGATGGGCGTGCGGGTGCGCTGGGCCGGGCGTCGCCCGAAGCTGTGGCGCAGCGTCATCGCCGAGCTGGAGACGGCCGAGGAGATGACCCGGGACAACGACGTGCTGACGCTCCAGTTCTGCGTGAACTACGGCGGCCGGGCCGAGATCGTCGACGCGGCGGCGGCGATCGCCCGCGACGTGCGCGATGGCCGGCTCAACCCCGACAAGCTCACCGAGAAGGTGTTCGCGCGCTACCTCGACGAGCCGGGCATCCCCGACGTGGACCTGTTCCTGCGGTCCTCGGGCGAGCAGCGGATCTCCAACTACCTGCTGTGGCAGTCGGCGTACGCGGAGATGGTGTTCCTGGACACGCTGTGGCCCGACTTCGACCGGCGCCACCTGTGGCACGCGTGCGAGATCTACGCCAGCCGTGACCGGCGCTACGGCGGCGCGATGCCGAACCCGGTGGAGCCCGCCCCGGCGTCCTGACCGCGTTCCGGACCCGTTCTGAGCTGGGAGGCCGGTGCCCGCGCGCGGGTACCGGCCCCTCTCTCGGCCGACACTCTATAATTCCTACTTGTTAAGTTGATTTAATGGCGGGGGCGGCCTACCGTCGGACCATGACACGTCAGGTGTTGGACCCCGTTCACCCCGACGGCGCGCGGCCGTCCTGGCTCGCTCCGCTGACCGGTCGCGTCGGAGCCGAGGTGCGCGGCGTCCACCTGTGTCCCGACCTGGACGAGCAGACCCACGAACGCCTCCACGTCGCCCTGCTGCGGCACAAGGTCCTGTTCTTCCGCGCCCAGCACCACCTGGACGCCGCCGGGCTGGAGGCGTTCGCCCGCCTGCTCGGCGACACCGCCGTCCACCCGGAGCTGGACGACTGGCACACCGACGCCAGCTTCAGCCTGTACCCGCCGAGGTTCGGCATCGCGCACGCCACGGAGGCGCCCGCGCGCGGCGACGGCCCGCCGCCGGACACGGCGCGGAGCGGCGGCGAGACCGAGTGGGCCGACACCGCCGCCGCCTACGACGGCCTGCCCGTCGAGCTGCGCGAGCTGGCCGACCGGCTGTGGGTCGTGCACACCGGGCCCGCCGAGACCGAGCACCCCCTCGTGCGCGTCCATCCCGAGACCAGGGAACGCGCCCTGCTGCTCGGCGGCTTCGGGTGGCGGGTGGCGGGGCTGAGCGAGGAGGCGGACTCGGCGGCGCTGCTGCGGCTGTTCCAGGACCACGTGACCCGCCCGGAGAACACCGTCCGCTGGCGCTGGTCGCCCGGCGACGTGGCGCTGTGGGACAACCGCGCCACCCAGCACCGCGCGGTCGCCGGCCCGGGCGGCCGCCCCCGCCACTCCCGGCACCTCGCGATCGGCGGCGAGACCCCGATCGCGGTGGACGGGCGGCGCAGCGTTCCCCGCTAGAAAAGGGAAGAGGGGCGGCCGGGCGGCCGCCCCTCCCACGGCGGATCAGGCCAGCGCCGCGTCCAGCGTGATCTTCGTGGCGGCCAGCGCCTTGCTGACCGGGCAGTTCTCCTTGGCGCCCTGCGCGGCCTTCTCGAAGTCGGCCGCCGACAGCCCCGGCACGCTGGCCCGGACGGTCAGGTGGATGCCGGTGATGCCCTCGCCGGGCTGGAACGTCACGTCGGCCTTGGTGTCGACCTTCTCCGGCGGCGTCCCGGCCCCGGCCAGGGCGTGCGACAGCGCCATCGAGTAGCAGGTCGAGTGCGCGGCGGCGATGAGCTCCTCGGGGCTCGTCTTCCCGTTGGCGGCCTCGGCCCGCGCGGGCCAGCTGACCTCGAAGCTGCCGACCCCGGACGAGTCCAGGGACACGGTGCCCTGGCCCTCCATCAGCGAGCCTTCCCAGTGCGCGTTAGCGGTACGTGTCGTAGCCATACCGCCGATTGTTCCCCATGACGGAACGCCCCGACGCGTCGCGGGGCGGTTTTTCCCGGGAAGTGGATCAGTTGTTCCGGCTCGCGCAGTCGCCGCAGGTGCCGAAGACCTCGACGGTGTGGGTGATGTTCACGAAGCCGTGCTCGGCGCCGACCGCGTCGGCCCACTTCTCGACGGCGGGCCCGGCGACCTCCACGGTGCGTCCGCAGCCCCGGCACACCAGGTGGTGGTGGTGCTCCTCGGTCCGGCAGGCGCGGTAGACCTGCTCGCCGTCGTCGGTGCGCAGCACGTCGACCTCACCGGCGTCGCTGAGCGCCTGGAGCGCCCGGTACACCGTGGTGAGGCCGATCTTGGAGCCGTCCGCGCGCAGGTCGGCATAGATCTCCTGCGCGCTGCGGAACCCGTCGCAGCCCGCCAGGGCCTGTCGCACCGCGTTCCGGCGGGCCGTGGTCACTCCAGCACCTCCGTCATCCCCCGAGCATCTCCGCCTCGGCGTCCACCTTCGTGCGCGCCGGCGTCGCACCGGCCCGTCCGAGCGCTCCCCGGGCGGCCCGCCTGCGGCGCAGCGCCGTTCCCCCGACGACCGCGACGGCGAAGACCGCCAGGGCCAGCAGCACGATCGACGGGCCGGGCGGCAGGTCGTACCGGAACGAGCCCGCCAGGCCGGTCACCGCCGACAGTACACCGATCCCCATCGCGAGCATCATCGTGCTCCGGAAACCACGGGTCACCTGCTGCGCCGCCGCCACCGGGACGATCATGAGGGCGCTCACCAGCAGCAGCCCGATCGCCCGCATCGCGATCACCACCGTGACGGCGGCGGTCGCGGCGATCAGCACCGACAGGAACCGCACCGGCAGGCCGGAGGCGCGCGCCACGTCCTCGTCCTGGCTGAGCAGGAACAGCTCGCGGCCGAACACGGCCACGATGCCGAGCACCACGACCGCCAGCCCGACGACCACGTACAGGTCGGTGACGGTGACGCTGCTGATCGAGCCGAACAGGTAGGACTGGAGGCTCGCGCCGCCGCCGCCCTGCGCGTTGGTCAGCAGCACGCCCCCGGCCAGGCCGCCGTAGAACAGCACGGCCAGCGCCACGTCCGCGCCGCTGCGGCTGCGGGAGCGCAGCACCTCGATCGCGACCGCGCCCAGCACCGACACCGCCAGCGCCCCCAGGACGGGGGAGTTGCCGGTGAGCAGGCCGAGGCCGATGCCGGTGAGGGCGATGTGGCCGATGCCGTCGCCCAGCAGCGCCAGCCTGCGCTGCACGATGAACGTGCCCACCGCCGGGGCGGTCAGCCCGATCAGGACCGCCATGACCAGGGCGATCCGCATGAAGTCGTACTGCAGCATCTCGATCACGCGGCGCTCCGGGGGGTCAGGGGGCTCTCCTCGCGCAGGATCCGCCCGTGGTCCAGGTGCACGGTGCGGGTGACGAGCGGCTCCATGGGGCCGAGCTCGTGGGCGACCAGCACGACGGTGCGTCCCCCGGCGACCAGCGTGCCCAGCGTGTCGGCCAGGGCCTCCTGGTTGGCGGCGTCGACCCCGGCGGTCGGCTCGTCCAGCACGAACACGTCGGGCTCGCCCGCCAGCGCGCGGGCGATCAGCACCCGCTGCTGCTGGCCGCCCGACAGCAGGTGCGCGCTCTCCCGCTGCCGGTCGGCGAGGCCGACGGCCGCCAGCGCCCGGTCCACGGCGGCGCGGTCGGCGGCCGAGGAGGGCCGCCACCGCGACTGCCGCGCGACCCGGCCCGACGAGACGACCTCGCGGACCGTGGACGGCACGCCGCCGCCCATCGGGAGTCGCTGCGGCACGTAGCCGACGCGCTTCCAGTCCTTGAACCGCGCGGGCGGCCGGCCGTAGATCTCGGTGCGGCCCTCGCTGAGCGGCAGCAGCCCGAGCAGCGCCCGGATCAGGGTGGACTTGCCCGCGCCGTTGGGACCGAGCACGGCCAGCACGTCGCCGGCGCGCACGGTCAGGTCGATGCCGCGCAGCACCTCGCGGCCGTCCAGCCGCACGCGGCCGCCGGTCATCGCGAAGGGGGGAGCTTCGGTCACTTGCACTCCAGGGAGGACCGCAGGGTGTCCAGGTTCTTGCGCATCACGGAGAGGTAATCGTCGGAGGACCCCTCCTTGATTCCCTCGACCGGGTCCAGCACCGCCGTTTTCACCCCCGCCTCGCGCGCCAGGGTCTCGGCGACCTTGGGGCTCACCAGGGTCTCGGTGAACACGGTGGTGGCCTTGGCCTCGCGGATCTCGTGGGTCAGCTCGCCCAGCCGCTTGGGGGAGGGCTCGCTGGACGGGTCCACGCCCGCGATCGAGACCTGCTTGAGGCCGTACCGGTCGGCCAGGTAGCCGAACGCCGCGTGCGCGGTGACGATCGTCTTCTGCTTGCAGGCGCCGAGACCGGTCTTGAACTGGCCGTCCAGGTCGGTGAGCTGCTTGGCGACGGCGGCGGCGCGCGACTGGTAACCGGCGGCGTGCGCGGGGTCCAGGACGGCCAGCCGCTTGCCGAGCGCGTCGGCGACGGTCGCCATGCGGTTCGGGTCCAGCCAGATGTGCGGGTCGGACCCGGCGCCGCCGTGGTCCTGCTCGTGGCCCTCCGCGCCGTGCTCGTGCTCGTGGGCGTGCTCGTCCTCGGCCGGCGGGGCCAGCGTCTTCACCACGCTCGCGGCGTCCAGGGCCTTGTCGCCCTTGGCGTGCTTGGCGACGGCCTCGTCCACGGCGGGCTGCACCCCCTTGACGTACAGGGTGAGCTTGGCGCGGCCCACGTCGGCGACCTGCCGGGCGGTGAGCTCCTGGTCGTGCGGCTCGGCGCCGGGCTTGGCGAGGGTCTGCACGGCGGCGTCGGTCCCGCCGACCTTCTCGGCGAGCCAGGCCATGGGGTAGAACGACGCGGCCACGCGGATCTTGTCACCGGAGCCGCCGGAACCGCCGGAGCCGCTGCCGCCCGCGTCCCCGCAGGCGGTCAGGCCCGCCAGGGCGAGCACGGAGACGACGGTCAGCGGGAGGGCGCGCACGCGCTTTCGGGAGGTCAACACGGTTCAAGTGTGCACGAAAATGAAAATGATTGTCAAAAGCGGGGCGAACCGGACCCCGGCTCCGTGCCGCCGCCGGGCCTGCCAGGATGGGCGCATGCTCGCCATCACCCGGTACCGGGTCCCCGCCGACCGCGCCGAGACGTTCGCCGCCGAGATGGACGCCGTGCTGGAGACCCTGGCGGCCAGTCCCGGCTACCGCTCCGGCCGGCTGGCCCGCACCGTCGACGACCCCGACCTGTGGGCCCTGGTCACCGAGTGGGAGGGCGCGGGTTTCTACCGCCGCGCCCTCGGCGTCTACGACGTGCGGCTGCGGTTCATCCCCCTGGCCGCCCTGGCGGTGGACGAGCCGGGCGCCTACGAGGTCGTGGCCTCCCGCTGACCCAGGGCCGGTCAACGCCGGTCAACGCCCGTCAAAGAACCCGCGCGCCTCGTTTCGCCGCGCGCGGCCATGGTCATCACTAGGCCCGTCACGGGATCATGACGGGGGAGATGTCGATGCCGCACGCCGCTCTGCTCGCGGGACTGCTGGGAACGGGGATGGTCGCGACCCTGCTCGCCGAGGCGACGCCGGCCGCCGCCCGCTCCGCGCCCGCCCCGCGGATCGTCGAGTACCGGGGCCTGCGCATCCCGGTGCCCGCCGGATGGGAGGTCCACCGGCTCGACCGGGACCCCGACCGCTGCGTCCGCCTCGACCGCAACGCCCTCTACCTGGGGACCCCGGGCGAGCAGCCCGACTGCCCGGCCCGCCTGGTGGGCCGCACCGAGACCCTGCACGTCGAGCCGCGGGGCGAGCCGTCGGCGCGGCGCCGCGCCGCCGTCCGCGCCGACCGGCTGGCCCGCCACACCCTGCGGCCCGGCGCGGGCAACGAGGTCCGGTTCGCGGTCCCGGAGGCGGGCGTCACGGTCAACGGCTCCTACGGCGACTCCCCGGAGGCGCTGCAGAACGTCATCCGCTCCATCCGCCTCACCGGCTCCTGGCCCGCCGAGCCGCCCGCGGCGTTCCGGCGCGCCGTCCCGCAGCCCGTCCCCGACCTCGCCTGGCGGCCACCGTCCGGCACCGGCGAGAAGCGCTGGGCGAGGGGCAGGGGGTTCGACACCTGCGCCGCCCCCTCGCTGCGGGCCATGGCCGCCTGGCGGCGCGCCTACGGCATCGCCAACATCTACATCGGCGGCGCGGCGCGCGGCTGCGCCCAGCCCAACCTGACCCGCTCCTGGGTCCGGCAGACCCGGCGCATGGGCTACCGCCTCATCCCCACCTACGTGGGGCTCCAGGCGCCCTGCACGAAGTTCAAGCGGCACCGCTTCACCGCCCGCGACGCCGCCGCCGAGGGCGCCGCGGCCGCCCGCGACGCGGCCCGCCGCGCCCGCCTGCTGGGCATCCCGCGCCGCAAGCCGATCTACTTCGACATGGAGGCCTACAACAGCCGCGACGCCTCCTGCCGGAACGCGGTGCTGCGCTTCCTCGACTCCTGGACGCGCACGCTGCGCGCCCGGCGCTACGTCCCGGGCGTCTACAGCAGCGTGGGCTCCGGCATCGTCGACCTGGGCCGGGCCAGGGGCATCGCCAAGCCCCGGGCGATCTGGTACGCCCGCTGGGACGGCGACGACAGCGTCTACGCCGACCCGGCGCTGCCGCCCGAGTGGTGGCCCCCGCACCGCCGCATCAAGCAGTACCGGGGCCCGCACCGCGAACGCCACGGCGGCGTCACGATCAACATCGACAGCAACTCCGTCGACGGACGCGTCTACTGAGCCGCGTCCCCCGAGCCGATGTGACGGGGCGGGGTCGCGCGGATCCGCCGGGTTGTCGTCTGCGACCTCGCCCTGGTGCTCTAAGCTTTTGGGAAAGCGCAGGGAGCGCGGGGGGACCGCGCGCTCCACAGCCGAAACCGGGGATCTCTCACTCGCTCAGCCGCCACGCGCGGCCTCGCGGGCGTACGGACAATCCCGCCGACCGCCAGCCGGATGGAGAATGCTCATGGCACGCCGTTCCGACGTGTTGGACACGATCGTCAACCTCGCCAAGCGGCGGGGCCTGGTCTACCCGTCGAGTGAGATCTACGGTGGCCTGCGGGCCTCCTGGGACTACGGGCCGCTCGGCGTGGAGCTGAAGAACAACGTCAAGCGCCAGTGGTGGAAGTCCATGGTGCAGGGCCGCGACGACGTCGTGGGCCTGGACTCGTGCGTGATCCTCGCCCGCGAGGTGTGGGAGGCGTCCGGCCACGTCCAGGCGTTCGTGGACCCGCTGACCGAGTGCCAGTCCTGCCACAAGCGGTTCCGCGCCGACCACCTCGAAGAGGCCTACGAGGAGAAGCACGGCAAGGCCCCGGCGGGCGGCCTGGCCGACATCACCTGCCCGCACTGCGGCGTCAAGGGCTCGTTCACCGAGCCGCGCATGTTCAACGGCCTGCTCAAGACCTACCTCGGCCCGGTCGAGGACGAGACCGGCCTGGCCTACCTGCGCCCGGAGACCGCGCAGGGCATCTTCATCAACTACCTGAACGTGCAGCAGTCGGCGCGCCGCAAGGTGCCGTTCGGCATCGGCCAGATCGGCAAGTCGTTCCGCAACGAGATCACCCCGGGCAACTTCATCTTCCGGACCCGCGAGTTCGAGCAGATGGAGATGGAGTTCTTCGTCAAGCCCGGCTCCGACGAGGAATGGCACCAGTACTGGATCGACCAGCGCTTCCAGTGGTACACCGACCTCGGCATCCGCAAGGACAACCTGCGGCTGTACGAGCACCCGGCCGAGAAGCTGTCGCACTACTCCAAGCGGACCGTGGACATCGAGTACCGCTTCGACTTCGTCGGCAGCGAGTGGGGCGAGCTGGAGGGCGTCGCCAACCGCACCGACTTCGACCTGTCCACGCACGCCAAGGCGTCCGGCACCGACCTGTCGTTCTTCGACCAGGAGGCCGGCGAGCGCTTCGTCCCCTACGTGATCGAGCCCGCGGCCGGGGTGGACCGCTGCACGCTGACGTTCATGATGGACGCCTACGCCGAGGACGAGGCGCCCAACGCCAAGGGCAAGCTGGAGAAGCGCACCGTCATGCGCCTGGACCGCCGCCTGGCCCCGGTCAAGGTCGCGGTGCTGCCGCTGTCGCGCAACGCCGACCTGTCCCCGAAGGCGCGGGACCTGGCCGCCCAGCTGCGCAAGCACTGGAACGTCGACTTCGACGACGCCGGCGCGATCGGCCGCCGCTACCGCCGCCAGGACGAGATCGGCACGCCGTTCTGCGTGACCGTCGACTTCGACACCCTGGAGGACGACGCGGTGACCGTGCGCGAGCGCGACACCATGAGCCAGGAGCGCATCTCGCTCAGCCAGGTCGAGTCCTTCCTGGCCGCGCAGCTGATCGGCTGCTGACCTCCGTCAGGACCGCGATGGCGGGCCGCCCCCGGAACGGGGGCGGCCCGTCCGCCTTTCCGGCCCCGTGATGATCCCGATGCGGACGGAGAGTGCGGGTGCGGAGACGGCCGGATCTGGTCGCGCCGACGCTCCCGCTGTGCCTGTCCGCCCTGCTCGGCCTGGTCTACCAGCCGTTCCCGGACGCCCCCGCCCAGGTCGGCGCGGGAGCCGTCGCCGCGACGGCGGACGCGGACGCCGCGGCGCCCGACCACCAGCACGCCGATCCCGTCCTCATCACCAACCACGCGCAGGCCGCCGCGCCCGCGGACCATCCGGGCGCGCCGCCGTCCCTGCCGCCGCCCGACGGCCTCCACCTGGTCCCGCCCGGCCGCGCGCCGCCGCAGGGCGCCGTCGCGCCGGTCGCCACCGCCGTCCTCCTCACCGGGCCGAGCGCTCGCGCGCCTCCGGTCGTCCAGGGCCACTGACGTCCCTGTCACCTCCCCGACCGGAGGTAGATCCATCCACTTCGCCGAAGCTCTCATCGCTTTGGGCGAGGCGTTCCTGGCGCTGTACCTGGCGGTGCTGCAACCCGTGCTGGGCGGCGCCGCCGGGTTCGCCGAGGCCGCCGCCGGGTTCGGCGGGGCGTTCGCGCTGGTGCTGGCGTCGATGGCGGCGGTCGGGCTGGACGCGCGGCTGCCCCCGTTCGTCGCCGGGTACGTGCTGGTCCTGGCGGTCGCCGGGCCGCTGGCGGCGACGCGGGCGGGCGGGTGAGCGAACGGGCCGCCCCCGGACGCGGGGGCGGCCCGTCGGTCCACGGGAGGCCGTTCCGTCACGAACCCGTCACGTAGAGGGTCTGGTTGAACGTGCCCGGGGCGGTCTCACCCTGGAGCGTGTAGGTCGCGGTCACCGTGGCGGTGGAGGGGCACAGGAAGCTGCCGCCGCTCTGCCGGGCGACGGTGGCGTTGTTCACGCCGACCTGGGCCTGGGCGACCGAGGTGACGGGGCGGTTCGGGTTGTCGGGGTTGTAGCCGTTGGCGACCAGGTTGCCGCCGTAGTAGCAGGTGATGCCGCCCAGGATGCTGGCGACGGCCCGCACGCGGAAGTTGGCGATGGTGACGACGGCGTCCCGGCCGCCGGTGTGCGCGGCGTCGTAGACGACGCTGCCGCCGCTCCAGGGCAGGTTCTGGGTGGTCACCGTGACGCTTCCGGTGTCGCCGGGGCAGGCGGGGCCGGGGTCGTTGGTGAACGCCGCCTGGGTGATCGTCATGCCGGTGCCGTCGGAGTTGACGGACCCGGTCATGGTGGAGCGGTTGCAGGAGCCGCCGCCCAGGGAGGTGGACACCGTCGCGTTGCCGAGCAGGGAGGCGCGGACGTTGCCCGCGTAGGGGGCGGCGGTGGCAGAGCCCTTGCGGATCGTGGTGGTGGCGGCGGAGGCGGGGGGAGCGACCAGGGCGACGGTGGCCAGGGCCACGGCGGACGCCAGGACGGACTGTCTGATACGTGCCACCTTGTACTCCTTTGTGGAGATTTGCGGGGGGTTACCCGAAAGTAATTCGGCTTTGTGATCCAGGCAACACGGGGGAGGCGGGGCGGCACTGGCCGGATGGGGACACGTTCGTGGGCCGGGGTTGCCAGGGCGGCCGGGAGAGGGCACGGGAGGGGACTCGCCGCTCCCGCGCCACAAGATCATCGATGTGGGGTAGCGTGGCGGTGACCGTCCGGCCGCCGAGGGGAGTGAGGCACATGCCCGGCTCCCGTGCGCGCCCGCCCCATCCCGAGGAGCGGGGCCGGCTGGCGCGGCTGCTGCTGGTGGCCCTGGGGCTGCTGGGCTTCATGGTCGTCCCGGCGGCCGGCGCGACCGCCCCGGCGGCCTCCGGCGTGCGCGTCGGGCCCGCGCAGGCGGGCGCCGGGAACGCCGCCCGCGTCCGTTCGTCCCGCCCCCGCGCCCACCATCACCGCGCCGACCACCACCGCGCGGAATTCACCGTCGCAGTGCTGCGGCACCTGGTGGCCGCCCCGTGCTGCGGCCAGGACCAGGCGACCCCGCCGCCCGCGACGGACCCGCGCCCGGACCGGGCGGTGCGGCTCGCCGCGGCCGACCGCCCCGGCGCGGTCCGCTCCGTCGCCCGCGTTCCGTCACGGAGCCGCGCTCCGCCCGCCTCCCACCGGATCTGAGCCCCTTTTCCCGATCCGACCGGCGGCCCGGCGGCCCACGCCGCCCCGCCGGTGCTCCCTGTGGAGGTTCCTCTCTTGACTCGCGCCAACCTGGTGCGGGTGGTCCTGGCGTTCGCCGTGCTCGCCGGATCGCTCTACTTCGCCCTGTCCCAACCCGCCCGCCTGGGCCTCGACCTGCGCGGCGGCACCCAGATCGTCCTGGAGACCAAGGACGCCCCGAACGTCAAGGCCGACCGCGAGGCCACCGACCGTGCCAAGGAGGTCCTGGAACGCCGGGTCAACGCGCTCGGCGTCGCCGAGTCCTCGATGACCCGCTCCGGCGAGCGGCGGATCATCGTCGAGCTGCCCGACGTGCAGGACCCGACGCAGGCCGCCGGCGCGCTCGGCCGGACCGCGCAGCTGACCGCGCACCCGGTCCGGCCCGACCCCACGGCCAAGCCCGCCAAGGGGGAGCAGGCGCTCCCCGACGAGCAGGGCCAGCCCGTCCTGCTCGGCCCGCCCGTGCTGACCGGCGACGGCGTCGAGTCGGCGTCCGCGCAGTTCGACGCCCAGGGCGGCACCGGCTGGTCGGTCAACATCAAGTTCCGCGGCGACGGCGGCCGGGCCTGGGAGAAGGTCACCGCCGAGGCCGCCTGCAAGTCCGGCCACGACCGCCGGGTGGCGTTCGTGCTGGACGGCAAGGTGATCTCCTCGCCGTCGGTCACCGAGCAGGTCGCCTGCGGCGTCGGCATCACCGGCGGCGCCACCCAGATCACCGGCAGCTTCGGCCCCGAGGAGGTCAAGGAGCTGTCGGCGCTGATCCAGGGCGGCTCGCTGCCGGTCCCGGTGCAGATCATCGAGCAGCGGGTGGTCGGCCCCACCCTGGGCGCCGAGGCCATCGAGGCCAGCGCCTGGGCGGCGGTCATCGGCGTGATCCTCACCGGCCTGTTCATCATCTTCGTCTACCGGCTGGCCGGGTTCCTGGCCACCATCGCCCTGGCCTGCTACGCGCTGATCTCCTACGCGGCGCTGGTGGCGATGGGTGCGACGCTCACCCTGCCGGGCCTGGCGGGCTTCGTGCTGGCCATCGGCATGGCGATCGACGCGAACGTGCTGGCGTTCGAACGCGCCCGGGAGGAGTACGCCCACGCCCCCAGGCGCGGCCTGGGCAGCGCCCTGACCACCGGCTTCACCAAGGCCTGGTCGGCGATCGCCGACTCCAACATCACGACCCTGCTGGCGGGCGGCCTGCTGTTCTTCCTGGCCTCCGGGCCGGTGAAGGGCTTCGGTGTCACGCTGGCGATCGGCGTGCTGGGCTCGCTGGTGTCGGCGATGCTGCTCAGCCGCGTCCTCACCGAGGCGGTCCTGTCCCGCCGCGTGATCGAGCGCCATCCGGCCCTGTCGGGGCTGAACGGCGTCGGCCGCGTCCGCCGCTGGCTGGACCGCCGCCGCCCGGACCTGATGAAGCGCCGCGCCCTGTGGCTGTCGATCTCCGGGGTGGCCGTCGTCCTCGCCGTCACCGGGATCTTCGCGCGCGGCCTGAACTTCGGCGTGGAGTTCACCGGCGGCCGCCTGGTCGAGTACTCCACCTCCAAGCCGGTCGACATCGACACCGCCCGCGAGGCCGTCGCCAAGGCGGGCTTCCCCCGCGCGGTGGTGCAGGAGTCCGGCAAGGACGACATCTCGGTCCGCACCGAGAAGCTCGACAACGCCGAGGTCACCAAGATCCAGAACGCGCTCGCCGAGCGGGGCGGCCCGACCACCAAGCAGCGCGACGAGCTGATCGGTCCCAGCCTCGGCGACGAGCTGCGCACCAAGGCCCTGATCGCGCTGGCCGTCGCCCTGCTGGTCCAGCTCGCCTACCTGGCGTTCCGGTTCCGCTGGACGTTCGGCGCGGGCGCGGTGGTGGCGATGTTCCACGACGTGGCCATCGTCACCGGGGTGTTCGCCTGGCTCGGAAAACCGGTCGACGGCGTCTTCCTGGCCGCGCTGCTGACGGTGATCGGCTACTCGGTGAACGACTCGGTCGTGGTCTTCGACCGCATCCGCGAGCTGTGGGGCGAGCGCCGCGACGCGCCGTTCGCCGAGGTCGCGAACCTGGGCGCGCTCCAGACGGTGCCCCGCACGGTCAACACCGGCATGGGCGCGGTGTTCATCCTGGCCGCGCTGGCGATCCTGGGCGGCGACTCGCTGACCGACTTCGCGATCGCCCTGCTGATCGGCATCGGGGTGGGGACCTACTCCAGCGTCTTCACCGCGACGCCGCTGGCGGTCTTCTTCGAGCGCTTCACGAAGGCCCCCGCCCCGCACGCGAAGAAGCTCCAGCGTCCGGCCCGCCGCGACCCGCACGACTCGGGCGCGGTGATCTGACCCCGTCCCCCCGGGGCCGCGCGGACGCGGCCCCGGAGGGCAGGGTCACCGTCACGGCGAGCCCGCCGCCCGGCTCGGGCGCCAGGTCGAGCCGTCCCCCGTGCGCGTCGACGACGGCGGCGGCCAGGGGGAGCCCGAGGCCGTGGCCGCGCCGGGCCGGGTCGGGGTCGGCGGTGCGGCCCCGCGCCCGGAAGAACGGCTCGGTCAGCGCGCCGACCAGGTCCGCCGGGACCACGGGCCCGGTGTTGCGCACCACCAGACGGGACCCGCCGTCCCCAGTCCCGGTCCGCACCGACGCCGACCCGCCCTCGGGGAGGTTGTGCCGCAGGGCGTTGCGCAGGAGGTTGGCCGCCATCCGGACCAGCAGGGCCCCGTCGCCGGCGACGGGCGCCGGAGCGAGGTCGGCCGCCAGCGTCACGCCCAGGGCGGCGGCCTCCTCCCGCACCTCGTGCAGCGCGCGGGCCGTGGTCCGGGCCAGGTCCTCCGGCGCGGACGCCACCGGCGCGCCGTCGATGGCCGACAGCCGCAGCAGCGCGTCGACGACCTCGACGCCGCGCTCGTTGGTCTCGCGCAGCCGCCGCAGCAGCCGCACGTGGTCCTGGCCGCCGGGGTCGGCGATCGCCACGTCCAGCATCGTGCGGGTGACCGACAGCGGGGTGCGCAGCTCGTGCGAGGCGTTGGCGGCGAACCGGCGCTGCCGTTCGAACGACGCCTGGAGCCGGTCCAGCATCAGGTCGAAGGTGTCGGACAGGTCGGTGAACTCGTCCCGCCGCCCGGTGAGCCCGATCCGGTGGTCCAGGGACCCCTCGGCGGCCCGCCGGGCCGCCCGGTTGATCTCCTGGAGGGGCCGCAGCACCCGGCCCGCGACGAGCCAGCCGCCGCCCAGCCCGATCACGGCCAGCAGCGCCAGCGCCCAGCCCGAGGCCGTCAGCAACGTGTCCAGGATCTCCCCGCGCGACGGCGCCCACCGGGTCTCCCGGGGGTTGGCGGGCGCCAGCGGGTAGTTGGGGACGTACCGCATGCCCACGTAGACCACCGCCATGGTGACCGCCCCGGCGCACACCAGGAACAGCGCGTAGCTCAGCGTCAGCCGCAGCCGCGCCGTCAGCCGGAACCCGCTCACCGGTCCGCCTCCAGCCGGTAGCCGACGCCTGGCACGGTGTGGATCACCGGGGGGTCGCCCAGCCGGGCGCGCAGCGCCGAGATCGTGATGCGCACGGCGTTGGTGAACGGGTCGGCGTTCTCGTCCCAGGCCCGCTCCAGCAGCGTCTCGGCGCTGACCACGCCGCCCCCGGCGGCCACCAGCACCTCCAGCACGGCGAACTGCTTGCGCGCCAGCGCCACGTACCGCCCGTCCCGGTACACCTCGCGCCGGAACGGGTCGAGCCGGATCCCGGCGTGCTCCAGCACCGGCGGCGCGCCGTGGGCGGGCCGCCGCGCCAGCGACCGCAGCCGCACCACCAGCTCGGGCAGCTCGAACGGCTTGGTCAGGTAGTCGTCGGCCCCGATCTCGAACCCGGCGACCTTGGCGGCCAGGTCGCCCGCCGCCGTCAGCATGATCACCCGGCAGCCGAGCCCGCGCCCCACGATCCACCGGCACACGTCGTCGCCGTGCACGCCGGGGATGTCGCGGTCGAGCACCACCACGTCGTAGTCGTGGACGGCCAGCCGCTCCAGCGCCGCGTGGCCGTCCCCGGCGATGTCGGCGGCGATGGCCTCCAGGCGCAGCCCGGCCTGCACGGCCTCGGCCAGATAAGGCTCGTCCTCGACGACGAGAACCCGCATGAATCCCCCCGATCGGTCCGGGACCCATGGTAGGCGGCGGCGTATATCGAAAACGTATGTGAAAAGGCATACGCTCTCGCAACGCGCTTTCGGGTGGATTGGCGACATGTCCGCTCACCGCATTACCGCCATGATCACCTCGGCCCTCCTGGCAACGTCGCTGACCCTCGCGGCCTGCACGGACGCTCCCGCGCCCCTGGACGCCCGGCCCTCCCCGAAAGAGGACGGGCGCATTTCCGACGCCCGCGGGATCTCCCCCTTCGACACCCGCCATCCGGCCATTCGCCATCTGGACGCGGACCTCCTGCGGGGGGTGCGGAAGGCCGCCGACAAAGCGAGGCGGCAGGGTGTCGAAATGTTCGTGACCTCCGGCTGGCGGAGCGTGGAGTACCAGCGGAGCCTCCAGGAACGGGCGGTGGCCCGGTACGGCAGCCGCGAGCAGGCCGAGCGCTTCGTGCTGTCCCCCGAGAAGTCGGCCCACGTGCGGGGCGAGGCCGTCGACATCGGCCCGACCGACGCCGACGACTGGCTCATCCGCAACGGCGCGGAGTTCGGCCTGTGCCAGACCTACGCCAACGAGATGTGGCACTTCGAGCTGGCCACCAGGCCCGGCGGCGAGTGCCCGCCCCCGAAGTCCGACGCCACCGCCGCCCACTGACCCGGATCAGCCCCCCACCAGGGACGTCCGCAGCCGCCCGGTGACGTAGCAGACGGAGGTCCGCTCCCCCTGGTACTCCCAGTTGGACTGCCCGGGGAACGTGTACCAGCCCTTCACGGGAGTCCCGGCCCGGCGGGCGACCGCCGAATTATGCCGGGAGCACTCGGCGTCGGCGATCCGCCGCACGGTCCTCTCTCCGGGGTAGGACGAGCCGGAGAACGGCACGACGCGGGTGACCTGGCCGTCGTGCGGCTCGCCGCAGTCCGCCAGCCGGACGCTGGACCCCACGTTCGCGAGGGTGCGGAAGCAGTCGCCGACCTTGAGCTCGGTCCACAGCCGCGCCTGTACGGCCCGCCCGGCGATCGACCCGGTCACGGTGGCGCCCACGGCCGTGGCCGCCGCGCAGCGCATGGTGCGGTCACCTTCCTCCCACGCGAACTGCATCGGGTAGAGGGCGACCACCTGGCCGCCCGGAATCGGCTGTTCGCTGCCGAAGCGCCTCCTGAACTGCCTCTGGCACTCGTCTCGCCCGAGGCCGGCGAGCCGCGCGCCGCCCGGATAGGGCCCGGCGGGCATGGCGTAGGTCGCCAGCAGCTCCGCCTCGTGCGGCCGGGCGCAGTCCACGACGCGCGCGTCGATGAAGATCGGCCGTCCGCTGGGGAAGTCCAGGCAGTCGCCCACCTTCGGCCCCGCCGGGGCGGTGGCGGGCCGGGCGGGCGGCTTGGGGGGAGCGTCCCGCCAGGTCAGCGCCACCACGGCCGCCGCCGTCGCGAGCACCGCTGCGAGCAGTGCGAGAAGCACCGGGCGGCCGAGCCGCATTCCACCGGGGCCCACCGGAGGACCGGCCGGGCGAGGATGCCCTTCTTCGGCCGGACCGTGCGGATGACGGGCCGGTGCGGGTGTTGGCGGGGTGTCCGGGGCGGTCCAGGGTGAGGGGTCGGGGGGTGAGGTCACGGGGCGTGACATTAGCCTTTTAGGGCGACAAAAAGGTCACGGTTCGAGGAAAACGCGTTGCGCCCTTTCGGGGCCGCGCGGCACAGTGGAGCGAGTCGCCGGGGAAACGACGGAAAGGGGCGGTGCGATGCGGGAACGCCAGGAACGCCGCGAACGTCGTCCCGAGGCCGGCCACTAGGCCCTTCCGCAGGTCGGGCGCCGTCGCCGCCAAGGGCCGCCCGAGGCGGCCCCGCTTTTTCCGGGCGCATTCGTCCAGTGGCAAGGACACCACATTCTCGCTGTGGAAACACGGGTTCGATTCCCGTATGCGCTGCTTTCCGGCCGGGTCGACCAACGGTAGGTCACCTCGCCTTCACCGAGGCCCGTGCGGGTTCGAGTCCCGTCCCGGCCACTTGTCATCTCGCGCTCATCCGCCGGTCGCCCGGCGGCCATCCGGTGATGATCACCTGCTCCCGGAGCGACGGGAGAGCATGCGGATGAGGCGACGTGCGGCGGCGGCCGCGGTCACGGCGGTGGCCGTGACGGCCGCGACCGGAGGAACGGCGACGGCGGCGGTCGAGCCGGTGGACGTGCAACTGCTGGCCATCACCGACCTCCACGGTTACCTCCAGCCCTACGACGACGCCAACGGGCAGGTGAGGCTGCCCGACGGGACCGTGCTCAAGGTCGGCGGGGCCGCCTACAACGCCGCGCACCTCAAGCGGCTGCGGGCCGGCCAGCGCAACTCGATCACCTTCTCGGCGGGGGACGGCTTCAGCGGCTGGCCGTTCGAGGTCGACGCCTTCCAGGACGAGCCCACCATCGAGGTCCTCAACGCGTTCGGCCTGCGCTTCTCGGCCGTGGGCAACCACGAGCTGGACGTCTCGCCGGAGTTCCTGAAGGACCACATGGGCCGGGGGCGCTGCTTCGGCCGGGTGGACGTGGACAGTTGCTTCACCGACTCCACGGGGCGGCGGTTCCGCGGGGCGCGGTTCCCCTTCCTCAGCGCCAACATCGTGGACGCGCGGACCGGACGCCCGATCCTGCGGCCCTACACCGTCGAGTGGGCGCGGGGGAGCGGCGGCCGCCGGATCCCGGTCGGGTTCATCAACCTCACCGTCACCGACACCCCGGTCGGCAGCACCTCCTACCAGCCGGGCCTGAGGGCGCTGCCGCTGGTGGAGACGGCCGCGCGGTACGCCGCCGAGCTGCGCCGCAAGGGCGTGCGGGCGATCGTCGCCAACGTCCACGAGGGCGGCCAGGCCGACGGCGCGGGCTTCAACGGCTGCAACAGGCCCTCCGGCCCGGTGATCGACTTCGCGCGGGCCGCCTCGCCCGACATCGACGCGATCGTCACCGGGCACTGGCACGCGGGCTTCAACTGCTCGATCCCCGACCCCGCCGGCCGGCCCCGGCCGGTCGTCGAGGGCCTCAACCACGGGCGGCTGATCAGCGAGATCGGCCTGCGGCTCGATCCGCGCACCGGCGAGGTGGTCCGGGACCGCACCACCGCCGTCAACCACCCCGTCACCCGCGACATCGCCCCCGACCCCGAGGTCGGGAGGATCGTCTCCCACTGGAAGGCCCGCGGGGAACGGCGCGCCGCCGAGCCCCTCGCCCGGCAGACCGGGGATCTCACCCGGACCCCCAACGCCCACGGCGAGAGCACCCTGGGCGACCTGGCCGCCGACGTGCAGCACTGGACCGCCGCCCGCACCCGGCGGGGCCGCGCCGACCTCGCCCTGGTGGCGACCCGGCCGCACAAGGGGTCGACGGCGCTGGCCCGGGACCTGCCGTTCGCGAAGGGGAACGCGGCGGGCGACGCCGACGGGGTGATCACCTTCGGGGAGGCGTGGGCCGCCTACGGCTACGGCAACCCCGTCCTCACCGTCACCGTGACCGGTGAGCAGATCCACCAGGCCCTCGAACAGCAGTGGCGGGACGGCCGCTTCGCGCCGCTGGCCGTGTCGCGCAACGTCCGCTATCGGTACGACGCCTCCCGCCCCGAGGGCGACCGCGTGGATCCCGGGGACGTGACCATCGACGGGAGGCCGCTGGACACCGGCCGCGACTACCGGCTGGCGGCCCTGGCCTACACCCTCATCGGAGCCGACGGGTACCCCGCGTTCGCCGGGTTCCGGCAGGCGTACCGCAACCAGCCCGCCGACCACGAGGCGTTCGTCGCCTACCTGAGGGCGCACCCGACGGTCACGCCCCCGCCCCCGGACCGCGTCACCGGCGGAACGTGAGAAAGGGCACACCCGTGCGGGGTGCGCCCTTGTCACGTGGCCGAACAGGCCGGTACGGGTCAGGCCAGCGGAGCCGGGGGCTCGCCCTCCTCGGCGCGGATCACCTGGGTGACCGCGTTGATCAGCGCCAGGTGGGTGAACGCCTGCGGGAAGTTCCCCAGGTGACGGCCCGAGTGCGGGTCGATCTCCTCGGCGTACAGCTGGAGGTGGCTGGCGTAGGACAGCAGCTTCTCGCAGAGCGCCTTCGCCCGCTCCAGCTCACCGATCATCACCAGCGCGCTGACCAGCCAGAACGAGCAGATCGTGAAGGTGCCCTCCTCCGAGTCGAAACCGTCGTCGGTCTCGTGCGCCCGGTACCGCAGCACCAGGTCGTCCTCCGACAGCTCGTCGGCGATCGCCAGCACCGTGTCGCGGACCCGCTTGTCCTCCGGCGGCAGGAAGCCCAGCAGCGGGATCAGCAGCGACGAGGCGTCCAGCGCCGTGGCCCCGTAGTGCGCGGTGAACACCCCGCGCTCGTCCAGGGCGTTGTCCAGCACGTCGGCGTGGATCTCGTCGGCGGCCTGCTGCCAGCGGGACGCGCGCTCCATGTCGCCGCGGATGCGCGCCAGCCGCGCGCCCCGCTCGGCGGCGACCCAGCAGAACACCTTGGAGGAGGTGAAGTGCTGCGGCTCGCCGCGCACCTCCCACATCCCGGCGTCCGGGGTCTTCCAGTTGGCCAGGGCGTCCTCGACCTGCTTGACGACGATCTTCCACAGCCGGTCGTCGAGGCGGTCCCGCTTGCGCACGAACAGGTAGATGGAGCCGATGATCGCGCCCCACACGTCGTGCTGGTTCTGGATGTAGGCCTCGTTGCCGATGCGCACCGGACGGGCGTTGTCGTAGCCCGACAGGTGCTCCAGCGTCGACTCCGGCAGCTCGGCGCGGCCGTCCAGACCGTACATGATCTGGAGGTTGCCCTCGGCGGCCTCGGCGACGTCGGTGATGAAGTAGAAGAAGTCGTTGGCCTCCCAGTCGTAGCCGAGCGTGTAGAACGCCCACAGCGCCATCGTCGAGTCGCGGATCCACGTGTAGCGGTAGTCCCAGTTGCGGACCCCGCCGGGCGTCTCCGGCAGCGACGTCGTCGCGGCGGCGGCCACCGCGCCGGTCGGCGCGTAGGTCAGCCCCTTCAACGTCAGGGCGCTGCGCTGCAGGTGGCTGCGCCAGGGGTGGTCGGGGAACTTGCCCCGGTCCAGCCAGTGCTGCCAGTGGTGGACGGTCCACACCAGCCGGTCGTGCGCCTCCTCGTAGGTGGCGGGCGGCTCGTGCTCGCTCCACGACAGCGCCACGAACCGGGCGTCGCCCTGCTTCAGCAGCGTCCGGGACGTGGCCAGCGGCCCCTCGAACCCCACGTTCATGTCGGTGGACAGCCGCAGGTTGATGCCGTTCCCGCGGGCCACCGCCTCGTGGTAGCCGAGCCCGGTGTGCTCCCAGCGCGCCGGGGTCTGCCCGTAGTCGAACACCGGCATGCAGTCCAGGCGGACCTGCACCTGCCCGTTGACGCACCGGACCATCCGCAGCAGGACGTGGTCGGCGTCGTAGTCCGTGGGGGCGCGCCGGTGCGTGTGCGACCGCTCGGTCTCGTGGTGCCAGGGCCCCATCAGCAGGGCGTCGGTCACCACCAGCCATCCGCCGTGCACCCACCAGGTGGTCTCCATCACCATGGTGCCCGGGATGTACCGCTGCGCGGCGGGCACCTCCACGCCCGCCGGGCCCACCCGGAAATAGCCCGCGTCGCGGTCCAGGATCGACCCGAACACGCTCGGCGAGTCCATCTTGGGTAGGCACATCCACTCGATGTTCCCGCTGGGTGCGACCAGCGCGGTCGTCTCACAGTCGGACAGGAACCCGAAATCGGCGATAGGAGCGAACGGCTCTCCCGCCCGGCCTCCGGCGACCATCGGCCTCACAACCTCACCTCCTTGATCCATCATTCCCTCTCGTCGGCAATGGCCATGCCATGGCGCTCGCCTCTTTCCTCGCGGACCCGACAGGGGACCTGTCGGGTCATGCCGTACTGGAATAGACCATTACAGCGGCTCTGACCTGGCATAACGCCCGGTCGAGGACCGGGCGGCGGGCAGACCGCCACAACACGGGTACAGTCCCCCGCAAGCAGGACAAGAGCTGCCACTGCCAGGCAGAACGTCGCATCGTGCCACGTCGGCACGGTGTGACCGTCGCCTGGCGGGGGAGACCCCCGTCCTGTCGTTGGGTGGAATCGGAGCGAGAAGGAGCTCCCCGTGCCGAAGTTCGTGTACGACTTCACTGAGGGCAACAAGGACCTCAAGGATCTGCTGGGTGGCAAGGGCGCCAACCTGGCCGAGATGACCAACCTCGGTCTGCCCGTGCCTCCCGGGTTCACGATCACCACGGAGGCCTGCCGGCACTACCTCAAGCACGGGAGCCTTCCCGAGGGGCTTGAGGAAGAGGTAGCCCGGCACCTCTCCGCGCTGGAGGAGGCGATGGGCAAGCGCCTCGGCCAGAGCGACGACCCGCTGCTGGTCAGCGTACGTTCCGGCGCCAAGTTCAGCATGCCGGGCATGATGGAGACCGTTCTCAACATCGGCCTCAACGACGAGTCGGTGCACGGCCTGGCGGCCCAGGCGGGCGATGAGCGCTTCGCGTGGGACTCCTACCGCCGCCTGATCCAGATGTTCGGCAAGACCGTGCTGGACATCGAGGGCGAGCTGTTCGAGGAGGCCCTGGAGGACGCCAAGCGCGCCAAGGGCATCGACAACGACGTGGACCTCGACGCCGGGGACTTCCGGGCCCTGGTGGACACCTACAAGGGCATCGTCCGCGAGCACGCCGGGCGGGAGTTCCCCACCGACCCGCGCGAGCAGATGGACCTGGCGGTCAAGGCCGTCTTCGACTCCTGGAACGCCGACCGCGCGATCCTGTACCGCCGCCAGGAGCGCATCCCGGTCGACCTGGGCACCGCCGTCAACGTCTGCTCGATGGTGTTCGGCAACCTCGGCATGGACTCGGGCACCGGCGTGGCGTTCACCCGCGACCCCGCCTCCGGCCAGCAGGGCATCTACGGCGACTACCTGCAGAACGCGCAGGGCGAGGACGTCGTGGCGGGCATCCGCAACACCGTCCCGCTGATCGAGCTGGAGACCATCGACAAGGCCTCCTACGACCAGCTCCTTGAGATCATGGAGAAGCTGGAGAACCACTACCGCGACATGTGCGACATCGAGTTCACGATCGAGCGCGGCAAGCTGTGGATGCTCCAGACCCGGGTCGGCAAGCGGACCGCCGCCGCGGCGTTCCGCATCGCCTGCCAGCTCCTCGACCAGGGGCTGATCACCGCCGACGAGGCCGTCCGGCGCGTCACCGGCGACCAGCTCGCGCAGCTGATGTTCCCCCGCTTCGACGCCTCCCGCGCCGACGGGGCCACCAGGCTCACCAAGGGCATGAACGCCTCCCCGGGCGCGGCCGTCGGCAAGGCCGTGTTCACCTCCGCCAGGGCCGTCGAGCTGGCCGAGCGCGGCGAGGACGTCATCCTGGTCCGCCGCGAGACCAACCCCGACGACCTGGCGGGCATGGTCGCCGCCAGGGGCGTGCTGACCTCGCGCGGCGGTAAGACCTCGCACGCCGCCGTCGTCGCCCGCGGCATGGGCAAGACCTGCGTCTGCGGCGCCGAGGAGCTCGACGTCGACGTCAAGGCCGGCCGGTTCACCGCGCCCGGCGACGTCGTGGTCGAGGAGGGCGAGGTGATCTCCATCGACGGCTCCACCGGCGAGGTGTTCCTCGGCGAGGTGCCGGTCCAGGACTCCCCGGTCGTCCGGTACTTCGAGGGCGAGCTGGGCGCCGCCGACGGCGACGAGCTGGTCACGGCCGTCGACCGGATCATGGGGCACGCCGACGGCCAGGCCCGGCTGAGGGTCCGCGCCAACGCCGACAACCCCGAGGACGCCGCCCGCGCCCGCCGCTTCGGCGCGCGGGGCATCGGCCTGTGCCGCACCGAGCACATGTTCCTCGGCGACCGCCGCCGGCTCGTCGAGAAGCTGGTGCTCGCCGAGACCGACGACGAGCGGCGCGCGGCCCTGGAGGCCCTGGAGCCGCTGCAGAAGCAGGACTTCGTCGGCATCTTCGAGGCCATGGACGGCCTGCCGGTGACCATCCGGCTCATCGACCCGCCGCTGCACGAATTCCTCCCCGACCTCACCGAGCTCTCGGTGAAGGTGGCCCTCGCAGCCGACGACGCCGACCCGAAGGACCGCAAACTGCTCGAAGCGGTCCACCGCCTGCACGAGCAGAACCCTATGCTTGGACTCCGCGGCGTGCGGCTCGGTTTGGTGATTCCCGGCCTGTTCTCCATGCAGGTGAGGGCGATCGCCGAAGCCGCCGCCGAGCGGAGGCGGGCCGGGGGCGACCCGCGACCCGAGATCATGATCCCACTCGTCGGGGCCGTCCAGGAACTCGAGGCGGTCCGCGAGGAGGCCGAGCGGGTGCTGGCCGACGTCGCCGCCGAGACCGGAGTGGACGTCCCCGCCCTGATCGGCACCATGATCGAGCTGCCCCGGGCCGCGCTGACCGCCGGGCAGATCGCCGAGGCCGCCGAGTTCTTCTCCTTCGGCACCAACGACCTCACCCAGACCACCTGGGGCTTCTCCCGCGACGACGTGGAGGCCGCGTTCTTCGGCCGCTACCTGGAGCTCGGCATCTTCGGCGTCTCCCCGTTCGAGACCCTGGACCGCGAGGGCGTCGGCCGCCTGGTGCGGATCGCCGCCGAGGAGGGCCGCCGCACCCGCCCGGACATCAAGCTCGGCATCTGCGGAGAGCACGGCGGCGACCCCGAGTCGGTGCACTTCTGCCACGAGGTCGGCCTGGACTACGTGTCCTGCTCGCCGTTCCGCGTCCCGGTCGCCCGCCTGGAGGCCGGCCGCGCCGTGATCGAGGCGGACGGGAGCGACAACCGTTGACGGAGTGACGTGAGAGAGGCGAGGTGAGGGACCGTGGGATCCGGTGACGGATCCCACGGTCCTTCCCGGCGTGTCGGGCCGAACCGGGACCCTTCCCCGCGTCGTCTCATTTAACGTGGCGAGCGCGATGACATTGGAAGTCCAGTTGCCCGAACCCGAGTGGAACGACGAGCCGCAGGAGCGCCCCGGCAGGCGCTCCGGCAAGCGCGCGCGCCGCGAACGCGAGCCCCGCTCCCGCGCGTTCATCATCACCGTGGGCGTGGTCGCCGGGCTGGTCGCCATCGCGGTGCTCACGCCCCTCACCGTCGCCTGGCGCGTGTGGTACCAGGCGCGCCAGGACGAGCGCCCCCGCTCCGACGCGATCATCGTGCTGGGCGCGGCGCAGTACGACGGCCGCCCGTCCCCGACATTGCAGTGGCGGCTCCAGCACGCGCTGGAGCTGTACCGCAAGGGCGTCGCCCCGCGCATCGTCACCGTCGGCGGCAAGGCCCCCGGCGACCGCTTCACCGAGGCCGACGCCGGGCGGCGCTGGCTGATCAACCGGGGCGGGATGCCCGCCGACCGGGTGGTGGCCGTCCCCGAGGGCCGCGACACCCTGCAGAGCTTCCAGGCCGCCGGCCGCCTCTACCAGCGGTCCGGCTGGGACAGCGCCGTGCTGGTCACCGACCCCTGGCACGGGCTGCGCTCCAAGCGGATGGCCGAGGACAACGGCATCCGCGCCGCGTCCTCGCCGACGCGTTCG
Source organism: Actinomadura kijaniata NBRC 14229 (assembly GCF_001552175.1). GTDB lineage: Bacteria > Actinomycetota > Actinomycetes > Streptosporangiales > Streptosporangiaceae > Spirillospora > Spirillospora kijaniata. Next base: position 48,611 of record NZ_BCQR01000043.1, read on the forward strand.
GGGCCGAGCGTGCAGACCCGCGACACCCAGTTCGGCTACATCGTCCGCGAGACCGGCGGCTACCTGTCCTACGTGCTGTTCGGAAAAAGCGTGAAGGCCCCCAGCGAGACCGTGAAGAAGCTGCCGGAGGGGACGCCGACCGGATGACATCCGCCGTTCGGCGCGATGTCGGACGAGCCGCATACGCTGGGGGGACGATGAAGGAGTACTCGCACCACGACCGTCAGCGCTGGGCTCCCGAACCCCCCAAGCGCCGGGACCGCACCGCCTTCGAACGCGACCGCGCCCGCGTCCTGCACAGCGCCGCGCTGCGCCGCCTGGCCGCCAAGACCCAGGTCGCCTCGCCCGGCGCCGAGCCCGACGGCAACGTGCAGAGCCTGCGCACCCGGCTGACCCACTCGCTGGAGTGCGCCCAGATCGGCCGGGAGCTGGGCAAGTCGCTGGGCTGCGACCCGGACCTGGTGGAGACCGCGTGCCTGGCGCACGACATCGGGCATCCGCCGTTCGGGCACAACGGCGAGGCGGCGCTGGACGTGGTGGCCCGTGACTGCGGCGGCTTCGAGGGCAACGCGCAGAGCCTGCGGGTGCTGACCCGGCTGGAGCCCAAGTCGTTCGGGCCCGACGGCCCGCCGCTGGAGGGCCGCAGCGTCGGCCTGAACCTGACGCGCGCCGCGCTGGACGCCTCGATGAAGTACCCGTGGCCGCAGTCGGAGGCGGTCAACGGCAAGTTCGGGATCTACGAGGACGACCGCGCGGTCGCCGACTGGGTCCGCGACGGCACCCCGCCCGGCCGCGCCTGCTTCGAGGCGCAGGTCATGGACTGGAGCGACGACGTCGCCTACTCGGTCCACGACCTGGAGGACGCCCTGACCGCCGGGCACGTCGACTTCGCCCGGCTGGCCGACCCCGCCGAGCGCCGCCTGGTCGCCGCCACCGCGATCAAGCTGTACTGCCCCGACTCCGACCTGGCCGAGCTGGAGGAGCGCTTCGCCGACCTGCTGGCGCAGCCCTACTGGCCGGACCGCTACGACGGCACCCCGCGCACGCTGGCGGCGCTGAAGAACCTGACCAGCACGCTGATCGGCCGGTTCTGCGTGGCCGCCGAGGACGCCACCCGCGACGCCCACGGGGACCGGCCGCTGACCCGCTACGCCGCCGACCTGATCGTGCCGCGCGCCCAGCGGCTGGAGTGCGCGCTGCTCAAGGGGATCACCGCGCACTACGTGTGGATCAACCACGAGGAGACGCGGGCCCGGCAGCGCGAGCTGATCATCGAGCTGGCGGACCTGATGCTGGCCGCCGCGCCGGATTCGCTGGACCCGGCGTTCCGCGCCTCGTTCGCCGAGGCCGCGGACGACGCGGCCCGGCTGCGGGTGGTGGTGGACCAGATCGCCTCGCTGACCGACACCTCGGCGATGATGCGGCACCGCCGGCTGAGAGGTTTTTAACCCTCCGGGGCTTTACATGACCCTTGTCGGGTTGGTGGCGTCGCTGTAGGGATACAAGAACGGAACCCCTACGGGTCCCCACAACGGGAGGTCACCATGCCCGAGGAGACGTTCGTCATCGTCGGCGCGAGCCTGACCGGCGCCAAGGCGGCCGAGGCCCTGCGCGAGGAGGGGTTCCGCGGACGCGTCGTGCTGATCGGCGCGGAGGTGGAGCGGCCCTACGAGCGCCCGCCGCTGTCCAAGGGCTTCCTGCTCGGGCGAGAACCCCGTGACAAGACGCACGTCCACGAGCCGGACTGGTACGACAAGCACGACGTCGAGCTGCGCCCGTCCACGGTGGTGACCGCCATCGAACGGCGGGACAAGCAGGTGCGGCTGGAGAACGGCGACCGCATCGGCTACGACAAGCTGCTGCTGGCCACCGGGGCGTCGCCGCGCCGGCTGGAGGTGCCCGGCTCCAAGCTGGAGGGCGTCCACTACCTGCGCACCCTCTCCGACGCGGCGCGGCTGCGCGAGGCGCTCGCGCCCGGCGGGCGGCGCGTGGTGGTGGCCGGGGCGGGCTGGATCGGCCTGGAGACGGCCGCCGCCGCGCGCGAGTACCGCAACGACGTCACGATCATCGAGCCGAACCCGACCCCGCTGTACTGCGTGCTCGGCGGCGAGGTCGGCCAGATCTTCGCGGAGCTGCACCGGCGGCACGGCGTGGACCTGCGGCTGGACCAGGGCGTGGCGGGGTTCTGGGGCGCGGGCCAGGTGTCGGCGGTGGTGACCTCCGGCGGGGCGGAGATCCCGGCGGACGTGGTGATCGCCGGGATCGGGGTGCGGCCCAACAGCGAGCTCGCCGAGCGGGCCGGGCTGGAGGTCTCCGACGGCGTCCTCACCGACGCCGCGCTGCGCACCTCCGACCCCGACATCTACGCCGCCGGGGACGTGGCCAGCTCCTACCACCCGCTGCTGGGGCGGCGGCTGCGCGTGGAGCACTGGGCCAACGCCCTGAACGGCGGCCCGGCGGCGGCCCGGTCGATGCTCGGCCGGGACGTCGTGTACGACCCGATCCCGTACTTCTTCACCGACCAGTACGAGCTGGGCATGGAGATGTCGGGCCTGGCGACGCCGGGGGACTACGACCGGGTGGTGTTCCGGGGCGACGTGCCCTCGCTGGAGTTCATGGCGTTCTGGCTGTCGGAGGGGCGCGTGGTGGCGGGCATGAACGTCAACGTGTGGGACGTGGTCGAGGACGTGCAGGCGCTGATCCGCGCCGGTGTCCGGGTGGATCCCGAACGCCTGGCGGACCCGAAGACGCCGCTGCCGGAGCTGCTGGCCACCGGTAGTTGAAGATTTTCCCTCCCGGCGGGGTCGGCGTAGGGTCGTCACGTGCCGACCGAGACGACCGCACCGCGCCGCCGCGCGCGGGTCGCGGTGACCCTGGCGTTCCTGGTGCACGGTCTGGTCGGCACCGCCTGGGTGGCCCGCATCCCGCAGATCAAGCAGGAGCTCGGGCTCGGCGAGGGGGCGCTCGGCGTGGCGCTGCTGGGCGCGCCGCTCGGGGTGTTCTTCGCGGTCCGGATCGCGGGCCGCGCCGTGGCGCGCTGGGGCAGCCGCGCCACCAGCCTGGCGACCGGCGCGGGCGGGGCGCTGGTGCTGGTCCCGCTGGGGTTCGCGTGGGACCTGCCGTCGCTGACCGGCGCGCTGTTCCTGCTGGGCATGGGCCTCGGGATGATGGACGTGGCGATGAACGCCCAGGGAGTCGCGGTGGAACGCGCCTACGAGCGCCCGATCATGTCCGGGCTGCACGGCTCCTACAGCGTCGGGACGCTGCTGGCCGCGCTGGTCGGGGCGGGCGCGGCGCAGGCGGGCGTCCCGGTCCCGGCGCACCTGTCGGCGATGGCGGTGGTGCTGGCGGCGGTGCTGCTGCTGGGCGGCCGGGGCATGCTCGGCCCGGCCGCCGACGTCACCCCCGAGCCCGCCGGGGGCGGGACGGCCGGCGCGGGGAGGGCCGCGCGGGTGTCCCGGTGGACGCTCCCGCTGCTGGGCGTGATCGGGCTGTGCTCGTTCGTCGGCGAGGGCGCGATGGCCGACTGGAGCGCCGTCTACCTGCGCGAGGACCTGGGCACGGCGCCCGGCACGGCCGGGCTCGGCTTCGCCGGGTGCGCGGTCGCCATGACGGTGGGGCGGCTGGCCGGCGACCGCGTGGTGCACCGGTTCGGCCCCGTCCGGGTGCTGCGCGCCGGCTCGCTGGTGGGCTCGCTGGGGCTCGGCCTCGGCCTGGTGGCGCACCACCCGGTGGCGGCCGTGGCCGGATTCACGCTGTTCGGGCTGGGGATCGCCGTGGTGGCCCCGGTCACGTTCAGCGCGGCGGGCAACCTGCCGGGCGTGCCCGCCGCGACCGGCATCGGGCGGGTCACCGCGGTCGGCTATCTGGGCCTGCTGGGCGGGCCTCCGGTCATCGGGTTCGTGGCCGAGGGGCTGGGGCTGCCGTGGGCGCTGGCCGTCCCGGCGGTGCTGGCCGGGGCGATCGTGGCGCTGGCCGGGGCCACCGCCGCCGCCGACCGGTGACCCGTCCCCGGTGATCTTTGCCCAACCGGAGAGCGGGCATTTGTCCGACTCGGGTAATGTCTGGGCAAGTGAGCACCTTGGAGCGGTCAAGACCGGTCAAACCGGTCATGAATGGGCGGGATCGCCGCACATTCCTCCGTGAGCTGCTCAGCTTCGGCTTCGTCGGGTTCCTCGGCACCGTGATCACGATCGGCGGCGCCAACGTGCTGCGGCACTGGCTCGGCGGCTCCCCGCTCACCAGCGTCGTGATCCCGACGGCCGCCTCCACCCTGTCGTCCTACCTGCTGAACCGGCACTGGACGTTCCGCGGCAGCGGCAGCGACGGCACCGGCCGCGAGATGGCGCTGTTCTTCGGCCTCAACGGCATCGGCATGGCCATCCAGGTGCTGGTCACCGGGTTCACCTTCTACGTCCTCGGCCTGCACGGCGGGATCGCCTACAACATGGGCCTGCTGGTCGGCCTGGGCCTGGCCTCGGCGTTCCGCTACTGGTCCTACAAGAAGTGGATCTTCACTCCGGCCGCCGTCTAGGAGCACCGGTTAGGAACGCCAGTGGTAGCGGCGCTCGGGGCGGCCCGTCCCGCCGTAGCGCAGCCGCACCTCGGCGCGGTTGGTGTCGGCGAAGTGCTCCAGGTAGCGCCGCGCGCTCGGCCGCGACAGCGCCGTCAGCTCCGCGCACTCGGCCGCCGACAGGCCCTCCGGATGGGACCGCAGGGCCTGCTCCACCAGGTCGGCGGTCTGCTCGCTGAGGCCCTTGGGGAACGTGCGGGCCGTGCGCGGCCGTGACCCGAACATCAGGTCCACGTCCTCCTGCGCCGCCGCCGCGCCGGGCGAGATCTGGTGCAGCCGCGCGTGCAGGGCGGCGAAGTGCTCCAGCTGGGCGCGCAGCGCCGCCGCCGAGAACGGCTTGATCAGGTAGTGCAGCGCCCCGCCGCGCAGCGCACCCCGGATGGTGCCCACGTCCCGCGCCGCGGTGATCATCATGATGTCGATGTGCGCGGTGGCGGGGTCGGCGCGCAGCTCCCGCAGCACGCTCAGGCCGTCCATGTCGGGCAGGTAGACGTCCAGCAGCACCAGGTCCGGGCGCAGGTCGCGGACGGCGCGCAGCGCGTCGGCGCCGGTGTGCGCCACGCCCGCCACGGTGAAGCCGGGGATCCGTGCGACATAGCCGCCGTGCACCTTGGCGACCATGAAGTCGTCGTCCACGACCAGGACGCGGATCATGTTCCCTCACTCTCTGCGGGCCGACGGGAGGACGGCGGTGAATTCTGCTCCGCTGTCGTTGCGCACGTCCACCGAACCGCCCCGGCGCACGCAGATCTGCCGGGTCAGCGCCAGCCCCAGGCCGCGCCGCCCCTGCTCGGCGGCCTTGGTGGTGAAGCCGCGCCGGAACACCTCGGTGGCGATCTCCGGGGCGACGCCCGGCCCCGAGTCCCGCACCACGACCACCACCGCGGGGCGGCCGTCGGCGGTCTCGGCGTCGTCGCGGATCTCGGCCTCCACCCAGTCGTCGCCGCCCCCGGCGGACAGGGCGTCCAGCGCGTTGTCGACCAGGTTCCCCACGACCGTGACCAGGTCGCCCGACAGCGCCTCGTCGACCGGCGCCAGGCGGCTGGTCGGGGCCAGCCGCATCCCGATGCCGCGCTCGGCCGCCAGGCTCGCCTTGGCGATCAGCAGCGCGGCCACGGCCGGGTCCTCGATCCGGGCGGTGACCTGGTCGTGCCGGTCGTCATGGGCGCTGCTGACCAGGTTCACATAGGACCGGGCCTCGTCGTACTCGCCGAGCTCGATCAGCCCGGCGATCGTGTGCAGCCGGTTGGTGAACTCGTGCGCCTGGGCGCGCAGCGTGTCGGTGGTGCGGGAGGAGACCGCCAGCTCCTCGCGCAGCGTCGCCAGCTCGGTGCGGTCGCGCAGGGTGGCGACCGCGCCGATCAGCCGCCCGCCCGCGCGGACCGGCAGCCGGTTGATCACCAGGACGCGGCCCGCGCGCAGCACGATCTGGTCGGCGCCCGGGGCGCGGCCGGTGAGCACGTCGCGCAGCCGCTCGTGCACCCCCAGGTCGTCCACGGCGGTGCCCACCGCGTCGGCGGGCAGCGCCAGCAGCTCGCGGGCGCGGTCGTTGACCAGCGTGACCCGGTCGTCCCGGTCCATCGCGATCACGCCCTCCTTGATGCCGTGCAGCAGCGCCTCGCGGTGCTCGATCAGCCCGGTGATCTCGCGCGGCTCCAGCCCGAGCGTCTGCCGCTTCACCCGCGAGGCCAGCAGGAACGACCCGGCGACGCCGATCACCGTGGTGATCGCCAGCAGCGCCAGCGCGGTGCCGGGCGAGCCGGCGACCCCCGCCCACAGGCCGGGGGTGTCCCGGCTGACCGCGACGTACCCGACGGTGCCCCGGCCGGCGTCGCCGATCACCGGGACGTGCGCGGCGAGCCGCCCGCCGGCCTCGCCGACCCACGCCCGCCCCCGCCGCACGGTGCTGTCGCCGAACGCCAGCGGCCGCCCCACCAGGGCCGGGTCGGGCGCGGTCAGCACCCGCCCGTCCCGATCGGTGATCACCACCGCGTCGGCGCCGGACAGCGTGCGGGCCCCCTCGGCGAACGACGGCAGCGCGTCGCGCCGGGCGGGGTCGGCCAGCGAGGCGCGCACGCCCGGCGTGGCCGCGACGTTCTCGGCGACGGCCAGCAGCTTGCGACCCTCGGTGTCGCGGAACACCGCGTTGCTGTGCAGGGTCGAGTACGCCGCCACGCCGCCCAGCAGCGCGAAGACGATCAGTAGCTGCCAGACCAGCAACTGCCGTGCCAGCGAGCCCGCCGGACCCATCTCCCACCTCCCGATCCGGGCGATGGCGACCCTACCGGCGTGACCGAAACGACCAAAAGTATCGATAGCTCCCAAAGAGCGACACGCGGCCGCCGGGCGGGCACCATGTGGCCCAGACCACACACCGTAACGTTTCCCGAGGTAAGGCCGGATGAGACAACCCCGAGCATGGCTGGCGGCGCTGGGAGCGGCGCTGCTGGTGACGTGCGTCCCACCCCTGGTGTCCGGCGGCGACGACCGAACGACCGGCACCGCGATCCCCGGACTGCGGGTCCTGGTGCCCAACGCCCCCGGCGGCGGCTACGACCTGACGGCCCGCACCGCCGTCAAGGCCATGGAGGAGGCGGGCCTCAGCAAGAACATCGAGGTGTTCAACCTGCCCGGCGCGGGCGGCACCGTCGGCCTCGGCCGGATCGTCGGCGAACGCGGCAACGGCCGCCTGGCCATGTCCATGGGGCTCGGCGTCGTCGGATCGGTGCACACCAACCGCTCGCCGTCCACGCTGGCCGACACCACGCCGGTCGCGCGGCTCATCGAGGAGTCCGACATCGTCGTGGTCGGCAAGAACTCGCCGTACCGGACGATCCAGGACCTGATCAGGGCATGGAGCGCCCGGCCCCGGTCGGTCCCGGTCGGGGGCGGCTCCTCGCCGGGCGGCCCCGACCACCTCGCGCCGATGCTGATGGCGCGGGCGGCCGGCGTCCCGCCCCGGCAGGTCAACTACGTGCCGTTCGACGGCGGCGGCGAGCTGACCGCCTCCATCCTCGGCGGCAAGGTCGGCTTCGGCATGACGGGCGTCGGCGAGACCCGCGACCAGATCGCGGCGGGCGAGCTGCGGCCGCTGGCGGTGACCGGGGCCCGGCGCGTCCCCGGCATCGACGCGCCCACCCTCAAGGAGGCCGGGCTGAACGTCGAGTTCACCAACTGGCGCGGCATCGTCGCCCCGCCCGGCCTGTCGGACCGCGACCGCGACCGGATGGTCGCCCTCTGGACGGAGCTGCAGCGCACCGAGCAGTGGCAGAAGGCGCTGCGCGACAACGGCTGGACCCCGGCGTTCCTGCCCGGCGACCGGTTCCGGGCGTTCATCGCCGCCGAGAACGGCCGCGTCGCGTCGGTGCTGAAGGAGTTGGGACTCGCATGAGCGGGCTGGAAGGGCGCGGCGCCGTCTGGACTGACCCGCGAGCGCAGCGAGCCGATGGGCACTGCGTCCGCGCGGAACGAGCGCAGCGAGTGCAGCGGGAGCGAAGCGACCAGAGCGACGAGGGAAGACGGCGCCTTGGGGCGCCCTGGAAGCGGGCGGGAAACACGGCATGAGTGAGATGACGCACGGGCACGGGCATGAGCACGGGCACGAGCACGGGGATCGCACGCCCGTCCGGCGGTCCGAGCTGGGGCTGTGCGCGTTCCTGCTGGTCCTCGGCGGGCTGGTGTGCGTGGACGCGCTGCGCATCCCCGACGACTTCACCCGGCGCGGCCCGGTCGGGCCCGAGGCGGTCCCGATGCTGGTCGGCGGGCTGCTGGTGCTGGTGTCGGTGCTGCTGGCGGTGGACGTGCTGCGCGGCGGCCGGGGCCAGGCCGAGGCGGGCGAGGACATCGACCCCGACACCCCCGCCGACTGGCGCACGGTGGCGATGCTGCTGGCGGCGTTCCTGGCGAACGTCGCGCTGATCGGCCCGCTCGGCTTCCCGATCGCGATGGCGGTGCTGTTCTGGGGCTCGGTGTACGCGCTGGGCAGCCGTGACATGGTGCGCGACCCGCTGCTGGCGGCCGGGCTGTCGCTGCTGACCTGGTTCGTCTTCGACCGGCTGCTGGGCGTTCCGCTGCCCGGCGGGCCGCTGATGGGGGTGCTGTAGGGCATGGACGCGTTCACCCACCTGCTGGACGGGTTCGGCACCGCCCTGACCCCGGCGCACCTGGCGTTCGCCGCGATCGGCGTAATCCTGGGCACCGCGATCGGCGTGCTGCCCGGCATCGGCCCGGCGATGGCGGTGGCGCTGCTGCTGCCGGTGACCTACGGGCTGGACTCCACGGCCGCGTTCATCATGTTCGCCGGGATCTACTACGGCGGCATGTTCGGCGGCTCCACCACCTCGATCCTGCTCAACACCCCCGGCGAGAGCGCGGCGGTGGTCACCGCGATCGAGGGCAACCCGATGGCCCGCTCCGGGCGCGGCCCGCAGGCGCTGGCCGCCGCCGCGATCGGGCACTTCGTCGGCGGCATGGTCGGCACGACGGCGCTGGTGCTGCTGGCCCCGGCGGTCGCGTCGGTCGCGGTCGACATCGGCGCCCCCGACTACTTCGCGATCATGGTGCTGGCGTTCGTCGCGGTCACCTCGGTGCTGGGCGCCTCCCGGCTGCGCGGGCTCGCCTCGCTGCTGCTCGGCCTGACCCTCGGCCTGGTCGGCCTGGACCAGATGACCGGGCAGTCGCGGCTGACGTTCGGGACGCTGCACCTCAGCGACGGCATCGACGTGGTGCTGGTCGCGGTCGGGTTGTTCGCGGTCGGCGAGGCCCTGTGGGTCGCGGCGCACCTGCGGCACGGGGGGAGCAGCCCGATCCCGGTCGGCCGTCCCTGGCTGTCGCGGGACGACCTGCGGCGCACCTGGAAGCCGTGGCTGCGCGGCCCGCTGATCGGGTTCCCGTTCGGCGCGGTCCCGGCGGGCGGCGCGGAGATCCCCACGTTCCTGTCGTACGCGACCGAGAAGCGGCTGTCCAAGCACCGCGACGAGTTCGGCAAGGGCGCGATCGAGGGCGTGGCCGGTCCGGAGTCGACCGCCAGCGCCTCGGCCGCCGGGACGATGGTGACGATGCTGACCCTCGGCCTGCCCACCACGGCGGTCGCGGCGGTCATGCTGGCGGCGTTCCAGCAGTACGGCATCCAGCCCGGCCCGCTGCTGTTCCAGCGCGAGACCGACCTGGTGTGGGGCCTGATCGCCAGCCTGTTCGTGGGCACCGTGCTGCTGCTGCTGATCAACCTGCCGCTCGCGCCGGTCTGGGCGAAGCTGCTGCGGATCCCGCGCCCGTACCTGTACGGCGGCATCCTGTTCTTCGCCAGCGTCGGCGCCTACGCGGTCGGCGGCGACCCCGTCGACCTGGTCGTGCTGCTGCTGATCGGGCTGCTGGGCTTCGCGATGCGGCGGTTCGGCCTGCCGGTCCTGCCGGCGATCCTCGGGGTGATCCTGGGGCCGGGCGCGGAGCTCCAGATGCGCCGCGCCCTGCAGATCAGCGACGGCAGCCTCACCGGGCTGGTCAACTCGCCGCTGGCGGTGGCCGTCTACGCCGTGGTCGCGGTGCTGCTGGCCTGGCCGCTGGCCCGCCGTCTCGTGCGGGCGGCCCGCCGCTAGGGCGGCCGGACAGGGAAACGGCCCCCGGCGGGATGCCGGGGGCCGTTCTCTTGGCGTGGGTCAGCCGGGTCCGACCGTCAGTCGAAGTAGTCCGGCTGGCTCTGCGCGTTCAGGATGTCGAGCTTGACGCGCTTGCCCTTGTCGGTCCGCTTGTCGCGGATGTCGATGACGTCCAGGCCCTTCTGGATGTCACTGGAGTAGATGTAGCCGTTGTAGTAGTACGCCGACCACGAGCCACCCAGGATCAGGTTCTTGTCGTCGAACGGGCCGCGCTCGAACCAGCCGATCTCCTTGGGCTTGCGGGAGTCGGTGAAGTCCCACACCGAGATGCCGCCCTGGTACCAGGCCTGGACCATGATGTCCTTGCCCTTGACCGGGATCAGCGAGCCGTTGTGGGCCACGCAGTTCTCGGTGTCGGTGTTCGGCCGCGGGATCTTGTAGTAGCTGCGGAAGACCAGCTTGGCCTTGTCGCCCTTGCCCACGATGTCGTAGATGGCGTTGGCGCCCTTCTGCTGGCCGATGGTGGCGTTGCAGGTGGCCGCCGAGCCGCCGCCGAGCTCGTCGGTGAAGACGATCTTGTTGGCCTTGTTGTTGAACGTGGCCGAGTGCCAGAACGCGAAGTTCTCGTCGTCGCGCACGCTGGTGACGACGCGCGGCTTCTCCCGGTCCTCGATGTCGAACAGCACGCCGTCGCCCATGCACGCCCCGGCCATCAGGTCCTTGTCCGGGTAGGCGGTCAGGTCGTGGCAGCCGGAGGTGGCGGAGGTGCCGTTCGGCCAGGTCTGGCCGTCACCGGGGTTGCCGCCGTCCGGGAACAGCACCGGCTCCGACAGCACGGACGCCTCGGCCGGCTTCTTCAGCGGGACCTTGACGATGGAGATCAGGTCGTGCGGCGGCTGGCAGTCGGGGAACGTCGAGTTGGGCGAGTACGACGACACGTAGATGTAGGCGGTGCCGCGCTTGCCCGGGACGAGCGTGTTGGTGTGCGAGCCGCACTTGGTCTCGACGGCCTTGACGTAGCGCGGGTTGCGCACGTCGCTGATGTCGAAGATCTTGATGCCCTCCCACGCCGTCTTGTCGGTCGCGGGCTTGGGCACGGCCTGGCAGGAGTCGTCGCTCATCGAGCGGTCGGTCGACAGGAACAGCAGGTTCCCGGCGATCGACACGTCGTTCTGCGCGCCCGGGCACTGGACGACGCTGACGATCTTCGGCTTGGCGGGCCGGCTGATGTCGAAGACGGTGAAGCCGTTGTAGTTGCCCGCGAAGGCGTACTTGCCCTTGAACGCCCAGTCGGTGCCGTAGGCGTCGACGGCGCTGAACGGCCCCGGCTTGGGGATGTTCGCCAGGTGGTGCATGTTGTCGGACTTGGCGATCTCGTCCTTGCCCGGAATGTCGGCCGACGCGGCCGGCGCGGTGAGGACGGCCGCCATGGCCAGGACGACCCCCGAGAGGGTGCCCAGCAGTGTTCGGCGTCTGGTCTGGCGTCTGCGAACTGGCGCCACCCTGTCTCCTTACGTACGACCCCCGATGACATGACATTGATCAAATGGAGTATGAGGGCTGAAACGCCCCTTGCCCAGAGGTGTGGCGATCTGTGAGCTTTCCGAGACCTAGTGGTCTTTTGTCGGGAATGCTGGAGTGGGTACCTTCGCGCTACCAGACCCGAGGGATGGAGTGCGATGCGACACCGGATCGCCGTGACAGTGGCGACGACGCTGCTGGCCGGAGCCGTTCTCAGCGGATGCAGCGGCGATGAGAGGCCGGCCGCGAAACCCAGCGGCACCGTGTTGGTCCCCGGCAAACCGGGGGAGCCGAACCGGACCGAGCCCGCCGCCCCCGCCAAGGCGCCGGCCAAGCCGACGGCCGCGGAGATCCGCTTCGTGCAGATGATGATCCCGCACCACGAGCAGGCGCAGGCGATGTCGGTGCTGGCGCCCCAGCAGGCGTCCGACCGGCGGGTGAAGGCGCTGGCCAAGCGCATCGACGTGGCGCAGGGCGGCGAGATCGCGGCGATGCAGTCCTGGCTGCGGCGCAACAACGTCGGCACCGGGACGGGCGGGCACGGCGGGCACGGCGGGCACGGGGCCAAGCCCTCCGCCGACCCGCACGCGAACATGCCGGGCATGGCCACGCCGCAGCAGATGGAGCAGCTGCGCGCCGCGCGCGGGGAGGCGTTCGACAAGCTCTACCTGGAGCTGATGATCACCCACCACCAGGGGGCGCTGACCATGGTCAAGGACGTGCTGGACAAGGGCCAGGACGTCGTGGTGCAGGAGCTGGCCCGCGAGGTGCAGTCGGGCCAGCTCGCCGAGATCGAACGGATGCGCGGCCTGCAGAAGAAGTGATCAGACCTCGCCGCGCACCATCCGGATGAGGTGGTCCAGCACCCTGCCGCCGCTGTTGCGCAGGCCGTCGTGCTCGTACTCGCTGGTGATCCACGGGCGCAGGCCGCGCACGGCGGCGGCGGTCCGCAGCGACAGCTCGCGGTCCACGTACATGTCGTCGTGGTAGACGGCGGCGGCGACCGGGACCTCGTTGGCGGCCAGCCGGCCGGCGTCGTAGAGGGCGGGCCAGTCGTCGCGCTCGGCCAGCAGGTGGGCGGCCTCGCGCAACGGGACCAGGTACGGGTCCTGCTCGAACTGCCAGGGGTAGACCATCTCCCCGGTGAACGGGAACGGCGCGTCGTCCTCCAGGGAGTCGAACGCGGGGAACTCCGCCCGCACCCGGTGCGCCGCCCACCGCGTCGCCGAGCCCTCGCCCTGCGCGTAGCACGGCTCGTGCAGGATCGCGTGGAAGGGGGCCTCGGCGTACGCGGTGTACGCCTCCACCTGCCGCAGGAACACGTCCGACGGTTCGTCGCCGTCGAACGCGCCCTCCAGCAGGTAGTGCATGCGGTGCGCGCCGTCGCTCATGCCGAGCATCACCCCGAGCGTCTGGAACATCTCCACCGACAGCAGGCCCCCCGCGGGCAGCCGCACCTCGTTGTCGCGCAGGTGCCGGGCGATCCGCCTGACCTGCTCGACGTCCTGCGGGTAGGCGTCGTAGAACGCGGCGTTCTTGGCGGCGACGTGCGGATAGGTGCGCCGGTAGACGTCGTCGGCGGTGGCGTCCAGACCGGGCAGCCCGCCGGTGATGAGCACCTCGCGCAGCCCCTCGGGCGCCAGCGACAGGTAGGTGACCGCGCAGAACCCGCCGAAGCTCTGCCCGAGGACGCTCCACCGGCCCTCGCCCAGCAGCGCGCGGCGGACCATCTCGGCGTCCCGGACGATCGAGTCGGCGCGGAAGTGCGCCAGGTACCCGGCCTGCCCGGCGGGGTCCATCCCGGCGAGGGTGCGGCGGTTGGCCGGGGTGGAACGGGCGGTGCCGCGCTGGTCCAGCAGCAGTACCCGGTAGTCCTCCAGGGCGCGGTCCAGCCACGAGTCGCGGCCGACCGGGCGCGGCGACCCGTAGCCGGGACCGCCCTGCAGGTACACCAGCCACGGCAGGTCGTCGCGGCCCGCCTTCCCGGCCGCGACGACCTCCCGCGCGAACACCTCGATCGTCGGCCCGTCGGGGCGGGCGTGGTCGAGGGGGACGGTGAACCGGTGGTCGGTGAGCACGGTGCCGGGCTGGCGATAGGTCGTCATGATCCGACCGTATCCGCAGCCCGGCGCGGGTCAGCGCCCCGCCGGAGTGATCTTCTCGACCTGGGGCAGGGCCTCGGCCAGCACCCCGGCCAGGTCCTGCCCGGGCCACTGCGAGAAGATCACGTGGTCGACGCCGCGCTCGGCGTTGCGCCCCACGATGTCGACGGCCCGGTCCACCGAGGGGGTCTCCTCGAAGTACGTCATCGCCGTCTTCTCGATCTCGGCGTAGTCGCGGCCCTCGCGCTCGCAGTGCTCGCGCAGCACCTCCAGCTTGTGGGGCATCTCGGGGGAGTCGAACAGGTTGCAGGCGTCGGCGTACTTCGCGACCAGCCGCAGCGTCTTCTTCTCCCCGCCGCCGCCGATCAGGATGGGCGGGTGCGGCGCCCGCAGCGCGGGCGGGGAGTTGAGGGGCCGCTCCAGCCTGTGGTGCTCGCCCTCGAACGGCGTCTCGTCGCCGCTCCACATCTGGCGGGCGATCCGCAGCGTCTCCTCCAGCCGCTCGAAGCGCTCGGCGAGCGGCGGGAACGGGATGCCGAGGCCGTGCGCCTCCTCCTCGTTCCAGGCCGCGCCGATCCCGAGCCAGGCCCGGCCGCCCGACAGCACGTCCAGCGTCGTCACGGTCTTCACCAGCACGCCGGGGTGCCGGTAGGCGACGCCGGTGACCAGCGTGCCGAGCGTGATCCGCTCGGTGACCGCCGCCGCGTACGCCAGGGCCGTGTAGCCCTCCAGCATCGGGTCCTCGGGCGGCCCGACGATCGCGATCTGGAAGAAGTGGTCCATCACCCACAGCGAGTGCAGCCCGCCCTCGTCGGCCTCGCGGGCGATCCGCGCGAACTCCGGCCCGATCCGCTCGGGGCCGCCGGGGAAGGTGAAGCTGGGAACCTGCAGTCCGATCCGCATGAGTCTCCTCCGCTTGGTCTCCCTACCACTCTGCGATCTGGAGCGTACTCAAGGTCAACCCCTAGGATCCCTGGAATGGATCTGACCGTCCGGTCGCTCACCCTCGACGATCTCGACGCCTGCCTGGCCCTCGCCGTGAGCCGCGACTGGCCGCCGGACCGCGACACCTGGCGGTCGCTGTTCGCGCTGGGCTCGGTCTACGGGGTCGACGCGCCGGGCGACGGCCTGCTCGCCACCGCCGCGGGCACCTCCTACGGCGCGGCGACGACGGCGGTCGGCATGGTCCTCACCGCGCCCTCGCACGAGCGCCGGGGGCTCGGCGGGCGCCTGATGCGGCACGTTCTGGCCGAGTCCGGAACCCCGTCGGCGTGGCTGACGGCGACCACTTTCGGCCGTCCGCTCTACGAACGCCTCGGCTTCCGCGCCGTCGGGGGGATGAGCACCCTCAGGGGAGTGGCGACGCTCGCGCCGTCCGGCCGGTCCCGTCCCGCCGCCGCGGGGGACCTGCCCGCGATCCGCGCGCTGGACGCCGCCGCGTTCGGCGCGCCCCGCGAACGCCTCCTGGACCATCTGTCGGGCTTCTGCCTCTCCTGGCGCGTAGTGGAGACCGCGAAGGGGATCGCGGGCTTCGGCGGGGCGTGGCGCAACCACGAGGAGACCGTGCTCGGCCCGGTCGTCGCCGACGACCTGGCGACGGCGACGTCCCTGCTGGCGGACCTGGCCGCCGACACCCCCGGCCCCCACCGCGCGGAGGTGGACCACCGGCGGCCCGAGCTGCTGGCGTGGCTGGAGAGGGCGGGCCTCACCACGGCGTTCACCACGACGGTGATGGAGTACGGCCCGCCGCTGCCGTCGGATCCGTCGAAGCTGTTCACCGCCGCCTCCCTGGCCCTCGGCTAGGCGGTCTTTCAGGACCCTGGCCCACGGCGCCCGCAGGCCAGGTCGCGCACTCGCGCGCGTGGCCGGGGTCCACGTCGCAACAGGTCCCGGGACGCCAGGAGCACGGGACGGCCGCCTTTCTCGACGGCGAAGGCGAGGCGGCCCCCGGCGGCCACGAGCCGGGGGCTTCGCCGGTCCTCGGGCCGAACGCCGTCGCCGCGGCCCCGCACCAGCGTGCCGGCGGTGCCCACACGCCCTTGCCGTGCGGCGTGCCGGGCCGGTCGGGACCCCACCCGATCAGGCGGCCCGGACGTGTTCGCCGCGCGCCGCCCCGGACAGCCTTCGTGGACGAGCGGTCACACCCATCGGTACTGGCTGGGCGCCCAGGACGGGGAGCGGCCGAGCAGCGTCAGCAGGCGGTCGCCGGGCGACACGTCCTCCGGGGCGGGCACGGCCCGGTCGAACGCCAGCCCCGGCCCGCGCGTGGCGTCGTCGGTCGGCACGAGGGCGGCGACCGCGAGCGACGCCTCCAGCATCTCGGCGGACGGCTCCCACGGCAGGCCGAGCGTCGCCGCCACGTCCCAGGCGTGCACCACCAGGTCCACGAAGTGGAAGCTGACCGCCATCCGGCCGGGAACGGGCCGGTCGGTGACCTCCGGCATCAGGAACGGCCGGTCCGGCACGCCCTCCTCGGCGAACGCCCCGGTCACCAGGTCGAGGGAGGCGCGGGCGGCGGCGTGGGGGTCGTCGCCCAGCGAGCCGTTCCGCCACACCTGGAGGTCGCCGCCATCTCCGCGGGCCGCCGCCGCGAACCCCTCGTCCTGGCTCACCTGGTGGCGCAGCAGGCCGTGCAGCGTCCAGTCGGAGCACGGGGTGGCCAGCGTGAGGTCGGCGGGCTTCACCTGCGCGACGAAGGTCAGGTAGAAATCGGCGGCGCGGCGGTCGAGGTCGCGGAAATCGGTGCTCATCGGATCCATGGCGACACCGTAGGGGCGCGCGGCGGCCCGGTTGAAGGGCCGAAATGGCGGGAAACGACTGGGCCGTTCTAGGGTCGGCGGGATGGACGTCCATGTCAGCCTCGACGGCCGCCGCGACCTGGCGGGGCAGATCTACCGGCAACTGCGCGACGCCGTCCTCGACGGGCGGCTGCGGCCCGGCGACCCGGTGCCGCCGACCCGCGAGCTGGCGCGGCGGCTGGCCGTCTCCCGCACGACGGTCGGCGTCGCCTACGACCGGCTCGCCGGCGAGGGGTTCCTGGAGGGCCGGTCCGGCGCGGGCACCTACGTGCGCGCGACGGGGACGGCCCCGCGCGGCGCGCCCGCCGCGTCGCCGCTGCGGCCCCGCGCGGTGTGGCACGACCTGGCGGCGTGGCCCGCCCGGCTGCCCGGGGCACGCTACGACTTCCGCGTCGGGCTGCCGGACGCGGGGCTGTTCCCGTTCGCGGAGTGGCGGCGGCTGATGGCGGCGGAGCTGCGCCCCACGGCGCGGGCCCTGTCGGGCGCGTGGGACCCCGCCGGGCTGGACGTGCTGCGGGAGGCGGTCGCGCGGCACGTGGGGGTGTCCCGGTCGGTGCGCGCCGACGCCGCCGACGTCGTGGTCACCGCGGGCATCCAGCAGGCCCTCGACCTGGTGTGCCGGGTCCTGCTGGAGCCGGGTGCGGCGGTCGCGATGGAGGACCCCGGCTACCCGCCCGCGCGGCTGCTGTTCCGGTCCCTGGGGCTGCGGGTGCACGGTGTCCCGGTGGACGCCGAGGGACTGCGCGTGGACGCGCTGCCGGACGACGCGCGCGCCGTGTACGTCACCCCGTCCCACCAGTTCCCGCTGGGCATGGCCATGTCGCTGCCCCGGCGGCGGGCGCTGCTGGAGTGGGCGCGGCACCGCGAGGTGGTGATCGTCGAGGACGACTACGACACCGAGTACCGCTACGGCGGCCGCCCGGTCGAGCCGTTGCAGAGCCTGGACGCCGACGGCCGCGTCATCTACCTGGGGACGTTCTCCAAGGCGATGCTGCCGGTGCTGCGGCTGGGGTTCCTGGTCGCCCCGGCCGCGCTGCGCAGGGCGTTCCGGGCGGCCCGGTACGTGTCGTCGTGGCACTCCGACCTGCCCGTGCAGGCGGCGCTGGCCAGGTTCGTCGACGAGGGCATGCTGGCGCGGCACCTGCGGCGGTCGCGCCGGGAGTACCAGGCCCGGCACGAGCACCTCGTCGAACTGCTGGAACGCGACTTCGCCGACCGCCTGGCCGTCGTGCCGTCGGAGGCCGGGCTGCACCTGAGCGCGTTCCTCACCGGCGACGACACCGGCGGCGACACCGGCGGCGACACCGGCGGCGACACCGGCCTGGCGCGCCGCGCGCTGGACCACGACGTGGCGCTGTACCCGCTGTCGGAGTTCGCGATCGCCGGCCCGCCGCGGCCGGGGCTGGTGTTCGGCTACGGCGGGATCCGGCGCGACGACATCGGGGAGGGGCTGCGGCGGCTGCGCCGGGCGATGTGAGGACCGTCAGTCGCGGGCCAGGTACTCGCGCAGGTGCACGGCCGTGAGGGTGTCGGCGTTCTCGACCAGCTCGGCCGGGGTGCCGGTGAACACGACGCGTCCGCCGTCGTGGCCCGCGCCCGGCCCCAGGTCGATGATCCAGTCGGCGTGCGCCATGACGGCCTGGTGGTGCTCGATGACGATGACGGTGTTGCCGTCGTCCACCAGGCGGTCGAGGAGGGCGAGCAGCTGGTCCACGTCGGCCAGGTGCAGGCCGGTGGTGGGCTCGTCCAGCACGTAGGTCGTGCCCTTCTCGGCCATCTGGATCGCCAGCTTCAGGCGCTGCCGCTCGCCGCCCGACAGCGTGGTCAGCGGCTGCCCCAGGCTCAGGTAGCCCAGCCCCACGTCCAGCATGCGCGACAGGACGGCGCGGGCGTTCCTCTCGGTGAAGAACGCGTGCGCCTCGGTCACCGGCATCGCCAGCACCTCGGAGATGTCCTTGCCGCGCAGCTTGTACTCCAGGACCTTCGGGGTGAACCGCTTGCCCTGGCACTCCTCGCACGTCGAGGCGACCCCGGCCATCATCGCGAGGTCGGTGTAGACGAGGCCGATGCCCTTGCAGTTGGGGCAGGCGCCCTCGGAGTTGGCGCTGAACAGGCCGGGCTTGACGCCGTTGGCCTTGGCGAACGCGGTGCGGACCGCGTCCAGCAGGCCGGTGTAGGTGGCGGGGTTGCTGCGCCGGGAGCCGCGGATCGCCGACTGGTCGACGACCACCACGCCGTCGCGGCCGGGCAGGTGGCCGTGGATCAGCGAGCTCTTGCCCGACCCGGCCACGCCGGTGACGACCGTCAGGACGCCGGTGGGGATGTCGACGGTGACGTCCCGGAGGTTGTGCTGGCGGGCGTTCTCGATGCGCAGGTGGCCGGTCGGCTCGCGGAACTTCTCCCGCAGCGTGACCCGGTGGTCCAGGTGGCGGCCGGTGAGCGTGCCGGAGGCGCGCAGCCCGGCCAGGTCGCCGGTGTAGCAGATCTCGCCGCCCGCCGTGCCCGCGCCCGGCCCGAGATCCACGATGTGGTCGGCGATGGCGATGGTCTCCGGCTTGTGCTCGACGACCAGGACGGTGTTGCCCTTGTCGCGCAGCCGCAGCAGCAGGTCGTTCATCCGGGCGATGTCGTGCGGGTGCAGCCCGACGGTCGGCTCGTCGAACACGTAGGTCACGTCGGTGAGGCTGGACCCCAGGTGGCGGACCATCTTCACGCGCTGCGCCTCGCCGCCCGACAGGGTCCCGGCGGGCCGGTCGAGGCTGAGGTAGCCGAGGCCGATCTCCACCAGCGACTCCAGGGTGCCGCGCAGGGTGGCCAGCAGCGGCGCGACCGACTCGTCGTCGATTCCCTTGACGAACTCCAGCAGGTCGTTGATCTGCATGGCGGAGCAGTCGGCGATGTTGCGGCCGCCGATCCTGGAGGAGAGGGCGGCGGCGTTCAGCCGGGTGCCGCCGCAGGCCGGGCACTCGGCGAACTTCACCGCGCGGTCCACGAACGCGCGGATGTGCGGCTGGAGCGAGTCGCGGTCCTTGCCCTGGTAGAACCGGCGGACGCGGTGCAGCAGCCCCTCGTAGCTCATCGAGCTCTTGCCGATCTTCACCTTGGTGCCCGGGGGCTTGTTCAGCAGGTCGTCCCACTCCCGCTCGGTGAAGTCCTTGAGCGGGGTGTCGGGGTCGAAGAACCCCGAGCCCACATAGCCCGCCACCAGCCACCCGTCGACGGTGAAGCCCGGCACCTTGATCGCGCCCTGGTTGAGGGACAGCTCGCGGTCCACGATCTCGTCGATGTCGAGGGCGTCGGCGTGCCCCAGCCCCTCGCACTCGGGGCACATGCCCTCGGCGGAGTTGAAGCTGAACGCCGTGGAGGTCCCCACGTGCGGCACGCCGAGGCGGCTGAACACGATCCGCAGCATCGCGTACGCGTCGGTGGCGGTGCCGACCGTGGAGCGGGAGTTGGCGCCCATCCGCTCCTGGTCCACGACGATCGCGGCGCTGAGGTTGCGCAGCGCGTCCACGTCCGGCCGCCCCATGCTCGGCATGAACGACTGGATGAACGCCGTGTACGTCTCGTTGATCAGCCGCTGGGACTCGGCCGCGATGGTGCCGAACACCAGCGACGACTTGCCCGAGCCGGACACCCCGGTGAACACGGTGAGCCGCCGCTTGGGCAGGTCGAGCGAGACGTTGCGGAGGTTGTTCTCGCGGGCGCCGCGCACCTCGATCATGTCGTGGCTGTCGGCGGCGTGCCGTCCGGCGGTCGTTGCGGTCATGTGCCCCGTCCCGAAGTCTTTATGCCCTAAAGAGATATTGCGGACACAAGGCTACCGGGAGGGTCCGACAGAATCGGGCGGATCAGCCGACCGGGACGGGGCCGCGCGCCCGCCGCTCCCCGGACGCCAGCCGGCGGCGCAGCTCGGCGGAGTCGGCGGCCACGGCGGTGACCAGCACCCCCGGCCCCTCCAGCGGCAGCGCCCCCACGCCCTCGCCGACCCACGGCTCCCGGACGAGACCGGGCCCGACCAGCAGGAGGCTGCCGACCGCCTTCGCCCGGCCGATCACCGCGTCGCCGCGGTAGACGGCCGGATCGTCCAGCCGCAGCTCGTGCCGCAGCAGCGGGACGCCGTCCACGGTCACGTCGAACCTGCCGGTGTGGCGGCCGGGCTCCTCCCGGTGCCGCCCCAGGACCAGTTCCTCGCGCCAGCGCAGCGTCGCGTCCCCGCGCAGGGCGACGGCGGCGACGGCGCGGTGGTCGCAGCCCGCCGCCGCCACCGTGGGCTCGGGAGCGAAGTCCAGGTGCCCGCCCGCGCCGACCTCGGCCCGCACGACCATGCGGGACCGGCCGTCGCCGGGCAGCGCGAGCGTGGAGGCGGCGGACCGGAACGCCAGCCGCGCGCCCGGCCCGACGGTCACCGCGAGGTCGAACACGTCCCCGCCGAGCGGCCCGGCCGCCGCGCCGACCAGATGGACGGTCGCCCCGTCGCCGCCCGGCGTCTCGCGCAGCGCCAGGGGGCCGTCGGACCGCAGCAGCGGCAGCCGGGTCCGGCCGCCCGCGTCGCGCGTCGCGGTGACGGCGGCGCGGGCGGTGTAACGCCTGGTCACGAAGCCGCCGCGGGACCGTGGGAGGGGGCGTGCGCGGGTGCGCGGGCCTCGCGGACGATCTCGCGGACCCAGCCGGCGACCTCGGGCGCGTCCGGCCGTTCCCGCAGCGAGGTGAACGCGACCGGCCTGCCGTCGCGCACCCGCGCGGCGTCCCGCCCCATCAGCTCCAGGTCGCTGCCGACCAGCGCGGCGAGGTCGGTCTTGTTGATGACCAGCAGGTCGGCGGCGGCGACGCCGAGCCCGCCCTTGCGCGGGACGTCGTCGCCGCCCGCCACGTCCAGCACGAAGATCTGCCGGTCGGCCAGGCCCCGGCTGAACAGCGCGGTCAGGTTGTCGCCGCCGCTCTCCACGATGACCAGGTCCAGGCCGGGGTGGCGGGCCTCCAGCGACTCCACGGCGTCGAGGTTGGCGGAGATGTCGTCGCGGATCGCGGTGTGCGGGCACGCGCCGGTCCGCACGGCGGTGATCCGGTCGTCCGGCAGCACGGCCTCGCGGCGCAGGAAGTCGGCGTCCTCGGTGGTGTAGATGTCGTTGGTCACCACGGCGAGGTTCAGCTCGTCGCGCAGGCCGCGGCACAGCGCGGCGGTCAGCGCGGTCTTGCCGCTGCCGACCGGGCCGCCGATGCCCAGCCGCAGCGCGCGGCCGTGCGCGGGGGCGGCGTCGTGGGGGTCGTGCTCGTGGTTGGCGCCCAAGGGGAGACCTCCGGATCAGGATTCGAACAGGCGCAGGTCCGCGCGGACGTGCAGTTCGGCGTACAGGTCGAGGACGGGCGCGGACGCGGCGGGCAGGTCCGCCCACGGGCCGTCGGCGTGCGCGGCGGCCTCGGTGGCGACGGCGTCCACCGCGTCCGCGAGGTCCGCCAGCGCGCGGTGCACCGCCAGCGGGTCCAGCCCCAGCAGCCGGACCGCCGCCGACGCCGGACCGGTCACCGCGTGGTAGGCGGTGATGGCCGCGGCCTGGTGCGGGACGCCCCCGGCGGCGGC